>JAZNVG010000030.1:0-68607 GCA_045592705.1 Acutalibacteraceae bacterium | reverse complement strand
ATACACTTTTACAACAATGAAAGAATCCAATTAAAAACAAAACTGACTCCGCTTGAAAAACGAAGTCAGTATGTCGCTTAATTAAATATTTCTGCCATAGGGGTGTTTTTGTACTGTCCGCACAATTTGGGGCAGTTCAATAATGAACCCGAGGTTAATTTTTGTTTATTCAGCTTTGCCGTTGCGTTTTTTTCTGAAAATCACGGCGCAGGGCAAAGCGGCGGCAAGCAGGAAAATTGCGCTGCCGGTGTGCGAACCCGTGTCGGGAATTTCAATATCAACGGTGTCGTGAATGTTACCGACGGGAGTTATGTTTTCCTCCGCATCGGCAACGAAAAACTGCGGATAATCCGGATTTGAGAAGATTGTGGGCTGACCCTCAAAGTTGAGAAGCCAGAAAACAAATTTGTTCATCTGTGTGCCGTGGCTTGCGGCAACATGGTGAAGGTCACGGAAAAACCACGTTGACTCGGGCAGAACGCAGGTGGAAGCGTCAATGCATCTGTCGGGCGAAATGTGATTGTGTCCGTCGTTTACTGCCTGAACATAATCCTCGGGCAGGGTCTGACCGTGCAGTGCGCAGGTCGCGCCGCCGCTTGTGCGGGCGGTTTCAAGCAGAGCATCGCCGTATTCATCGGCTCTTTCATTGACGGGAACAAGTGGGATGTTGTAGTGAGAGCAAACACTGACGTTTGTGCCGTCTGCCATAATTTCGCTGATGATTTCATCGCGTCTGACGGTGATAAGATTATAAAAAGCATCGGTTTTTTCGATAAGCTTTGCGTGCTTTACGGGGTCAAGCAGCATTTCCTGACCGCTTTTGTAATCCTCTTCATTAACAAGAGCCCACAGGCCGGGCATTGTGACAAAAACTTCACCGAGGATTTCTTTGTAAACACGGTCTTTGAGCGCATCAACCGCACCGTCAACAACAGACAGAACTCCGTCATAAATTCCCGTTGTGTCAAGCACTTCAAAAAGTACATTTATGAGTTCGTCGACAAAATCGTTGACAATATAAAGAGCTTCAACGTAATCTCTGATGTTTGTGCCGTTGAAGTCAATTCTTTTGTTGAAAAGGTCTCCGACAAGGTATGTGCCGTAGAAGGTCGAGGAAAGGAAAACACAGGATTCGACGTCGTTTCCGCCGAACTGTGCAAAGTAAGCCATTGCCTGAATACCGCCCATGCTGCAAACGGTGAAATCAACCTTTTCGTGTCCCGTTTCCGCAAGAGCTTTTTCAACAAGGGTGTTGAGGTCTTTGCCGTTTTCAAGGGGACTTCTGCGCCAGTCATAGTTGAAAAAATATGTATGGTCTGCACCGTAGAGGTCAACGGCGGTCTGAAGCTGGCCGTCCTCGTTGCCGAGCGTTTCCTGAATCATATCAGGTTCAAGCGCGGCTGAGTTTTCAAAGGTCTGCGTTGTGACGTTGTATTTCGGCTCGCCGTTTTCGTTGTAAGAAAATTCTTCGAAAAGTCCTTTTGCGTAAGGAAGAACGATATCGCCGAGAGTGTTCCAATCGAGCGTTACCGCCGCACCGCCAAGACCGGCAATAACCGCACCTGCAAGCTCAGCGGCATCAATAACGGGCGGAAAAACCTGCTTTTCGTTTTCAGTGCCTGCATCAAGCACGTAGGGACGTGCACCCATACCGCTGACAACAATCAGCGGAGTGTTGCCGCAGTCGCATTTATCATCTTGTGCAAAAGCAAACGCACTGCAGGAGAAAACAAGAATTGCCGCGAGAAACAGAGATAAAAATTTTTTCATTTTTCAATCCTCCGTTAAGGTGTTACTGTGAAGCACAGCCAACCGCCGCTTTCACGGCGGGAAAGCACCTTGAGTTTATTTTCTGAAAAAGCCGCAAGCACATCGTCCTCACGCGGCTCAATGATTCCCGAAGTGATGAAAACACCGCCCGGTTTGAGAAAACGTGCAATGTCTTTGCATAAAAGCACAATGATGTCGGCAACAATGTTTGCCGCAATAACATCAAACTGCCCTGTGACCTTATCGGTCATACTGCCCTGAAGGTAGCAAAGTTCGGGCTCGCCGAAGCCGTTGTTTCTGCCGTTTTCTTTTGCCGTCTTGACAGCAAGGGCATCAATGTCAACGCCGACTGCGCTTTTTGCGCCAAGCAAGAGTGAAGCAACGGAAAGAATACCGCTTCCGCAACCGATGTCGAGCATATCGTCGCCGTTTTTGACAGTTGCTTCAAGCGCCTCAAGGCAAAGCTTTGTTGTGTCGTGAGTACCGGAGCCGAAGGCAAGACCGGGCTCAAGGTGAAGCACGGCGCGGTTGCCGGCATCATATTCCTGCTCCCAGATGGGGCGGATAAGCAGCTTTTCTCCGACGGGGATGGGCTTGAAATATTTCTTCCAGTTGTTTTCCCAGTCTGCATTTTTGCAGGCAGTTTTGTCAATTTCAAAGGGGATTTTTTCCGCCTCAAGACGGGCGGTGAGAAAAGAAATTGCCTCGTTGGGATTTTCCTCGGGTGAAATATAAATGTGAACAATGCCTTTGGTGCGGTCTTTTTTGAGCAGCTCCTCATCAATTATGTCGATGTGGGCAATTTCCCAGGCTTCTTGCTCAAGGGCGCTGTAATCTTCGATGTAAATGCCGTAAGGCACAACCATATGGGCAATGTCACCCGCTCTGTCAACGCTTTTTGCGTCAACGGTAATTTTAATTTCAGTCCAGTCCATATTTATTTCCTTAAATTATTAATATTTGTTGTGAACATCCTCGGCAAAGCACAGCACATCTTTGATTTCGATAACGGTGCCGTCGTCAAGGATTGCCTTGCCGCTCATTCTGCCGAAAACCTGATGCTGGTCGGTGATGATGACCTTGATGTCAATTTTTGCGGCGCGGTCGATAATGGGGACAAACTCCATTTCAAATCTGCCGTCACTTGAAGAAAAGGTCCACGGCTTTGTGTACTGTTTGACACCGTTTTCTTCGGGAATGTTGAAGCTTACATCGTCAAGCTTATGGCATTTGCCGTCATAGAAAAGAATGTTTTCGCTTGCGGCGGCGGTGTCGCCGAAACCGTAGCCGATGTTGAAGCCGAAAGCGTGACCGTCAATGTCGCAGTTGCCCGAACCCCAGTACCAGGTGTTGTCATAGGTCCACACACCGCGGCCCCAGTCGAGAGTGCCGAAATCGGTGGCGGGGTCAAAAACATATTCCTTGCCGTCAAAAACAACCTTGCCGCTTGCACGCATACAGTTAATTTTCTGGTTGTAATAAAATGCGGTGTTCTTTTCTTTCCACGGTGTTGCAATTACCATTGTGTCCATTTCGGGCTGTTCAAGAGTAATGTCGCAGGTGAGTGTTTTACCGTCGCTGAAATTTTTGTAAGAGCAGAGAATTTCGCGCTTGCCTGCCGAAACTCTGAATTCGAGGTCAAGGCGCTTGTCGTGATAGACGGTGTTACCCTTGGAGGAGTCGGAGGGAAGCTTGAATTTGCCCATAGGCAGAGCGTTGAGAATTGTTTCCGTGTGCTCCCAGGGCTTTGAAAAATCAAGCAGGGTTGCGGATTGCAGACCGATGTAGCCGTCGTCTGAAATTGTGAAAGCAACGCCGAAATTGTTTTTCTCTGAAACAACAAGATAGTAGTCCCATTCTTTAATGCGGAATTTGGGTGCCTTGATCTGATTGCGGTCATAGACCTGCACAAGCTGTTTTGACCAGCCGGGCTCACGCAGAGAGCCGTCGGATTTAAGCAGGGGCTGACGTGCGGTTACTTCGTGATTGCGCATAATATATACCTCCCGAAACAAAATTTATTTAAGATTTATATCGTTACTGCCGCTTCTGCCGTGATTATAAAGCTTGCGGTTGTCAAGCGCCCACTGACGCGGTGTGAACTCACCCTCATCAACCTCGCCCACGGCGTGTGTGATTTCATAAATGCGTGAATCGAGCATATCAAGCTCGGAAAGCACTTCCGCTTCAAGGAACATCGGTCTGACAGCGGCGCCGAATTCCGGGTCGCCGTGGTGAGAAATAAGCATATGTTCAACAAGCATAAGCGTGTTTTCGTCAATGCCGTTTTCTCTGCCGATGTGTGAAATTTCGATTGCACCCATAACAAGATGACCGAGCAGGTTGCCCTCAACGGAATAGTCGGTTGCAACACCTGCGGAGCTTACGTTGATTTCGGCGGTTTTGGCAACGTCGTGAAGAATTGCACCGGCGATAAGCAGGTCACTGTCAATGGCGGAGTAGATTTTTGCCACTGACTGTGCAAGGCGGATTATTGACAGGGTGTGGTAAAGCAGACCGCATCTGACGGCGTGGTGAAGTCTGAGTGCGGCAGGCCAGAAAAGAAGCTTTTCCTTGTATTTTTCCATAACGCATTTGACAAGCTTTTTGAGGTTTTCATCCTTGAAGCCGTCAACAATGCCGCTGATGATGTCAAACATTGTCTGACCGTCAAGTTCTGCGCTGGGTACGTAGTCCTCGATTCTGACTCCGTCTGCCTCGGTGACGTGGCGGATGCGCTCAACACGGAATTGCACCGTGTCATTGAAGGGTACCATTGTGCCCCTGACCTTGACAAGGTCGGAAATCCCGTAGATATTATCGGGTGTTTCTTTGTAATCCCACAGCTTTGCAACAATTTCGTCACTGCTGTCGGCAAGAATCATATCAAGGTAAGGCACACCCTTTGAAGTGATTTTTTTGTCAACGGATTTTATCAGGCAGTATCCCTCAACGGCGGGACCTGCGCCGCAGCTTGTGAAATTCATATCGCATTCCTCCGTAAAATATTAACATACACATTTATTCTATCATACCGTTTTACAAAATACAAATAAATATTGACGATATTCTTGACTTTTTTGTGCAGAAAGGTATAATTATAAGCAGATTCTCGGGGCGGGGTGCAATTCCCCACCGGCAGTAAAAGTCTGCGACCCTTTTTTTAAAAGGCTGAAACGGTGAAATTCCGCAAGCGTGCCGAAAACAATCCGAACCTGCCCAAAAATGAGTTTTTTTAGCGCTTTTCGGAGTTTCGGACTAGAAAGGCGTCAGCCTGTCGTCATCCTCAACACCAAAAATCATCTAAAAAACCTTTGTTTTTGGGTTGGAGATTTTTTGTCGAGAGGATTTTCTGACAATTCAAGGCACAAAACGCAGCAAACCCTTTCGGGTTTGCGAGTATTTTAACGCAGAAGTGACAAAAATAATCCGACAAAAAACACGGTTCGGATTGCTTTCGTCACGCTTTCGACGGTAAAGTCCGGATGTGAGAGAATATGTTTATATTACATATTTTCGCCCCACCTTTGCGGTGGGTATTTTTATTTTTTGGAGATGATTTTATGAAAAAATCAAACGGCAAGGGCTTCAACAGCGTTTTGGGTCTGTGCGTAACGGCAATGCTTGCGGCGGTTTCAATCGTGTCGCTTTATGTGGTGCGCTTTCCGCTTATTCCCTCGGCATCGTTTCTTGAGTATGACATGGCAGACGTGCCCGTGTTGATTGGTGCCCTGCTTTTAAATCCGCTTATGGGTATGGCGGTTTTGCTTGTTGTCTGTCTTGTTCAGGCACTCACCGTCAGCGCCGCAAGCGGATGGATTGGCTTGGTGATGCACCTTGTCGCTTCGGGTGTTATGATGCTTACCGCTTCGCTGATTTACAGATTTTGCGGCAAAAACACAAAAAGCCTTGTTATCGGTCTTGCGGCAGGCAGTCTTGCAATGACGGTTGTTATGATACCTCTCAACCTTATTTTTACGGGGCTTTTCCTCGGCGCAGGTGTGCAGACGGTTGTCGGCATGCTCATTCCTGCAATCATTCCCTTCAACCTTCTCAAGGCTGTCATCAATTCCGTTCTGACATTCATCATTTTCCTGCCTCTTAAAAAAGCGTTCGGAAAAATCCGCACTGAATAATTAAGAAAACTTACTGTCGCTGTCGGCAAAACCGTCAGCGGCATTTTTTTGTAAACAAATTGTTAAAAGTGTTTCAAAACAGTAAAAAAACGGCAAAAAGGTGTTGACAAAATCTGCTTATGCGTCTATATTATGTATTGACTTAGCACTCAGACGGCAAGAGTGCTAACGTTAGCACTTGAAACGGAGGTGAGTGTAATGGCAGATCTCAGCGACAGAAAAAAGCTGATTCTTGCGGCGGTTGTTGAACAGTATATCAAAACGGGCGAGCCGGTCGGTTCAAAAGGGCTTTTGTCAAGTCTCGGTTTTAATGTGTCATCTGCAACGGTGCGCAACGAAATGGCAGAGCTTGCCGCAATGGGTTATCTTGAACAGCCGCACACTTCGGCGGGCCGTGTTCCCTCGCACAAGGGATATCGCTATTACATTGACCGACTTATGCAAAGCCGCGAGGCGGACGATTTAAGCAAACGTCTTATTGACGCGGGTCTTTCATCGGTTGCGGGCGACCCTCAGCGGTTGCTTGAGCAGGCAGGCGAGATTCTTGCCGACCTTACAAAATGCGCAACTGTTTCAACAACTCCGTCGGGAGAACATTCAATAATCAGCAGAATAGAGCTTGTTCCCATCGGCCACCGCACGGTTATGCTTGTTTTGCTGACCTCAAACGGAATGCTTAAAAGCAGGCTTTGCCGCCTTGACAGTGAAATCACCGCATCGGCCTGCGAAAGCTTTTACAACATTTCGCAGTCAACTCTCATCGGCAGGCAGGCAAGCGAAATCAGCGTTGCTTCAATGCAGACGGTTGCCGCTTCACTCGGTTCGGATGTGCTTGTAATGCTCCCGTTGCTTGCGGCGGTGTGTGAGCTTGCGCAAAGCACGGCAAGAACGCAGGTTATGCTTGAGGGACAGTCAAACATACTTTCTTCCGGCGATTACGGTTCGGGTGCACTTGAGCTTGTGGAATTTCTTAACCGTCAGGAGCAGTTGAGCAGAGTCATCAACAATTCCAAGGGCGGTCTTGATGTGACAATCGGCAAAGAAAATATTTTCCGTCAGCTTGAAAATTCCAGCGTCATTCTTTCGACCTATTCGGTCGGCGGTCACGAATCCGGGGCAATCGGTCTCATCGGTCCGACAAGAATGGATTACGAATCAATTATCCCCAGCGTGCGATATCTTACCGACCTTGTCGGCAGACTGATTACGCAGGCTCTGGAGGAATAGGAGATATAAATGAAAAAAGATAAGAAAAACGAAATCAAAAACGAAGAAAACATTGAGGCACAGGAAACCGCGCAGGCGGCAGAGCTTACAGCCGAAGAAAAGCTTCAGCAACAGCTTGATGAGGCAAACGACAAATTCCTGCGTTTGTGTGCAGAGTATGACAACTACCGCAAGCGCACCCAGAAAGAAAAGCAGGATATTTACACGTCCTCAAGAACGGACATTCTTTCATCCTTCCTGCCCGTAATCGACAATTTCGACCGTGCCGTTGAAAACACACAGGCACCTTATGAAGATTACAAAAAAGGAATTGAGCTTATACACGGCCAGTTTTTGCAGATACTTGCAAAAGAAGGAATTGAAGAATTCGGCGCTCCGGGTGATGCATTTGACCCGAATATCCACAATGCCGTGATGACGGTTGCCGATGAAACTCTCGGCGAAAACGTAATTGCGGAAGTTTTCTCAAAGGGCTACCGTGCGGGTGATAAGATTCTGCGCGAAGCCGTTGTGAAAGTTGCAAACGTATAAAAAGCATATCAGCCGCAAGGCAAAGAATAAATTAATTAAAAACCTTAAACGGAGGAATAAATTATGTCAAAAGTTATCGGTATTGATTTAGGCACAACAAACTCATGCGTCGCTGTTATCGAAGGCGGCGAGCCCGTAGTTATTGCCAACGCAGAGGGCGCAAGAACAACTCCCTCAGTCGTTGCTTTCGGCAAAAACGGCGAAAGAATGGTCGGTCAGGTTGCAAAGCGTCAGGCTATCACAAACCCCGACAAGACAGTTTCTTCAATCAAAAGACAGATGGGCTCCGACTATAAAGTTGCAATCGACGACAAAAAGTTCACACCCCAGGAAATTTCCGCAATGATACTTCAGAAGCTCAAGGCTGATGCCGAAAGCTATCTCGGCGAAAAGGTAACAGAGGCTGTTATCACCGTTCCCGCATATTTCAGCGACTCACAGCGTCAGGCAACAAAGGATGCAGGCAAAATCGCAGGTCTTGAGGTAAAGAGAATCATCAACGAGCCCACAGCCGCGGCTCTTGCTTACGGCATTGATAAAGAAAATGACCAGAAAATTATGGTTTACGACCTTGGCGGCGGCACATTCGACGTTTCCATCATCGAAATGGGTGACGGTGTTCAGGAAGTTCTTGCAACCGCAGGTAACAACAAGCTCGGCGGCGACGATTTTGACCAGAGAATCATCAACTGGCTTGCCGACGGCTTCAAGACAGAAACAGGCATCGACCTTCGCGGTGACAAAATGGCAATGCAGAGACTCAAGGAAGCTGCCGAAAAAGCAAAGATTGAGCTTTCCGGCGTAACAACCTCTGCCATCTCCCTTCCCTTCATCACAGCTGATGCAACAGGTCCCAAGCACCTTGATATGACTCTTACAAGAGCAAAGTTCAACGAGCTCACAGCAGACCTCGTTGAGGCAACAATGGGTCCCGTCCGTCAGGCAATGGCAGACTCAGGCCTTAAGGTTTCCGAGCTTAACAAGGTTCTTATGGTCGGCGGTTCTTCCCGTATCCCCGCTGTTCAGGAAGCTATCAAAAAGTTCACCGGCAGTGAGCCTTTCAAGGGCATCAACCCCGATGAATGTGTTGCAATCGGCGCTGCGCTTCAGGCAGGTGTTCTCGGCGGCGAGGTCACGGGACTTCTC
Source organism: Acutalibacteraceae bacterium (assembly GCA_045592705.1). Taxonomy (GTDB): domain Bacteria; phylum Bacillota; class Clostridia; order Oscillospirales; family Acutalibacteraceae; genus CAG-177. Next base: position 59,797 of record JAZNVG010000030.1, on the reverse strand, counting down.
CTTCTCGACGTTACTCCGCTTTCACTCGGCATTGAGACAATGGGCGGCATCAACACAAAGATTATTGAAAGAAACACAACAATTCCCGTAACAAAGAGCCAGATTTTCTCAACCGCCGCTGACAATCAGCCTTCCGTTGAAGTTCACGTTCTTCAGGGCGAAAGAGAATTCGCAAAAGATAACAAGACTCTCGGCGTGTTCCACCTTGACGGAATCCTTCCCGCACGCCGCGGTGTTCCCCAGATTGAGGTAACCTTCAACATCGACGCAAACGGTATCGTTCACGTTTCCGCAAAAGACCTCGGTACACAGAAAGAGCAGTCAATCTCCATCACTTCTTCCACAAATATGTCCAAGGAAGATATCGACAAGGCTGTTGCCGATGCTGAGCGTTTCGCTGAGGAAGACAAGCAGCGCCGCGAAGAGGTTGATACCCGTAATGCCGCTGACCAGATGGTTTATCAGTGTGAAAAACTCATCAATGAAGACGGCGACAAATTTGACGAGGCTGACAAGAGTGCTCTGACAGAAAAGATTGATGCACTCAAGGAAGCTCTCAAGGGCGAAGATACAAACCTCATCAAGAGCCGTCAGGAAGAGCTTACGGCAAAGTTCTATGAAATTTCCGAAAAGCTTTACAAAGCTGCACAGGCACAGGGCGGTGCAGAGGGCTTTGATCCCAACGCAGCAGCAGGTTTTGATCCCAATGCCGCAGGCGGATACACAGAGGCAAACTACACCGATATTCCCGACGACAACAACTGATTCACACGGGAGGGGCAACCCTCCCGAAAACATATTCAATTAACACAATGGGGCGAAAAGTCCGGCTTGATTGTCGGATTCTCCGTTGTCCCGAAGGAGCAAATCCGTGGCAAACAATAAACGAGATTATTATGAGGTCCTCGGCGTTGATAAAAACGCAAGTGAGGATGAAATTAAAAAAGCTTACCGAAAAAAGGCGAAGCAGTACCACCCCGACCTTAATCCGAATAATCCCGAGGCGGAGTCAAAATTCAAAGAGGCAAATGAAGCCTACGAGGTTTTGTCCGACTCTGACAAAAAGGCCCGTTATGACCAGTACGGTCACGCAGGTGTTGACCCGAATTTCGGCGCAGGCGGCGGTGCAGGCGGTTTCGATTTTGACCTTGGCGACCTTTTCGGAAATATTTTCGGCGGTTTTGGCGGCGGCGGTTTCGGCGGCTTCGGCGGACATTCAAACCCCAATGCCCCCAGACGCGGCGACGATATTCAGACCCGTGTCACAATTTCTTTTGAAGAGGCGGCAAAGGGCTGCAAGCGCACGGTTGATGTCAATCTTGTTGATTCCTGCCCCGATTGCGGTGGCAGCGGCGCGGCAAAGGGCACATCGCCCAAAACCTGTCCCGATTGCGGCGGCAGGGGCTATGTGAATGTTCAGCAGCGCACCGCTTTCGGTGTTATGTCCAGCTCAAGACCCTGTCAGAAATGTTCGGGCAAGGGCAAGGTTGTGGAAACACCCTGTTCAAAATGTAAGGGCAACGGACGTGTTGCAAAACGTACGCAGGTTGAGGTTAACATCCCTGCAGGTATAGATGACAGACAGGTTGTCAACATCAGCGGTGCAGGTAATGCCGGCACAAACGGTGGCCCCAAGGGCGATATCAGAGTGGCTGTTTTTGTAAGACCTCATCCGTTCTTTGAGCGTGACGGCTACAATGTCTGGTGCGAATACACCGTAAGCTTTACTCAGGCGGCACTCGGTGACAGCCTTCAGGTGCCCACACTTGACGGTAAGGTAAAATTCGACCTGCCGGCAGGAACACAGCCCGGTGAGATTTTTGCTCTCAAGGGTAAGGGCATTCAGGTGCTCAACGGCCGCGGCAGAGGCGACCAGCTTATCCGCATTGTTGTTGATGTGCCTAAGAAGCTGACCGACAAGCAGAAAGAGCTGCTTAAGGAGCTTGAAAAGGAGCTTGGTGTTACACGCGGAGCACCCGTCGGCTCAAATGAGAAAAAAGGCGGCTTCTTCAACAAATTCAAAAACTGATTAAAGGCGCAGTTTTCTGCGCCTTTTTTGGAGTAAAATATGAAATATCAGACGGTTATATTTGACCTTGACGGCACACTGACAGATACTCTCGGTGACCTTCACGCGGCGGTGAATTTTGCTCTGCGCCGTTTCGGTTATCCCGAAAGAACGCTTGATGAGGTCAGAAGCTTTGTCGGCAACGGAGTGAAAAGACTTATTGACCTGAGCGTTCCCGAAAACACATCCGAAGAAAACTCGGCAGAATGTCTTGCTGTTTTCAAAAAATATTACAGCGAGTATTCCTGCGCTTTGACGAAACCTTATGACGGAATACTCCCGATGCTCGAAAGGCTGAAAAAAGAGGGCGCAAAAACTGCTGTCGTTACCAACAAAATGCACGAAGCGGCGGTTGATATCGTCAATCTCTTCTTTGACGGTCTGATTGATGTTACCATAGGTCAGGTGGACGGCGATGCGCAAAAGCCCGAACCGGACGGGATTTTTGCAGTCCTGGAAAAGCTCGGTGTGCAAAAGAAATCTGCGGTTTATGTCGGCGATTCCGAGGTTGACTGCATAACCGCGAAAAATGCAGGCATACCCTGTATCGGCGTAACGTGGGGCTTCCGTGACAGAGAGGTGCTTATCGCACACGGTGCCGATTTTATTGTTGACAAGGTCGGGGAAATCGTTGACATTGTTAAATAAAACCGGTTTTGTTAACAATTATTTCAGATGTTTTGCTGTTGACAAAACCGTGACGGCATTATATAATATATTGCAAATTGAATACGTCCTTATTAAGAGCGGCTGAGGGACAGGCCCTGTGAAGCCCGGCAACCTGTGTTACGCAAGGTGCTAATTCCTGCGGTGCAACCCACCGGAAAATAAGGTGTTTTTCGTCAGCGTCAAGCACCTGCTTGATGCTTATTTTTTTAGGGCGTAGGAGAAATTCTTATCAAAGAGGGAGAAAATATGGCAAACTACTTTTTTACATCAGAATCCGTAACGGGCGGACATCCCGACAAAATCTGTGACCAGATTTCCGATGCAGTGCTTGACGAAATTCTTGCACAGGACCCCATGGGCAGAGTTGCCTGCGAAACCTGCTGCACAACCGGCATGGTTCTTGTTATGGGCGAAATCACAACAACCGCTGACCTTGACATCCCCAAAATCGTCAGGGATGTTGTCAACGATATCGGTTATAATAATGCGGAATACGGCTTTGACTGCAACACCTGCGCGGTTATGACCGCTCTGGATAAGCAGTCGGGTGATATTGCAATGGGTGTTGACCGTCTCGGTGCAGGCGACCAGGGTATGATGTTCGGCTTTGCCTGCGACGAAACCCCCGAGCTTATGCCGCTTCCCATTTCCCTTGCACACAAGCTTTGCGCAAAGCTTACCGAGGTGCGCAAAGACGGCACTCTCGGCTATCTCCGTCCCGACGGCAAGAGTCAGGTAACTGTTGAATATGACGAAAACAACAAACCCGTCAGAGTTGACACCGTTGTTATTTCTTCACAGCATTCCGCTGATGTTTCGCTTGAGCAGATAAGAGCGGACATCGTCGAAAAGGTAATCAAACCCGTTATCCCTGCAGATATGCTTGACGAAAATACAAAATACCACATCAACCCCACCGGCAGATTCGTCACGGGCGGCCCTCAGGGCGACAGCGGTCTTACGGGCAGAAAGATTATTGTTGATACATACGGCGGCTATGCACGTCACGGCGGCGGCGCATTCAGCGGTAAGGACCCCACAAAGGTTGACCGCAGCGCGGCTTATGCGGCACGTTACGTTGCAAAGAACATTGTTGCGGCAGGTCTTGCTTCAAAGTGTGAGGTTGAGCTGGCTTATGCAATCGGTGTTGAACAGCCCGTTTCCGTTTTTGTTGACACCTTCGGTACAGGCAAAATTGCCGACACCGAAATTTCGGCAATTGTCAACAAGCTGTTTGATTTAAGCCCCGCAGGCATTATCAGAACGCTTGACCTTCGCCGTCCCATTTACTGTCAGATTGCCGCCCTCGGTCACATCGGCAGAACAGATGTTGACCTGCCCTGGGAAAAGACCGACAGAGTTGAGGACATCAAAGCTGCGGCAGGTATCTGATTGATTAAATCCACTTTTTCGAAAGGAAGTGACCGCATGAAGCATTCGCTTGTTGTTCCGTGCTATAATGAGGAGGGCAATGTTGCTCTGTTTTACAATGCGGTAAAAAACGATTTTGCCACGGCAGATTATGAATATGAAATTGTTTTCGTCAACGACGGCAGTAAGGACGGCACCTATCAGGAGCTGAAAAAGCTCCTTAGCGGCGATATTCCCGTGACTGTTGTCAATTTCTCGCGCAATTTCGGCAAAGAGGCGGCAATGTATGCCGGCCTGCGCCACGCCAAGGGCGATTATGTAACAATTATTGATGCGGATTTGCAGCAGCGCCCGTCAATTGCGCTTGAAATGGTGAGAACGCTTGAAAATGAGCCCGAATATGACTGCGTTGCGGCATTTCAGGAGGACAGAAAAGAAAGCAAGGCACTTGTTTTCTTCAAGAATAATTTTTACCGTTTGATTAACAAATTTGCCGATACCGAGTTTGTTCAGGGTGCAAGCGATTTCCGCACCTTCCGCCGTCCGATGGTGGAAGCCATTCTTGAAATGAAGGAATATTTCCGTTTTTCAAAGGGACTGTTTTCCTGGGTCGGCTTCAACACAAAGTTCATTCCCTATGTTGTTGAAGAACGTGCAAGCGGCGAATCCTCGTGGTCGTTTATGAAGCTTTTCCGCTATGCGATGGAGGGCATTTTTGCCTTCACGACGGCACCGCTGAGGATTGCCACAATCGTCGGCCTTATAACTGCGCTTTTTTCGGTGATTTATCTTATTGTAACCGTGGTGCAGAAGCTTGCTTTCGGCATTGAGGTTGCAGGCTTTGCCACAATTGTTGTGCTGATTCTGCTTCTGGGCGGAATTCAGCTTTGCTGCATCGGCATTATCGGCGAATACATTGCACGCACCTATATTCAGACGAAAGACAGACCCATTTACATTGCCCGTGAGGTAATTTCTAACAATAAACCCGAATAAAAACGAGAGGCGCTTTATGTCAAAAGCGCCTTTTTCTTTGCTATGGTGCACAAAAAACAATGCGTTATTTTGGCAAGAACGCCGAAATTTACAAAAAGTTAAAAATTTTTCCGTGACAAATTAATTTTTTTGACATATATCATATGTAATGTGTTTACATTACCTTTCTTTTGAATCAGAACGGTTTTGCCCGAAAGGGTTGCAAATAAAGAAAGGAAGGTATGACAATGAAGTCAAAAAAGAATTTGTTCACCGCGGTTTTGTGTGTCGTTATGGCGACAGTGACGGCGGTAACATCACTGCAGGTTGCGGCAACTGCCGTCGCTCAGGCGGTTGAGCCGGAGTTATCCCCGTACATCATTGAGTTTTCCGACAGCGATGCCGCAGAGGAATTCGAAATCAATGCCAATGAGGATTTTCAGGCACAGTCGCTTGACGAAACCATTGTCAGCGCACAGCTGACGGAAAATTATGCGCAGAAGCTTGAGAATTCTGAGGAAGTGTGCTTGGTTGAAGAGGACATTGTTGTCTGCGCAAACGAAGACGAAACCGAAGACGAGACGCAGGAAATTGCCGAAAGCGTGACTTGGAGCACGAAAGCTTTGTGTGCGCAGGATTTGCCCGAAACGGGCGAGGGTGTTAAGGTTGCCGTTCTTGACTCCGGTCTTGACGTTTACAGCGAGGTTACCGCATATCACTATGTGGATTTGGTTGACCCCGAGTATTGCGGCGGCGATGACCTTACGGGTCACGGCACGGCGGTTGCAGGTGTAATTTCCGCACCGAAAGACGACAGCGGTCTTGTCGGAATTGCGCCGGATGCCGAGCTGTATGTTGTAAGGATTCTTGATGACAGCAACAAAGCACCGATAAGCCGTGTAATTTCCGGCATAGACTGGTGCATTGCAAATGAAGTTGATATAATCAATATGAGCTTCGGCACGCTTAATTATTCGCAGATTCTGGAAGCAAAAATCAGCGAAGCGGCGCAGGCAGGTATTTTAATGATTGCCGCGGCGGGAAACAAAGGTGCCGTTGAATACCCGGCGAAATTCACCGAGGTTGCGGCAGTCGGCGCGGTTACAAGCGCAATGACCAAAGCGGGCTTTTCCGCAACGGGCGAAGAACTGGAGTTTGTTGCCCCCGGCGTGAATGTTTTTTCAACCTCGCTTATCGGCGGTTACTGTGCGCTCAGCGGAACAAGCCTTTCCGCGCCGCACATAGCGGGTGCGGCGGCAGTTTTGCTTGGCAAGGACACAACAAAATCTGCCGATTTCATAAGAGCGTTGCTTGCGGCATCCTGCAAAAATCTGGGTCCGGCAAGCAGCTACGGCAACGGCATACCCGACCTTGCTTATGCTTTGCAGATTTATGATGAATTCGCCTTGAATTACACCGACAGTTCATATCAGCCGCCCGTTAACACAGGCACCCCCGAAACCTTTGAGGATGAGGATTCTTATGTTGTAGGTGAGTGGTCAAAGGAGGGGCATGATGGTTTAGCTGATAATTATTATAATAGCGAGGATTCGGTTGTATCTAATACTCGATTTCCATTAATTATAAAAGCTGTTAGCAAAGCTGTTGATACAGACCAATATAAATGTAGTGTCATTCATGGTAGTGGCAATTACATAGTTACTGCAAAAATTTTGTTTGAAATTGCAACAAAATACAAAGTAGGAACAAAAAACTTTAATTATTCAGATTATAGAAAACAAGATTTTTTGACATTGGTTAATCAGGAATTTAAGACGGATCAGTATCAACTGTTGATGAATGATATAGCACTTGCATTGGCAGAACATGAATATAATAACTTAAGTATGAAAAAATACTATTCTCAAGGAGCTAAGGATTTTGTTTCTGTGGCTGAAAAAACATCAACCATTGTTTTTGGCATATTCTTTCATTTAATTGGAGATATTTATGCCCACCGTGCCATTGTGCCGCCAAGCGCTGTTAAAGTAACCGACCGTGGCAATTACGGAGGCACTGCACAGACGAATGGAAACGAAGGCTTATATTTTGTGAAAAGGGATTTTACCATGGCGTGTGATTCCTACATCGCCGATGTTTCTGACCAAATCAATACTTATTATAAAAAGCAAATGAATGTTTTTGTAAATAAGTATAACAACTCAAGGTCTTCGGAAAAACTGTATTACCTTTTTAAAATAATTGAATGGTTTTTTACCGGCAGAGACAAAGCGAAGAAAAATGCGCAGTATGATAAAAAAAGAATTCAAAATGATATCGACCAAAACCTTCTTTTGTGTGCCCAAAATGTGCCAACAAAGGCTCAAGGTGGTTTTGCTTGTGCGACAAATCATTCGTCATTAAACGGATATCCGTGTTATGCGGCAATGATAAGGCTTTGCGGTCTTGGCGTTTTACAGTTTAAAGACATTAAATATTTTTTAAAGGATTTTTATCTTTCAAAGAAAAGCAAAAGCAGTTTAACCGAAAACGAAAAAGTGTTGTTAGAAGAATATAAAAAATGCCAAAAGTATTATGAAGACCAGGCAATAACAAATGCTTTCTATCATCGTCGCTATATGGTCTCAGAAGTCGTCACAAAGAAATATTTTTCTGATTTTTATGCAAGTACGGCAGAAACTGACTGCAAGATTTTTTTACCATATTTTTTACTTTCTGATTACTATGGTGAAGATATAAGTAAATATTGTGTAAAAATAGATAAATATTATAACTACTTAATGGCATTTGATCCAACTAGTAACGTTTTGAAAAAAAGTTTTTGGGCAAATAGAAACCATGAACTTTTTGAATTTACAACAATTATATACAATGGTAATTATTTCATTGATCCCAATATGTATCCTGAAGAATATGGAAAGCCTGAGTATTATTCGAAATCTGTTTTTCCAACTCAACAACGAACTGCTAAAGATTTTTATTTAAAGTAATGGAGGGAGGATGTTTCATGAAAAAAAGTTTTTCCTTGGTGTTGACGCTGCTGCTTTTATTGTGTTTTATTAATACAGCTTCTGCGACAGAATTAACAAAAGATAAAAACGGATATCCCATTTATGCCGTTGCTTCAAAGTTGGTTGTTTCTTCCGACGGAAAATATTCTTATGTTCTTGATAATAACAACGGCGATGCGTATTTTTTCGGGTCTTTGGAAAATGACATAACAGTCTTGACAATTCCCGATGAAATAGACGGACACCCTATTGTCGGTATCGAGGCAATCGGAGTATCATCGAACGGCATAACAGCAGTTGAATTCGGCGCCAATGTGAAAAATGTGTTTCAGCACGGTCTGCATATAACATCTTCATCGTCAAGCAAAGTGCCGATTTGCAATCTCAAAATTAATGAGGGCTTTCAATATTTTTCGCAAAATGCAGGCTTGGAAGATTCGATTTTGCAAGATAACTCGGTTTTGGTTGATTGTAAAATTGTTGTGTTGCCGAAATCGCTGGAATATATCGGCAGTTACGGTTTTTCGTTGAATTTTGCAAAAACAGTCGTTATTCAAAGCAATGTTGCGGCACAACAACGGTCCGTGACATTTTGCAATGAATCTGACACAGATTCACAAAAAGACATATATTTGGCCGAAAGCGTAACGAATTTAAGCCCTCTCGCCTTTGATTATGATGAAAGAATACACAACGAGGAAGAACAGCCTGCAATCAGACCGAGTGAGAGCGTTGTTCTTTACTGCAAATCCTTGAAAGAGGGTACGGAGCATTTTTCGGGGGAAACATATCAAAGCGCTTTGCTGCAAGCCGATGAGGGGTGGAGCGTTTTGCAAGGACAAACTTTGTCTGATGAGCTTCTGAATCTTCCGAACGGCTACACCGTCAAAGAATACACCGAGGAATGGTGGCACGACCTGGCAGAGATTGAAACGGTGACAATGACTGCCGAGGGTATGACGGAAATTACCGAAAACAAGGGAAAAAGTCTTTCCGATGCGGCGAAGAAATATCTGAGCCACGAATACGAAAAGTCCGTAAAGTCGGGCGAAACGTTCACGGTTTCTTCTGCCTTTGCCCCTGCGGATGCCTATGACAACCGCACGTTTTTTGTTTCGATGAATGAAGACATTGCCACCGTGGATATCGAAACGGGCGAGGTCAAGGCGCTCAAAAAAGGCACGGTGCGCATCCGCTGTGTTGCGGCATCGGGAGTTTTTGCCGATTGCATTTTAACTGTTGACGGCGGCGACGGCACCAACGGTGTCAAACCCACCGAAGCTGAGGTTGAAGCAAACGACACAACCTCCGCCGCAACTACTGCCGCAAAGACCGACACCCCCACCGCCACACAGTCGCAGACTCAGCCGAACAAGGCTTTGTCATTCCTTGCAGATAAAAAATTCTACATTATCCCCGCCGCAGTTGTCCTGACTGCCGCCGTTGTTGCTGGTTGCATTATCAGGAAAAAGAAGAGATAAATTCGGCGGAAAATCATACACAACGGTTGCTGTTTCATTGACCCCGACACTTATTATGATGTCGAGTTTTCCGACAAACCCACCGAAGTGCAAAAACCCGCTTATCACAAAAAACCTTTCCCGAATTACAAAAACATAACCATAGAAGATTTTTATTATAGAGGTGAAGCTTGGTGAAGAAATACAACGACGTTCGTATCGGTCAAAAAATCACGGCGTTGATTTTGACTTGCGTAATTATGGCTTTGACATTTCTCCCCGTGACGGCATACTTTTTAGACGATGACGGTTATCCGAGGTCTCACTATGGTGATGATTATCCTGAAACTATAAGAACATCTTCTGACGGAAGATATCAATATTATTTAGATAAAGAAACCGGAGAAGCAATCTTTTATGCATCTTTAGAATCTGATATTAGTGTCATTGAGATTCCCGAAAAAATAGACGGTTATGTCGTGGAAAGTGTAACAAGATGTAAAAGTGAAAGTCCGTCGATTGTGAGAGTTCGGTTATCTGAAAACATAAAGTACATACTCAGGGGAGGATTATGTTTTGAAGAAGTACCTGTACCGATATGTATGGTGGATATAAACGAAGGGCTTACATCTATTTCAAAATATTCGATTACTACGCCTTTGTTTTGTAAATTGATTGTTTTTCCGAGTACACTTGAATATATTGGCGATGAGGCTTTTTTCAGAGATTTTTGTGAAAACATAGTTTTTCAAAGTAATCCTGTCACCGGTATGAATTCTGTATCTATTAATGATTTTCCTGATTTTACAGATAAGTATCTTTATGATCTGGATTTTGATCGAAAAGCTTTTAATTGCTATTTCACGGGCGATGCAACCAATCTCAGTCCGTTCACTTTTAATTATCAACCGTACAATTGGGAACGTGATTTGCCAAGTCCCGAAACTTTCCCCGCCCGTGATGTAACAATCTACAAAAAACCGGGTGCACAGGGCTTTGAAAAGTTTCTTGATTCCTCTCATGAAGAATACATAACCGATTATAGCATCAGTTGGAAAATTCCCGAGTACACCGTCAAAGAATATACCGAGGAATGGTGGCACGATTTGGCAGAGATTGAAACGGTGACAATGACTGCCGAGGGTATGACGGAAATCACGAAAAACAAGGGAAAAGGTCTTTCCGACGCGGCGAAGAAATATCTGAGCCACGAATACGAAAAGTCCGTAAAGTCGGGCGAAGCTTTCACGGTTTCCTCTGCCTTTGCCCCTGCCGATGCTTATGACAACCGCACGTTTTTTGTTTCGATGAATGAGGACATTGCAACCGTGGATATCGAAACGGGCGAGGTCAAGGCACTCAAAAAAGGCACGGCGCGCATCCGCTGTGTTGCGGCATCGGGCGTTTTTGCCGATTGCATTTTAACCGTTGACGGCGGCGACGGCACCAACGGTGTCGCCCCCACCGAAGCTGAGGTTGAGGCAAACGACACAACGTCTTCAGAAACGCAGACAACCGCCAAACAGTCGCAGACTCAGCCGAACAAGGCTTTGTCATTCCTTGCAGATAAAAAATTCTACATCATTCCTGCCGCAGTTGTCCTGACTGCCGCCGTTGTTGCTGGTTGCATTGTCAGGAAAAAGAAGAGATAACATTTTGGGCGCACTCTATTGCAGAGTGCGCTTTTCTTTTTGCATAAAAAGGTCGGGTGCTTTCATAGAATTTAAATAAAAAATGAAAGGACGGCCGAGCAATGGAAAATAAAGAAACAAAAGAATACAGTCGCCCCGAAAGGGAGCAATACAGACAGCGGCGGAGTAAGCCAGAAACCAAAAAGTCTGCGGATAAAGAGAAATCCGACTGTCTGATACGCCTTCTTCTGTGTCAGACGGCAGTGTGCGCCGCGGCAGTGCTTGTTGTGTTTGCCGTGGGCAAACTCAGCGACGGCGCTTTTTCACGAATGAAAGATGAATATTCAAGGATAATGAGCGTTGATATGTCCGCAAGTGAGGTCTTTGCAAGCATTAAAGGAATAACCGCCGAAATCCTCGGCGGCAGTGATGATTTGACCCGAAGCACTCAGGTTTATGCCGCCGACGGTGACGAAAAAGAAGAAACCGCCGAGGATGAAACGGTTGACAAGATACCCGATGAAAGCACAACGCAGGATATGAACGAATTGGGTGAGGAGTTGGGTGAAACCGTTGCCGAGGTTAAGGGTGTTGCGGCGGCAAGCGGCAGCGTTGGAGTGTCCGCGGCAAAATCAGGCACATCATTTGCAAAATATGAAATTTCTGTCATTCCGGCTATGCCCGTCACGGGCAAAATAACATCGCGCTTCGGTTACCGTAAGGACCCAATTAACGGCGGCGACGCTTTTCATTCGGGGCTTGATATCGCCTGCGCCGAAGGTACGCCGATTGCCTGCACTTTTTTCGGTCAGATAATTGAAACGGGCTTTACGGAAAGATCGGGCAATTATGTGATTGTAAGACATTCTGACTCACTTGTCACTTTTTATTGCCATTGCTCGCAGATTCTTGTTAAATCCGGCGATATAATCCGCCGCGGCGAAACAATTGCCCTTGTCGGTTCAACGGGGCGCTCGACGGGACCCCATCTGCATTTTGAGGTGAGAATAGACGGAGTGAAAATGAATCCCGAAATCCTGCTTTATTCAAGCACCTGATGGAATTTTCTGTCGGCCGCACGGGAATAAGAATTCAGCCGGTTTTTGCCGCCTTGCTGACGTTAATGCTGATTGCAGATACATCAGGTGTCTGTGCGCTGTCGCTTGTTGCCTGCATTGTGCACGAAAGCGGTCACCTGCTGTGCCTGCTTGCGCTCGGCGGTCACGCAGAAAAAGTTACGCTGTCGTTTTACGGAATGAAAATCGAAAGAAAAAGCGAGCTCTGCGTTTCTCACAAGGGTGAGCTTGCCGTCACGTTGGCGGGACCTGCCGCGAATCTTTTGCTTGCGTTGCCGATTCTTGCCGTTGCGGAAAATTTTTATCCGCCTTTGCGTGTGGTGGGCTTGTGTCAGCTTTGTGTGGGGCTTTTTAATTTGTTGCCCGTTGTGCCGCTGGATTGCGGCAGGGCGATTTTTATTGCCGTTTCAATCAAAAACGGCGAGCAGACCGCCGTGCACGTTACACGCATTCTTTCCGCCGTAACGCTCCTGCCGTTGGCGGCGGCATCGGTCGCGGTGTTTTTCTGCGGCAACTTTAATGTCACATTGCTTCTTGTGACGGGATATATTGCGTTTCTTTATATTTCCGATAAAAAATAGATTGCAAAAAAGTCATTTTTGCGGTATGATTTATTGAAATATGTTTTTGGGAGAAAACGAAATGTATCCGGAAAAATTGGAATCGGTTTTACTTAAAGTGCAAAAGCCGGGCAGATATATCGGCGGCGAGCTTAACAGCGTCATCAAAAACAAAAATGACGTTGAGCTTCGTTATGCCTTCTGCTTCCCCGACACCTACGAAATCGGAATGTCGCACCTGGGAATGAAAATTCTTTATTCTCTTGTCAATGCCCGTGAAGATGCCTGGTGTGAAAGGGTGTTTGCCCCTTGGGTTGATATGGAAGAACAGATGCGCAGTAAAGGTGTTCCCCTTTACGCACTCGAGAGCGGCGACCCTATCAAAGATTTTGACGTCATCGGCTTTACTCTGCAGTATGAGCTTTGCTACACCAATGTTCTCAATATGCTTGACCTTGCAGGTCTGCCCGTGCGCTCAAAGGACAGAAAATCGCTCACTCCGCTTGTAATCGCAGGCGGCTCGTGTGTCTGCAATGCCGAGCCGATGGCTGAGTTTTTTGACATAACCCTTCCCGGTGAGGGTGAGGAGGTCACAAACGACCTGCTTGACCTGCTCAAAGAGCACAAGAAAAAAGGCTCAACAAAAGAAGAATTTCTGCGTGAGGCGGCAAAAATCAAAGGTGTTTATGTGCCTGCTTTTTATGATGTTGAGTATAATGAAGATAAAACAATTAAATCCGTAACACCGACAAATGGTGCACCGGAAAAGGTTGAAAAACGAATTGTCAGCGACCTTGACAAAATGTTTGCCCCCTCGGATTTTGTTGTGCCGTTTATCGAAACCGTACACGACAGAACAACCGTTGAGCTTTTCCGCGGCTGTATCCGCGGCTGCCGTTTCTGTCAGGCAGGCTTCCTTTACCGCCCCATCCGTGAAAAGTCACCCAAAACGGTTGAAGCACAGTGCAGAAGCATCTGCAATTCCTCGGGCTATGATGAAATTTCTCTCTGTTCATTGAGCACAAGTGACTACCGCGGACTTGAAAAATTGCTTTTGTCAATGCTGCCGTGGTCGGTTGAGAATAAAATAAACATTGCCCTGCCGTCGCTGAGAATTGACAATTTCCCGCAGGAACTTATGGAACAGCTCAATGCCGTGCGCCGCAGCGGTCTCACCTTTGCGCCCGAGGCAGGTACACAGCGCCTGAGGGATGTTATCAATAAAAACATTACCGAGCAAGAGGTGCTTTCCACCTGCGCTCAGGCTTTCCGCGGCGGATGGACTGCGGTCAAGCTGTATTTTATGGTCGGTCTGCCGACCGAAACTTACGACGACGTTGCAGGTATTGCCCGTCTTGCTCAGGCGGTTGTAAATGAATTTTACGCAAATCCCGACAAGCCGAAAGGCAAGAGTGTCAGTGTCGGCGCAAGCGTTGCCTGCTTTGTGCCCAAGCCTTTCACGCCTTTCCAGTGGGAAGCGCAGGATACTGCGGATGTGCTTGCGGAAAAGCAAAAGCATCTGCTTGACAGCGTGACAACAAGAAAGGTCAACGTTTCATTCCACAAGCCGCGAATCAGTTGCTTTGAGGGCGTTTTTGCACGTGGTGACAGACGTCTTTGCGACGTTATTGAAACGGCATGGAAAAACGGTTGCCGTTTTGACGGATGGGATGACCGGCTTAATCTTGAAATCTGGGACAAATCGTTTGAAGAGTGCGGCGTTGACCCGCTTTTCTACACCGCAAGAAAGAGGGAGTTTACCGAAATTCTGCCGTGGGACCATATGGATTACGGCATTTCAAAGAAATTCCTTATGAACGAATGTAACAAGGCGAAAGAAGCGCAGACAACGCCCTGCTGCCGCGAAAAGTGCGCAGGCTGCTCTGCAAACAAGCTTAACGGAGGTGTGTGCAATGAAATCAGTGCGAATCTGGTTTAAAAAATACGGTGCCGCAAAATATATTTCACACCTCGATATGAACAGATGTATGACCCGCGCGGTCAGACGCGCCGAAATTCCGTTGTGGTACACGGAGGGATTTAATCCGCACCCCTATATGACTTTTCTTATGCCCCTGCCTCTTGGTCAGGAAGGTATGAGAGAGCCGCTTGATATAAGAATTGAGGGTGAAATGAGCGATGCTGAGGTAATGCAGGCGCTCAACAGTGTAATGCCCGAGGGCATTGCCGTTGTAGATGTTACCGAGCCGCAGATGAAGCCCAACAAAATTGATGCCGCAAGATATGAAATCAGGGCAGATTTTGATTGCCCCGAAACCGCGGAGGCTTTTGCCGCAGCGTGTGTGCCGGCTGTTGAGGCAGGCGGCCTGATGGCAGAAAAAACAAGCAAGCGCGGTGTAAAGCAGGTTGATTTGTGTGAATTTGTGCGCTCATTCAAGGCTGGCAATGAGGGCGAAACCGCCGTTTTTGAGGCGGTGCTTGACGCAGGTAATGTCAAAAATCTTAATGCTCAGCTGCTTTTTGATACGCTTTGCGCGGCTTTCGGTGCGGAATGTGAAGCTTTTTCAATTGTCAGAACAGCACTTTTAACCGAGGAATTAAAGGATTTTAAATAAAATCTTTATAAAAGGCGCAAATTCCGTAAAAAAATTAAAAAAACACTTGCATTTTTCCAAGTGTTGTGTTAACATATCATTCGCATTTGTACAGTCTCGGCTCTCAGAGACGGGGATTAATGCCAAATACATTAAAGCTGATGTTCCTCTGTCATATAATTTGTTAAGAACATCTGGTAAAAAATCGGAGGAATTTATTTATGGACGCACTCAAGTTGATCGCACAGGATTCTCTCAAGGCAGAGGCTCCCGTAATCGAAATCGGTTCTACCGTCAAAGTTCACGTTAAAATCCGTGAAGGCGAAAGAGAAAGAATCCAGATTTTTGAAGGTATCGTTATTGCCCGCAGAGGTTCAGGCATTGCCGAAACATTTACCGTTCGCCGTGTTTCCTACGGTGTCGGTGTTGAAAGGGTTTTCCCTGTTCATTCTCCCAACGTTGCCAAGGTTGAAATCGTCAGATACGGCCGTATCCGCAGAAGCAAGCTCTATTATCTTAGAGACAGAGTCGGTAAGGCAGCCAAGGTTAAGGAAGAGATCAGATAAGAGCCTTATGGGTGTAACGCTGTTTGTTACACCCATTTATTTTTATTTATTCACAAAAACACGAAAGGTCGCTTTTTATGCGAAGAACCGAAGATTTTTGGATTGAATTCAATCCCACAGCTCCTGTTGCGGAGGCTGTGAGCGAACGCCCGGCAAAAAAAGACTCTGTTGTGTTTGATATTCTTGATTCCGTCAAGGGTGCGATCATTGTTGTTATTGTCGTTTTCACCTTTCTTTTCAGAGCGGTCGGTGTTGACGGCGATTCAATGGTGCCCACTCTGCACCACGGCGACTGGATTGCCGTTTCGGGAATGTTGTTTTCAGACCTTGAGTACGGCGACATTGTTGTTGTGACACAGCCGTGGGAGCGCAATGTGCCCATTGTCAAGCGAGTTATCGGTGTCGGCGGTGACACGGTGGATATCAACTTTGAAACGGGCGACGTTTCCGTCAACGGCAAGGTGCTTGAGGAAAAATATATCAACGAAAAAACATCAACCTTTTATGATGTTGCTTTTCCCGTTGTTGTGCCTGAAGGCAAGCTTTTTGTAATGGGCGACAACCGTAATATTTCCCTTGACAGCCGTTCAAGTAAAATCGGAATGATTGACGAAAGATATGTTCTGGGCAGAACACTTTTCAGATTCCATCCCATTTCAGACTGGAAAATTCCCGATGTAAACGAGTAAAAGGAGTCGGTTTCAGTGAAAAAAGAAAAAAACGGTTTTGTTAAAAATGCGTTTGATGTTGTTTCAATAATCGGTACCGCCGTTATTGCGATTGCGGTGGTTTTCACCTTTGCGGTGCGCACCGTCAGCGTTTCGGGCGGCTCAATGCTGCCCACACTCAGCAACGGTGATAAGCTGTTGCTGTCGGCAAATCTTGACAAAGCGCAATACGGCGACATTGTTGTTATCTGTCAGCCGAATCTTATGGAAAAAACGCTCATCAAAAGAGTTATTGCAACCGAAAATCAGACTGTTGACATTGATTTCACCACGGGTGAGGTCAGTGTTGACGGTGTTGTGCTTGACGAGCCTTATATTGCCGCAAAGACCACAACCGATGAGGGAATGAAATTTCCGCTGGTTGTGCCCGAGGGTTGCGTTTTTGTGCTCGGTGACAACCGCAATGCTTCGACCGATTCTCGCTCTCCTGCGGTCGGCTTTATTGATGAAGATTACATTATGGGTAAGGTGCTTTTGAGAATTGCACCGTGGGGTCACACCGACTACCTTGATTTGAAGGATAATTAAAATGAATGAAAATATGATTGTGCAGTGGTTTCCCGGCCATATGGCGAAAACAAGGCGACAGATTAAGGAAAGTCTGCCGCTTGTTGATGCCGTTTGCGAAATTGTTGATGCCAGGATTCCCGAAAGCAGCAGAAATCCCGAACTTGACGAGCTTGTCGGCAAAAAGCCGAGAATTGTTTTGCTCAACAAGTGCGACCTTGCCGATGATGCGGCAACAAGGCGCAAAATAAATGAATTCAACAGCCGCGGCATAACGGCACTTGCCGTTGACTGCAGAAGCGGCAGGGGGCTTGACAGGTTCAACCCCGCCGTGCGCGAACTCTTAAGTGAAAAAATAAAGGCTAATGCCGACAAAGGAATGTCAGGCAAAGCTTTGCGTATTATGGTTGTGGGCATTCCCAACACAGGAAAGTCGTCTTTTATCAACCGTATGGCGGGCCGTAACCGTGCCAAGGTTGCCGACAAACCGGGTGTTACACGCAGTAATCAGTGGTTTGCAATCGGCTCGGGTGTGGAATTGCTTGACACCCCCGGTGTTTTGTGGCCTAAGTTTGTAGTCCCCGAGGTCGGCTTCCGTCTTGCTTTCATCGGCTCTGTCAAAGATGAAATTCTCGACAGTGAGGAAATCGCGGTCCGTCTTATTCGCGTGCTTAAAAACGACTACCCCAAAACATTGACGGAAAGATATAAAATTACCGATTTTGAAGATTTGGAAGAATATGAAATTCTCGGTCTTATTGCCTCAAAAAGAGGTATGCTTATAAAAGGCGGAGAACCCGACACCTTCAGGGCGGCAACAACTTTGCTTGATGAATACCGCGCAGGCAAACTCGGAAGAATCACTCTGGAATAAAACAATGCCAAGAAAGAGGGCTGAAAATGAAAACACTCAAGAAACTGAAAGTTGTTCTTATAATTGTTCTTGTGTTAAACCTTGCGGCAGGCGGATTCCTGCTTTATGCAAGCAAAATGTCCGCTGAACCTGCAGGACCGACAGAACAGACAACCGACCGTGTGTCGCAGGATACCACCGCACCCACAACACAGACTCAGACCTACTCAACCGTTTCTTTCCTTGCTGTCGGCGATAACCTTATTCACAGCAGTCTTTATAAACAGGCGGCGGCGCGTGCCGGTGACGGCACCTACGATTTCGGCTATGCTTACCAGTACATTGCCGATTATATTGACGATGCGGATATTTCCATTCTCAACCAGGAAACCCTCATTGCACCCGGTCACGATATTTCAAGCTATCCCTGTTTTAATTCACCTGAGGAGCTCGGTGACGAAATGCTCGGTATCGGCTTTGATGTTTTCAGCATTTCCACAAACCATTCGCTTGATAAGGGCGAATCGGGTCTTATTGCCGCTATTAACTATTGGAAAAACAGAGCGGGCGCAACAACAACGGGTGCTTATCTCAATGCAGAGGATTATCAGACAATTCCCACAAATGTTGTCAACGGGGTTACCGTTGCTTATGTCGGCTTTACTCAGTCCACAAACGGCCTTAAACTTCCCGACGGCAGTGAGGTTGTTCTTCAGCTTGCCTCCGACGAAGCGGCTCTTGAAGAAAGAATCAAAAAAGCAGACGGCATTGCCGATGTTGTCGTCGTAACCGCACACTGGGGCGACGAATACACCCACGAGCCAAATGAATCGCAGAAGCTTCTTGCACAGAAAATTTCCGACTGGGGCGCCGATGTTATTATCGGCACACATCCCCACGTAATTCAGCCCGTTGAATTTATAACGTCTTCGAGCGGAAAGCAGACACTCGTTGCCTATTCTCTGGGCAACTTCATTTCCGCGCAGGACAGGGGCGCAAGAATGCTCGGCGGTATGCTTGAATTTGACGCTGTCAAGAACGACGTGACAGGAGAGGTAACAATAACAGATGTTGAATTTTCCTGCGTTGTAACACATTACGGCTCAAGCTTTGCCGATGTGCGCGTTTATGCGCTCAAGGACTATACACCTGAGCTTGCGGCGGCACACGGCGTGCGCACGCACACCTCGGAATTCAGCCTTGATTATCTTAAAAACATATACACAACCGTTATTGACGCACAGTATATCAAGCAGGACTGATAAAATGAAACCAAGGCTTTATCGGCAGGAGATTTTCTGCCCGATAGAGCCTTTTTTTGGAGGAAATTATGGATTGGTTTGAATATGAAAAGCTTGCCGCGGCACACGGATATACAAAGGCCTGCGGTGTTGATGAGGCGGGCAGAGGTCCGCTTGCCGGTCCCGTTTTTGCGGCAGCGGTAATTCTGCCCGTTGACTGCGAAATCGAAGGACTCAACGACTCCAAGAAAATCTCGGAAAAGAAGCGTGACCTTCTTTTTGATGTTGTCAAAGAGAAGGCAATCGCTTACAGCATTGCAAGCGCATCGGTTGAAGAAATTGAAGAGCTTAATATTTTGCAGGCAACCTTTCTTGCAATGCGACGCGCGGTTGACGGCTTGGAGATAAAGCCCGATGTTGCGCTTGTTGACGGCAATCAGAAGCCGCTGCTTTCGGTTCCCGTAAAAACAATTGTCAAGGGCGACAGCACAAGTGCTTCCATCGCCGCGGCATCCATTCTTGCCAAGGTCAGCAGGGACAGATATATGCTTGAGGTTGACGAAAAGGTGCCGCAGTACTGCTTTAAACAGCACAAGGGTTACGGCACGAAGCTTCACTATGAATGTATTGAGAAATACGGCATTTCGGAGTATCACAGACCGAGCTTTCTCAAAAAAATAATCGGGAGCAAATAATGATTAAAGATAAAACGGGCATCTGGGGTGAAATCCACACCGTGCGTTACCTGCGTGAGCAAGGGTATAACATTGTTACCACGAATTACAGCACCCCTCTGGGCGAAATTGATATCATTGCAAGCCAAGGCAAAACCCTGGCTTTTGTTGAGGTTAAAACCCGTCACGGCGGGGCAATGCACGCACCTGCCGAGTATGTTGACTCGGGAAAGCAGAGAAGAATTGCTTCGGTAGCAACAAGCTTTATGTCAAAACACCTTGACGGCGAATTTGACACACGCTTTGATGTGGCTGAGGTTTATGTGGATGACTCGGACGTGCTTGTCAGCATAAACTATATTCAAAACGCTTTTTAGAACTTGATTTCGGGGTGGTTTGAATGAATTTTTTTGATTTGCACTGTGACACGGCAGGGGAATGTTATCTGCAGGGCAAGCCTTTATATAAAAATGACCTGCATATATCGATTTGTAAAGCAAAAAACCTTTACAAATGGGCGCAGGTTTTTGCTGTCTGGATTCCCGATGAAAAACGGGGACAGTCGGCAGAGGAATATTTTGACCTTGTGTCTGCAAATTTTTTAAAAGAAATTGAGAAGAATTCAGATAAAATAACTCTCTGCCGCACGGCAGATGATATGGATAATGCTCTTGCAAACGGCAGGTGTGCCGCTATTCTCAGCGTTGAGGGTGCTTCGGCGGCGCTCGGAAAAGAGCGGTTACGTCAATTGAAACACCTTGGTGTAAAGCTTATTACCTTGACATGGAACGGTAAAAATGAGATTGCCCACGGTTGTTTCGGTGACGGCGGCGGTCTGACGGCTTACGGACGGGAATATATCGAAGAATTGGCAAGGCTCAATATTGTTGCCGATGTCTCGCATATTGATAAAAAGGGCTTTTGGCAGGTGACGGAAAACCCGACACTCAGCGTTGTTGCGTCACACTCCTGCCCGTCAAAGCTTCTTGAAAATTGCACCCCGTTTAACGGAAGGGAAAACGCAATCCGCCGCAATCTCGACGATGAGCAAATCAGGGCGCTGATTAAAAGAGAGGCGCTTATCGGCATAAATTTCTGCAGTCGTTTTCTCGGCGGCAAAGGTAATGACGGCTTCGATGCGGTTTACCGTCATATGAGCCGTATTCTCGATTTCGGCGGAGAAAAGGTACTTGCTCTCGGCAGTGATTTTGACGGTTGCGAAATCAATCCCGACCTTGCCGGAATTGATAAAATGCCTGCGTTGGCGGAATATCTCTGCGCACGCGGTTTTGACGGTGATACGGTTGAAAATATTTTTTTCAATAATGCACATAACTTTTTTAAAAATATTTTACAAAAAGAGAAAAGTATGATATAATAATTCAGATTTCTTTAAAAACAGAAAAGGCAGGTTTTTTTAATGCGTTACACAAGCACAAGAGACAAGAGCGTTTCGGTTGAAAGTGCTCAGGCAATCACAAAGGGAATTTCCGCTGACGGCGGACTTTTTGTGCCTGAAACCATTCCGCAGATTTCTTTTGATGACATAAAGTCATTGTCCGCCCTTGATTATATCGGCAGGGCAAAGAGCATACTTTCACTGTATCTCACCGACTTTACATCGGAAGAGCTTGACTATTGCACACAGGGTGCATACGGCGGCGGACGTTTCAGCAGCGAAAAGGTTGCACCCGTGGTGAAGCTTGAGGACGGTGTTCATATTCTTGAGCTGTGGAAGGGTCCGACCTGCGCTTTCAAGGATATGGCTTTGCAGATTCTGCCCCGTCTTATGACCGTTGCTTCCGCAAAGGCGGCGAAGGGCACAAAAATTGTTATTCTTGTTGCCACCTCTGGCGACACGGGCAAAGCCGCACTCGAAGGCTTCAAAGATGTTGAAAACACACAGATTCTTGTTTTCTATCCCAACGACGGCGTAAGTCCCATGCAGAAATTGCAGATGTGCACCCAGGAAGGGGCAAATGTCGGTGTCTGCGCAATCGAGGGTAACTTTGACGACGCACAGAGCGGTGTTAAAAAGATTTTCACCGACACACGTGTCGGCGATATGCTCAAAGAAAAGGGCATGGCTTTCTCTTCTGCAAACTCAATTAACTGGGGCCGTCTTGTTCCTCAGATAGTTTATTATATTTCAGCTTACTGCGACCTTTATGCCGCCGGTGAAATTGAGCTTGGCGACGAAATCAACGTTGTTGTTCCCACAGGCAATTTCGGCAACATTCTTGCCGCTTATTATGCCGAGAAAATGGGCCTTCCCATCAAGAAGCTCATCTGTGCATCAAACGCAAACTCAGTTCTTACCGAGTTCCTTACAACCGGTGTTTATGACCGCAACAGGGAGTTCTTTGCAACAATTTCTCCCTCGATGGATATTCTTATTTCCAGCAACCTTGAAAGACTGCTTTACGATATGAGCGGCTGTGACGATGTCTGCGGCTGGATGAAGCAGCTTTCCGAAACGGGTAAATACGAAATTCCTGCAGAAATGCTTGAAAAAATCAAAGATATGTTCGCCGCCGGCTGCTGTGACGATGCAGCCACAAAAGTGCAGATTGCAAAGACCTTCAACGAAAAGGAATATCTTTGCGACACGCACACAGCCGTCGGTGTCAATGTTTATTATGCTTACCGTGACAAAACGGGCGATACAACACCCGCAATCATTGCGTCAACGGCAAGCCCCTACAAGTTCAGCGCCGCCGTTCTTGAAGCCATTGAGGGCAAAAACGAAAACCTTGACGAGTTTGAAACGGTTGACCGTCTTGCATCCGTTTCCGGCGCCGAGTGTCCCGAACAGCTTGCAAACCTCAAGGGTAAGGCAGTGAGATTTACTGACTGCTGCTCAAAAGAATCAATGGAAAAAGTTGTTCTCGATATGCTGGGAATCTGATTTGCTTACTTCTTGTCAGCGTCAGTGTCGTGATACCTGAATGTTGAACACTGAGTTTCGCCGCAATTGCAGGCGGTGGGATTGCCGACATTGATATGGTCGGCGGTGCATTCGCTCGCGTTTTTGTGGTAGTAGCAGTGCTTGACGCTGCAATGAATTGTTCTTTCTGTGTTCATGACAAAAGCTCCTTTTAAATTTTTTGCGGATTAACCGCTTTATTAGTCTTGCCTTGCAACGTGCAATTTATTTTTGGAAAGGATTAAGCTATGGCTCTGTTTGCGATTGCCGACACGCACCTGTCTTTGTCGGTTGAAAAGCCGATGGATATTTTCGGCGGCTGGAACGACTATGTTTCGCGGCTTGAAAAAAACTGGCGCGCCGTTGTCGGTGAAAATGATACGGTTGTGATTCCGGGCGATGTGTCGTGGGCAATGTCGCTTGAGCAGGCACAGGCAGATTTTGCTTTTCTTGATTCTTTGCCGGGCCGTAAATTGCTGATGAAAGGCAACCACGATTACTGGTGGTCAACAAAGAAAAAGGCAGACGAATTTTTTCAGAAAAACGGTTTTTCAACTCTCAATATTTTGCATAACAACACTTACACAGAGGGCTCGATTGCCGTTTGCGGCACACGCGGCTGGTTCTTTGATGCCGAGGATGATTCCGATAAAAAAGTACTTCTGCGTGAGGCAGGCAGGCTTGAGGCTTCAATCCTTGCCGCAAAGGAAACCGGTCTTGAACCGGTCGTGTTTCTGCACTATCCGCCCGTTACGCTGACACAGCGCTGTGACGTAATCTGCGAGGTGCTCAGAAAACACGGAATAAGGCGCTGTTTCTACGGGCATCTTCATTCCTATTCGCACGCATCATCGGTTAACGGAGAGCTTGACGGCATTAAATATGCGCTTGTTTCGAGTGATTTTCTTTCCTTTTGCCCCGCGCCCGTATATGAAAATCGTTGATATTACCCAAAAGCGGCAAAAAAAATGTCAAAATTTGTGCCGTTTTTAGAATTTATAAATAACAGTAGAAAAATTAAAAAAGCTTTGTTATAATTTTAGAGTTAATATAAGGCAGTGCGGTCGCCGTAAAAGGCTGCTGCCAAAAAATCGGAGGAATTAAAATGTTAAAATCAGCAAAAAAGACAGATACCAACACCTACACCGTTGAAATTACAATCAGCGCAGAAGATTTCAAAGAAGCTGTCCGCAAGGCATATCTTAAGCAGAGAACAAGAATCAATGTTCCCGGTTTCCGCAAGGGTAAGGCTCCCCAGAACATGATTGAAAAGCTTTACGGCGCAGACATTTTCTATGAGGATGCACTTGATGCACTTTATCCCGCAGAGGTTGAGGCAGCTTATGCCGCAGAAAAAATCGAAGCAGTTGATGCTCCCTATGATTTCGACATCACAACAATGAACATCACCGAGGGTGTTGAATTCTCATTCAAAGTAACCGTTAAACCCGAAATCACACTCGCCGCTTACAAGGGCCTTTCCGCAGAAAAGGCTGATGTTGCCGTAACAGCAGAAGAAATCGACGGCGAAATCAACCGTATGCTTGAGCGCGGCGCAAGAATCGTTGACGTTGACAGCAGAGCAGTTGAAAACGGCGACATCACCGTTATTGACTTTGAAGGCTTTGTTGACGGTGTTGCTTTTGAGGGCGGCAAGGCTGAGAAATATTCTCTTACAATCGGCTCCGGTTCCTTCATTCCCGGTTTTGAAGAGCAGATTATCGGTCACTCAATCGGCGACGAATTTGACGTAAACGTTACATTCCCCACCGAGTATGCCGAAGAACTTGCCGGCAAGGATGCAACTTTCAAGATTAAGCTTCACGAAATCAAGGTTAAGGAACTCCCCGAGCTTGATGACGAGTTTGCAAAGGATCAGGATTTCGACACAGTTGACGAAATGAAGAAGGGCATTGAAACCGAGCTTGCAGAGCACAAGAAGGAAAGTGCCGACAGAGCTTTTGAAGATGCAATCATGCAGGCTCTTGCTGACAGCGTTGAGGGTGAAATCCCCGATTGTATGTTTGAAAGCAAGGCTAAGGAAAATATCGACAACTTCGCTCAGAGAGTTAAGTCACAGGGCATCGACCTTGACGTTTACCTTATGTACATGGGTATGGACAAAGAGTCCTTTGAGGCTGAGATGAAAGAGCAGGCAAAGCTTCAGGTCAGACTTGACCTTGCAATCGACAAGATTGTTGAGCTTGAGGCTTTTGAAGCAACTCAGGAAGCCATTGATGAAGAATATCAGAAAATGGTTGATATGTACAAAATCGAGCTTGATAAGCTTAAGACAATCGTTTCCGAGGAAACAGTTGCTGCAGAAATCAAGAGACAGGCTGCTTACAAGTTTGTAGTTGATAACGCAAAGGCAAAGAAGCCCGCTGCAAAGAAGACCGCTTCCAAGGCTAAGAAGGAAGAGGGCGAAGAAAAAGCTGTTGCAAAGAAAAAGGCTCCCGCAAAGAAAAAGGCTGAAGGCGAAGAAGCAGAGAAAAAGCCTGCCGCAAAGAAGCCCGCAGCAAAGAAAACAGCAAAGAAAGACGAAGCTGCTGAATAATCCCGAAAAAACCACACTATAATTAACTTGTATTTTCAGATTGGAGGTTTTGCTATGGCATTGGTGCCGTATGTTGTTGAACAGACAAACAGAGGCGAGCGTTCCTATGATATTTTTTCACGCTTGCTCAGCGACAGAATCATTGTTCTTTCCGATGAGATAAACGATGCAACCGCAAGCATTGTTGTTGCACAGCTTTTGTTCCTTGAAGGTCAGGATCCCGATAAGGACATCAGCCTTTATATCAACAGCCCGGGCGGTTCGGTTTCGGCAGGTCTTGCCATTTACGATACAATGCAGTACATCAAGTGCGATGTTTCCACAATTTGTATGGGTATGGCAGCCTCCATGGGCGCTTTCCTGCTTTCATCGGGCGCAAAGGGAAAGAGATATGCTCTTCCCAACAGTGAGATTATGATTCACCAGCCTCTCGGCGGTGCAAGAGGTCAGGCAACCGAAATTCAGATTGCCGCCGACCACATTCTCAAAACAAGGGAAAGACTTAACAGAATCCTTTCCGAAAACACAGGCAAACCCATTGAAGAAATTGCAAAGGATACCGAGCGTGACAACTACCTCACCGCTCAGGAAGCCTGTGACTACGGTCTTGTTGACAAAGTAATTGTCAAAAGATAACAAGACATAAAACAAAGATATTAACGACGACGTAACGGGAATAATCCGACAAAGGGTGCGGATTATTCTCGTCACGCTGATTATAGGAGGCTTAAAATGCCCAGAGACGATGACAGACGCGAAAGACCCGTCTGCTGTTCATTCTGCCGCAAAACGCAGGACCAGGTTGACAAGCTTATTGCGGGTCCCAATGTATATATCTGCAACGAGTGTATTGAACTGTGTCAGTCGATTATTGAGGAGGAAACTCCCCATGCCCGTTCACACGGCGGAAAAACGAACGTTGCTGATTTGCCCAAGCCCAAGGAAATCAAGGCAAAGCTTGACGAGTATGTAATCGGTCAGGAAAACGCAAAAATCGCCCTGAGTGTTGCGGTTTATAACCACTATAAGCGCATCAACCTCATCGGTGACAAGAATGATGTCGAGATTCAGAAAAGCAACATCCTTCTTCTGGGTCCCACGGGTGTCGGCAAAACAATGCTTGCTCAGACGCTTGCAAAAATCCTTGATGTACCTTTCGCCATTGCCGATGCAACCACACTCACGGAAGCCGGCTATGTCGGCGAGGATGTTGAAAACATTCTTCTCAGACTCATTCAGGCGGCGGATTATGACATTGAGCTTGCGGAACGCGGCATAATTTATGTTGACGAAATCGACAAAATCGCACGCAAAAGCGAAAACCCCTCCATCACCCGCGATGTCAGCGGCGAGGGTGTTCAGCAGGCGTTGCTTAAAATAATTGAAGGAACCGTTTCCAATGTTCCGCCTCAAGGCGGCAGAAAGCATCCCCAGCAGGAATTCATTCAGGTTGATACTTCGAACATTCTTTTTATCTGCGGCGGTGCTTTTGCAGGCATTGAACAGATAATTGAAAAACGCATCGGCGGTTCAGCACTCGGCTTCGGTGCAGAGGTCAAGAGCAAAGCCGAAATGCAGAGGGAAAACCTTATCTCACGAACAATCCATCAGGATTTGGTAAAATTCGGCATTATCCCTGAGCTTGTCGGACGTCTGCCCGTTATTACAACACTTAACGAGCTTGACAGAGATGCGCTTGTTGAGATTATGACCTGCCCCAAAAACGCAATTCTCAAGCAGTATCAGGCGCTTTTTGCCATTGATGACGTTGAGCTTGAGTTTGATGAAAGCGCGCTTAAGGCGGTTGCCGATTGTACGCTTGAAAAGAAAACGGGTGCCAGAGGTCTGCGCTCCATAATGGAAAAGATTCTTACCCCCATTATGTATGACATTCCCTCTGACCCGACAATCGAAAGGGTTTGCATAACGGAACAGTGCGTCACGGGCGATGCACAGCCGCTTATTGAACGTAACCCTGACAGAAAAAAATCAAAGCTTTCGCCGCCCCTTGTTTCAAGACCGAGAAACAGTAAGGATGCAGGCTGAGTGCAATAACACATCAGACGGTTTAAAAGGATTTACCTTTTAAACCGTCTTTTTTTACAATTTGTCAATATTTTGCCCGCTTTTAAAGGTTGACGAGTTCAACAGTATATTATATAATATAAAATCAGGTAAATATTTATATTAACAGGAGAATTTATATATGAGTACAGTAAAAACACCAATCCGTCTGCCCGTTGTTGCGCTCAGGGGGCTTGTTGTGTTTCCGAATATGTTTCTTCATTTTGATGTTGCGCGCGAAAAAAGCGTTGCGGCACTTAAATATGCAATGGATAACGGTCAGCAGGTTTTTCTGGTTGCACAAAAGGATATCGCAACGGAAAACCCCGATTTTTCTGAGCTTTACACAATCGGTGTAATCGCAACCGTAAAGCAGGTGCTTAAAATTCCCTCAAAGACAGGTGTTCTTAAAGTTGCCGTTGAGGGTGTTTCCCGTGCGCGCGTTATGCAGGGTTATGACGGTCGCTTTTTGAAGGCAGATGTTTTCCCGATTGATGAACCCGCCGTGCCGACAAAGCAGAAAAGCTATGCCGAGGCACTTGTGCGCAAGGCAAAGGATTATTTTGACGAATACGCAGACTGTGCGCCTCAGCTTTCACCCGATATCATTCTTACCGTTATGAAAGAGGAACGGGCAGGGGCTCTTGCCGATTATGTGGCAGGCAACATAATGCTTGAATATGAGGACAGACAGAAAATCCTTGAGCAGTTGCGCCCGATTAAAAGACTTGAGGCGCTTTGCGTGATGCTTGCAAGGGAATGCAAGCTTCTCGGAATTGAGGAAGAAATCAACGAGCGTGTTCAGGACCAGATTGACCGCAACCAGCGCGAATATTATCTTCGTGAGCAGATGAAGGCGATTTCTGCCGAGCTCGGCGGCGGTGTTGCCCAGGAAGAAGAGCTTGAAGGCTTCAGGGCAAAAATCGCGGCCCTCAATGTTTCGGATGAGATAAAGGAAAAGCTTTTCAAAGAGTGCGACAGACTGGAAAAAAGCGCAATTCAGTCACCTGAGGCGGCAGTCAGCAGGAATTATCTTGAAACCTGCCTTTCCTTGCCTTGGGATAAAACAACAAATGATAACCTTGACGTCAATCGCGCGCGAAAAATTCTTGATGCCGACCATTACGGCCTTGAGAAGGTCAAGGACAGAATAATTGAACTGCTTGCCGTGCGCAAGCTTGCCCCCGATATAAAAGGTCAGATAATCTGCCTTGTCGGTCCTCCCGGCGTGGGCAAAACCTCTGTCGCACGCTCTGTCGCTAG
This sequence comes from Acutalibacteraceae bacterium, assembly GCA_045592705.1. Lineage (GTDB taxonomy): Bacteria > Bacillota > Clostridia > Oscillospirales > Acutalibacteraceae > CAG-177. The sequence continues at coordinate 31,081 of JAZNVG010000030.1, read as the reverse complement.
AGCAATGGGCAGAAAATATGTGCGCATTTCTCTGGGCGGTGTAAAGGATGAAGCCGAAATCCGCGGCCACAGAAAAACTTACATCGGCTCAATGCCCGGCAGAATTATGAACGTAATGCAGCAGGCAGGCACACTCAATCCCCTCGTTTTGCTTGATGAGGTTGACAAGCTTTCATCCGATTACAAAGGTGACCCGACTTCCGCTTTGCTTGAGGTGCTTGACCCGGAGCAGAATGTCGAATTCCGCGACCATTACATTGAGTTACCCTTTGACCTGAGCAGTGTACTGTTCATTACAACGGCAAACGTTATGCAGAATATACCGGCTCCCTTGCTTGACAGAATGGAAATAATCGAGCTTGGCAGTTATACTCACGAGGAAAAATTTTCAATTGCGAAAAAGCACCTTATTCCCAAGCAGGTAAAACGTCACGGTCTTACCTCAAAGGATATCCGCATTGCCGACGACGCGCTTAACCTTATTATTGAGGGTTATACCCGTGAGGCAGGTGTCAGAAGGCTTGAGCAGCAGATTGCCGCAGTGTGCCGTAAAGGTGCACTCAACAGTGCGAAGAATGGCGGCAAGCTTACCGTTAAAGCTCAGAATGTTGAAGCTTTGCTCGGCACAAGAAAATTCAAGGCTGAGGATTTTTCAGGTGAAAACGAGGTTGGCGTTGTAAACGGACTGGCGTGGACAAGTGTCGGCGGTGAAATCCTTGAGGTCGAGGCGGCTGTGCTTGAGGGCACAGGCAAGCTTGAGCTGACAGGCTCGCTCGGCGATGTGATGCAGGAATCCGTCAAGGCGGCTGTAAGCTACATACGCTCAAAAATCGGAACAATCCCCGTGAGCGAAACTTTCTATAAAGATAAGGATATACATCTGCATTTCCCCGAGGGCGCAACACCCAAGGACGGTCCCTCGGCAGGTGTTACCGCCGCAACCGCACTTGTTTCCGCACTGACGGGAATCAGGGTGCGACGCAATGTTGCAATGACGGGTGAAATTACTCTGCGCGGCAGAGTTTTGCCTATCGGAGGTCTGAAAGAAAAATCAATGGCGGCTTACAGGGCAGGCATCACGAAGGTGATAATTCCCTTTGACAATATTCCCGACCTTGACGAGGTTGATGCCGTTGTCAAGGAAAAGGTTGAGTTTATTCCCGTTAAAACCGTTGAGGCAGTCTGGGCGGTGGCGCTTGAAAAAAGCTTTGTCTGCACAGAGGAAACTGCCGAAAAGGTTGCAACGCAGGAACAGATAAAAAGAAAAGGCGCAAGGGTTGCGCAGTGAGGAAATAACAATGCGTTTCGATATTATTGAATATGTCGGGTCTTACGGCACCTCGGCACAGCTTAAACCGTCACAGGCTCCCGAAATTGTTTTTTCGGGTCGCTCCAATGTCGGTAAATCTTCGCTTATAAACAAGCTTTTTAACCGCAAAAGCCTTGCCAGAGTCAGCTCAATGCCCGGTAAAACCGTTACCGTTAACTTTTTCAAGGGCGACGGTGTCAACTTTGTTGACCTGCCCGGTTACGGCTATGCCAAGGCAAACAGAGACGAAAAAAAGCGTTGGGCAGACCTTATGGAAGGCTACTTCAATTCGGGCCGCGATATCAGGCTTGTTGTTGAACTGATTGATATGCGCCACGCACCGTCTGCCGATGACATGACAATGCTCAATTTTCTGCGTGAAAGCGGTTATCCGTTTATTATAATGATGACAAAGAGCGATAAGCTCAATGTCGGTGAGCGAAAAAAGCGTCTTGAGGAAATCGAGGTTGAACTTGCAGAATACAGCGGTATTCTCAAAATCCCGTTTTCCGCCGTTAAAGGCGAGGGTGTGGATGCCCTGAAAAAAGCCATTGAAACGGCAACAGAGAAAGGATAATTTTTATGTTTGTTTCAGATTGTATAAATATAAACGAGCAGGGTCACCTCACTGTCGGCGGTTGCGACACGGTGAGCCTTGCAAAAGAATACGGAACCCCTCTTTATGTGTTTGACGAAAATGAAATCCGCAAAAATATCCGTGCTTTCAACGGTGTTATAAATTCTCTTTATAACGGAAACGGCAGGGTGACTTATGCAAGCAAGGCTTTTTGCTGCAAGGAAATGTGCCGCATCTGCCGGCAGGAAAATGCGGGCATTGACGTTGTTTCGGGCGGCGAGCTTTATACGGCGCTTTCTGCAGGCTTTCCTGCCGAGGAAATTGATTTTCACGGCAACAACAAAACCTTTGCAGAGCTTGAAATGGCGGTGCAAAACGGTGTCGGCAGAATAATTGTTGACAATCTCACAGAGCTTAAAATGCTCAATTCAATTGCCGAAAACCGGAACAAAAATGTCAACATAATGCTTCGGATAAAGCCCGGCATTGATGCTCATACACACGACTTTATCAGAACGGGTCAGATTGATTCGAAATTCGGTTTTGCCCTTGAAACGGGCGAGGCAATGGAAGCGATTGAGCTTGCAATTGCCTGCAAAAATCTGACTCTCACGGGTCTTCATTGTCATATCGGCTCACAGATTTTTGACATTGACCCCTTTGAGCTTGCCGTAAAGGTTATGCTTGGTTTATATAAGGATGTCAAGGACAAGACGGGTTATGAGTTTGCGGAAATCAATCTCGGCGGCGGATTCGGTATAAAATATCTCGAAAGCGACAATCCTGCTCCTTATGAAGAATATATGCAGAAAATTTTCGCTGCAATTTATTCTTGCTGTGACGAATTCGGTCTCAAAGCACCTTTTGTGCTTATTGAGCCGGGCCGTTCAATTGTCGGCGCTGCGGGACTTACTCTTTATACAGTCGGCTCGGTCAAGACAATCCCCGACATCCGCACCTATGTCAGTGTTGACGGCGGAATGACAGATAATCCGCGCTACATTCTTTATCAGGCGGATTATGAAATCGTCTGCGCAGGCAAAGCCTCACTTGAGCGCAGTCTGACCGCAACCGTTGCAGGCAGATGCTGTGAAAGCGGTGACCTGATTCGGGAAAACGCAAAAATTCAGCCGGTTGAGGCCGGTGATATTCTTGCCGTGCTTTCAACGGGTGCTTACAATTACTCAATGGCATCAAATTACAACAGAGTGCCCAGACCTGCCGTTGTGATGGTCAATAACGGTCAGTCAAGGGTTGTTGTAAAGCGCGAAACCTATGAAAACATTGTTGAAAATGACCTTTAATTGCACATACTAATCAAGGATTAATCAATTAAGGAAGTGACAAAATGCTTGAGATTAAATCAATAGCAGACGGCGTTCGTCTTGTAAGCATTCAGACTGACCGTTTCAAAACTGCCAACATTCAGGTTTCAATGGCTTTGCCGCTTAATTCCGACGCGGCAACAAATGCGGTTCTCTTATATCTGCTCAAGCGTTCCTGCAAGAGCTATCCCGATTTCACCGAGCTCCAAGGTAAGCTGGATGAGCTTTACGGTGCCGCAATCGGTGCCGAGGTTATAAAATCGGGAGAGGCGCAGGTGCTGAGCCTTAACCTCACCTGCATAGACGACCGCTTTGCGCTCAACGATGAAAGTATTGTCGAAAACTGCGCAAACCTTCTTGCAGGCATGATTTTTGCTCCAAACTGCAAAAACGGCAGCTTCGGCTCTCAGGCGGTTGATACTGAAAAACGTCTTCTCAGACAGCACGTTGAAGAGGAAGTTAACAACAAGCGTGTTTTTGCGCTCAACCGTTGCATTGAGCTTATGTGCGCCGAAGAGGCTTACGGAATTAACCGTTTCGGCGGCGCTGAGGCAATTGATGCCGTCAAGGTTAAAGATGTTTATAATGCGTGGAAGAATCTTCTTAAATCCGCACTTTTTCAGATAACTGTTGTCAGCAGCTCTCCCGCTGACGAAATCGGAAAAATTTTTGCTGAAAAATTTGCAAAAATTGAGCGTGAGCCGGTTGAGATAAACACAGTTTTTATTTCCAAGGGCAAACGCTTCAAACGCCACGAAGAAGAATTTCCCGTCAATCAGGGCAGACTTATTATCGGTCTGCGTGCGGGTATGACAAACTGGCGCGACAATCTTGCCGCTGTTACGGTGATGAACAATATTCTCGGCGGCAGTGCTCATTCAAAGCTTTTCAAGAATATCCGCGAGAAGCTGAGCCTTTGCTATGACTGTTCGTCCAGACTTATTTACCGCAAGGGTCTTGTGCTTATTGCCTGCGGAATTGACCCTGACAAGGAAAAGAAAACCTCTGCCGAAATTCTTTGCCAGCTGTCCGATATCCGTGCAGGTAAGGTCAGCGCAGAGGAGCTTGAGGCAGGCAAAATGTCACTTCGTGAGCGCCTTACATTCAACACCCCTGACGGACTTTGCGCGTGGTACACACCTTTTGTCACCTGCGCTGACGATGAGGTCATCAGTCCTGAGCAGATGGCACGGTCTTTTGATGATGTTACCGTTGAGGATGTTGCCGAGGCGGCAAAGAAGCTGACCCTCGACACGATTTATATGCTCACAACAAAACAGCAGAAGGAGGAGAGCGAAGTTGAAGATTAAAGAGATTAAGAATGAAAAGCTCGGCGAAAGCGTTTTTTGTCTTAAACATTCAACGGGGCTTGAAATCCGAGTAATGCCCCGTGAGGGCTACACCTCTGCTTATGCCGTGTTTGCCACCCGTTACGGCTCGATTGACACAAGCGTTAAGGGTGAAAACGGCGAGTTTGAAGATATTCCCGCAGGTACCGCTCATTTTCTTGAACACAAGCTTTTTGAAAGCGAAGAAATGGATGCTTTTGACCGCTTTGCAAAAACGGGCGCAAACGCAAACGCTTACACCTCGTGGGAAATGACGGCATATCTTTTCCAGTGCTCAGAAAATTTCAAAGAGTCGCTTGAAATTCTGCTTGATTTCGTGACAAAGCCTTATTTTACACAGCAGACCGTTGAAAAAGAGCAGGGCATAATCGGTCAGGAAATCAGAATGATAAACGATATTCCCGAAAGACGTGTGTTTTTCAATATGCTTGAGGGTCTTTACTCAAAGAATCCCGTAAAAATCGAAATTGCAGGCACACAGGAATCAATTGCGGAAATTGACGCCGACCTGCTTTACAGACTTTATTACAATTTCTACTGCATGAACAATATGGTCTTGTGCGTTGTCGGTAATGTCAGCGTTGACGATGTTGTTGAGGTTGCCGACAGAGTGCTTCCCAAGGACAGAAAGGGCGAAAAGGCACAGCGTAAGTTTATTGAAGAATCGCCGTTGCCCGTCAAGACATACGTTGAAGAGAAGGTTGACGTTGCCGCGCCTCAGTTCTTGCTCGGCTACAAAGAAAGAATCAGCAAGCCTGAGCTTACAGTCAAGGAAGAGCTTGCAACAAAAATTATGCTGGAGGCAATCCTCGGCAAGGCTTCACCTCTTTTCAGAGATTTGTTTGACAAAGAGCTGGTTGATATGGGCTTTGACAAAGAGCTTGTCAACGGCACGGGTTATTCTTTTGTGTCCATCGGCGGCACAAGCAAGGACCCTGAAAAAGCGGCTGATATTATCCGAGTTGCAATCAATAAGCTTTGCGAAACGGGCATTGCACCCGAAGCCTTTGAGCGTGCAAAACGCAAGGTTTACGGCAGACTCATTATGCTCTACAACGACATTGACGACACCGCAAATATGCTTATGAGTATGCATTTTGCAGGTTGCAGGCCTTTTGAAGAAATTGATGCATGTAAAGGCATAACACTTGACAATGCAAATGAGCGTTTGCGTGCCTTGCGTGATGAATTCACAACCCTTTCGGTCATAAGACCGGTAGAATAAAAACACGAAAAATCTTCACAGCGAAGATTTTTCACCTTACATATCGGAGGAATTTTTATGTCTGATTATACATCTGTGTATTTCAGTTGCTTTGAAAAAGCTTTTGACATTCCCGCTGTGCTTGCCTCTTTCAGCTTCTTTGGCCGCGTGGTTGAAATAAGATGGTACGGCGCAATTATTGCTTTCGGCTTTTTGCTGGCGGTGCTTCTGGGCGGCAGAATGGCTTATAAATGGAAAATGAGCCTTGACAAAATGGTTGATGTGCTCATTTACGGCACAATCGGCGGCATTGTCGGCGCAAGACTTTATTATGTGTTTTCAGAGTGGGGATATTATTCCGACCACCTTTCCGAAATTCCGCAAATATGGAACGGCGGTCTTGCAATTTACGGCGGAATCATCGGCGGCATTGCCGCGGCTTTTATCGTTTGCAAGGTTCGCAAAATGAATTTTTACAACCTGCTTGACCTTGCGGCAATGAGCCTGCTTCTTGCGCAGGGAATCGGACGCTGGGGCAATTTCACAAATCAGGAAGCCTTCGGCACAAATACCGATATGCCCTGGGGTATGTGGAGCGAAAAAACCGCTTATTACATTTCAACCCATCAGGCTGAGTTTGCCGAGAGAGGATTTACAGTTGACCCTGACCTGCCCGTGCATCCGACTTTCCTTTACGAGTCGCTGTGGTGTCTTGCGGGCTTTGCTTTGCTTTTCCTGATGTGCAAAAAGTGGAGAAAATTCAGCGGACAGCTTTTTCTCTGCTACGGCATCTGGTACGGCGCAGAGCGTTGTATTGTGGAAGGCCTTCGAACAGACAGCCTTTATATCGCAAACACAAATATCCGTGTTTCTCAGGCGATTTCGCTTGCGCTTGTGGTTGTCTGCACGGTTGTGCTTGTAATGCTTCTCATAAAATACAAGAAAAATCCCAAACCGATTGACGGTATAGATTTCTTCCTTGAGGAACAGCTCAAAGCCGCCGCCGCAGAAAAAGAAGCTGAAATTGAAGCGGCTGAAAAAGCAGAGCTTATGGAGGCAGCGAAAAAAGCAAAGCTCGAAAAGTTTGCAAAAGAAAAAGAAGAAAACGCAAAGGCTGAAAACGATAAGGAGGACACCGCTGATGAATAAAATTATCAACGGCAAAGAAATTTCTGCAGATACTCTTGCAAAGGTTGCGGCAAAGGTTGAGTCACTCAAAGAAAAAGGCGTTGAAACCTGCCTTGCAGTTATTATTGTCGGTGACGACTCCGCTTCACGCGTTTATGTCAACAACAAGAAAAAAGCTTGTGCCAATGTCGGCATAAAATCGCTTGAATTTGCGCTTCCTGCCGAAACCACAACCGAGGAATTGCTCTCGCTTATTGATAAACTCAATGCAGATAAAAGTGTTAACGGAATTCTCTGTCAGCTTCCTCTGCCCGCACAGATTGATAAAACCCTTGTGCTTGACAGAATTCTGCCCGAAAAGGATGTTGACTGTTTCCACCCCACAAATGTCGGCAAGCTGACACTCGGCAAGGCTGTTTTACTGCCTTGCACACCCGCCGGTATGATTGAAATGCTTGACCACGAGGGTATTTCAATCGAGGGTAAGCACTGTGTTGTAATCGGCAGAAGTGATATCGTCGGTAAACCCATTGCACTGATGCTTCTTGCAAGAAACGCAACGGTCACAATCTGCCACTCAAGAACAAAGGACCTTGCCTCCGTCACAAGTCAGGCGGATATCCTTGTTGCGGCTGTCGGCATTGCAAAGTTTGTAAAACCCGAAATGGTCAAAGAGGGTGCCGTTATTCTTGATGTCGGTATGGACAGAGACGAAAACGGCAAGCTTTGCGGCGACGTTGACTATGACGCAGTGTTTGACAAGGTTTCAAGAATTACTCCCGTGCCCGGCGGCGTCGGACCGATGACAATTGCAATGCTTATGTGCAACACAATCACGGCCGCGGCTGAGCAAAACGGAATTGAGATATAACACAGAACAGTGTCATTGTGCACAAGAAAAGCCTTTAAATTATTTGTTTCTTTATATTAAAAAGTATTTGACACGGTTGACTTTTTGTGATATACTCTCTCTTGCCGCTTATTTAGGGCGGTGCATTCGTGCGCCAAAAACAGTTATCTGTGCCCCACAGTAGCGAGTCTAAAAAAAGGATGGAAAACTCATGTACGCAATTATCGTAACCGGCGGCAAGCAGTACAAGGTTGAGACTGGCGACACTCTCTTCATTGAAAAGCTTGACGTTGAGGAAAACAGCGAAATCACCTTTGATAAGGTTATTGCTGTTGCAAATGACGACGGCATCTCCGTCGGCGCACCTTATGTTGAGGGCGCAACCGTAACTGCCAAGGCTGTTAAAAACGGCAAGGCAAAGAAGATCACCGTTTTCACTTACAAGCCCAAGAAGAACGAGAAGCGTAAGCTTGGCCACAGACAGCCCTACACAAAGGTTGAAATCACAGCCATCAACGCTTAATTTCACAAGCCAATGATAAAGGTTATCTTCTTTATCGCCGAAAATTGCCACAAGGGCTTTGAAATCAGCGGTCACGCTTATCACGGTGAGGCAGGAAGCGACATTGTTTGCGCGGCGGTTTCCTCGGCAGTTTATATGGCTGCAAACACTGTCACTGACATTATCGGTGACGATGCAACGGTAACCCAATCCGATGCAAAACTGACGCTGACAGTCAACTCACCAACCGAGCAGACCCAAACGGTTTTAAAAGGTCTTGAGCTTCATTTAAGAGAGCTCAGCAGGCAGTATTCGGAAAACATTAAAGTTATTTACGGAGGTGTAAAGTAATGCTTAAGATAAACATTCAGCTTTTCGCTCATAAGAAAGGTATGGGTTCAACCCGTAACGGTCGTGACTCTGAGTCCAAAAGACTTGGCGCAAAAAGAGCAGACGGTCAGTTTGTTCTTGCCGGCAATATCCTCGTAAAGCAGAGAGGCACTCACATCCATCCCGGCAACAATGTCGGCAAGGGTTCTGACGACACTCTCTTCGCTCTCATCGACGGTACTGTCAAGTTCGAGCGTATGGGCAAAGACCGCAAAAAGGTCAGCGTTTACGCAGTTGAGCAGTAATTGACTGCCTGACAAATCAAATTAAGCTTGCGCAGGTTTTGCGCAAGCTTTTCTTTTTTAATAAATTTAAAGACATTCATAAAGATAAAGGACCCGGAATGTAAACATTCCGGGTCCTTTATCGGATGGCTCGCAAATTGTTGCTCACAATTGCTGAAAACCTGCGTCTGGCGGACTTTTGCCCGTTACAACGCACAAATAATTTTAATCTATTTTTCTGTAAAAGTCAACAGCAAAAACGGGTATTTTTCAAATTATTCCTCAACCGCTGTCAGATAATCCATGCTTACCCAGCCATAGGCGGAATTGTAAGTGACATAACCCCAGCCGTCGGAAATATCGGTGACTGTCAGCACGGTGCCGTTGGGGATTTTTTCAATGACAGTGCTTGTCTGCGTGCTCGGTGCATTGCGCAGGTTAAGCGGGTCACCGCTTGTTTTTACAATGTATCTGCCGCCGGTAATAACCGTGCCGCCCACAGAGCTTTTATTATCGGTCTGCTCAATTTCAGAGATGATGATAAGACCCCATTGCGCATTTTTGCAAGCGATATATTTTCCGTTTTGACCTGCCAGAATTGCAGAGTATTCGAAGTCAACAACTGTTTTTCCTTCACTGTTGATAATGCCCCACATTCCGTTTTTGCACACGGGCACGAGGCCGCAGTTGAAATTGTAAACAATATCTCTGCCGAGGCAGTCAAGCTCACCGAGAGAAGGATAGTCAAAATCAATCACGGTGTTACCGTCTGCATCAATGTAACCCCAAGAATCTCCCTGCTTGACAGCAGCAAGTCCGTCGGCGAATGAAAGGGCTTTGTCATATTTAAGTGAAATATCAAGGGCGAGGAAAGCGTTGACATAACCCCATTTCGGAGTTTCGTCCGTGCCGCACACGGGGTAAAGTCCGCGCGGAAGAACGAATTCGGTTTCGTCAACCTTGCCGAGATTTCCGATTTGGTCACACCACACAAGCGCAGAAGCGGCGGTATCCCAACGAAGCTCTTTTTGCACATCGGTTTCTTTTTCAAGATATTGCTTGTTGGTGACGGTTTTCTTGAAAGTGTCAATTATGTAAGGATATGTGCTGCCCTCGGGTCGTGCAATATATGTCTTTGTGTTGAGTCCGGTGACGACGGCGTCGAATTTTTCATATTTAGCCGGTGTCCACACCTCGCCGTTTGCGCCGATAATGCCCAGCAGACCGCTTTTTTCGTCAGAGTAAACGCTGAACTCGTCACACAGATATTTTACGTTTTCAATGCCGTCAAAGCCTTCTGTTTCAAAGATATACTGACCGTAGTTTGCGGCGTGGGTGGGGTCAGGCTTTTCACCGGTGCCGAAAATAAGGCGTAAGCCGAAAAAGATACCGACGCCGAAAGCAACGGCAATTGCAACAGCTGCAAAAACGAAGAAAAACTTTTTCAGATTTATGTGCTGTTTGCGGTCGGAAGAAAAAACATCGTTATTCTTCATCTGTCACACCTCGGATTGAATTAAAATATTCGCAATTCATATGTTATAAAATATTATATCACGGCAAATAAACGATAACAAGAACAAAACGGTAACAAAGTTATGAAAAAATAAAAATAAAGTTAAAAAATAGGTTGACAAGTGCGTTTTGTTTTGGTATAATTCCGTTTGCAGTTGCGGATGTAGCTCATCTGGTAGAGCGCCACCTTGCCAAGGTGGAGGTAGCGAGTTCGAGCCTCGTCATCCGCTCCAAAAGAACCCCGTTGCCAAGCAACGGGGTTCTTTCAATGAAAAATACGGTTGACACTGCGCCAAAGCGGGGGTATAATTACTTGTCGACAAAATAACGAGGTGTAGCGAAGTTTGGCTATCGCACCTGCTTTGGGAGCAGGGGATCGGGGGTTCGAATCCCTTCACCTCGACCAAAAGATGATAATCCGAACCCTCTCTTCAAAGTAGGAGATGCGTTCGGATTTTTCATTTCTTATAGTCTTTTAGAATGAGAAAACGGGGATGAAAATTCATCCCCGCCGAATTAAGATTTATGTTAATCTGTGCTTCGTTCTCTTTCGGCTTTCCACTTTTCAAAAGCTTCTTTGCCTTCTTCGCTTTCGTAGAATGCCCTGATTTCCGGAAGAAAAGCTCTTACTGATTAAATCCATATGGTTCTTTCAAAAAGAGTTTTGAGTATAGAAAAAATTGGAGGAATAACATAGTAATTATACTCAACAGATGTTCTTTCGTCATTAATATAAAGTGTCTCGGACTGAAGTCCGAAGCATACTTCATCAGTACGTGCAGAACCGAAAACACATTCATCTCCTGCAAAATAACCGACGCCTTTCTGTACTATGGTTTCGGTCTTTTCAGTGCCGTCATTGTATATCAGTTTGAGCACTATTCCGTCAGGAGAGTTTGGTGAACCAAAACCGAAAACAATTCTGTTTTTGAATGGAACAGAAATTATTTTTGCACTTTTCACGTTATTTAGGGGTTCAGATGTGGGGTCGGTGATGTTGTCTGTGGCAAATGCATGTAAACATAAACCTATACACATTGTAAGTACAATAACCAACGAAATAAGCTTTTTCATTATTTTACCTCCTAAAAATTTCATATGAAAGATTTTTACTCATATATATTTTATTAATTAATCTTGTATTTGTCAATATTCTATATCATTCTGTAGAAGAGTTTTGGATATATCATCTTTACTCCGACCAACAATGAAAGCACGGATTTTCCGTGCTTTTTGTTTGGCAAACGGCAGATATTCGAAAGCGCATTAAGAACCTTCGGACAAACTTTTGCTTTTCACATTATGTTGACAATGAATAACGGCTGTTGTATATTTTAAAAACACATTGAATTTTTAAGAGAAAAGGAGAAATTTATTATGCTTGCGATTTTTGCATTTTTCAGCGACATACCGCTTTACATAGCTGCTCTTGGTGAGCAACTTTTCGGTGCTGATTTTTCGGCGTTTATAGATGCATTCAACAGCGGACTTGCTCAGCTTTTTGAAGCTGTTGATATTTTCTTTGCAAATGTGTAAATTCAAATCAGCCTCCGGCTTATGAAGTCGGAGGCTGACTGCTTTTTTGCTATGAATTTTTCGTTTTCTCGGATTCTTCCGGTTTTAGCGCTTCTTTTTTTGCCGCTTCATTTGTGTTCATTGAATTTCTGTAAACGACAAAGCGGCAGAAAAGGAATTCGGTTATGAGATTTGCCGCCATTGAAACGGCAAGCACAAGATATTCATTCCAACCGATTTCGGCAAGATAGTTGCCTCCGATTGTTGAAAGCGGAGTGAATACGCAGTAATAAAGCGCAACCTTCAGCATCGCAACGGGCACATTTGCGGCGGATTTGAATGTGAAACGGCGGTTGACCGTGAAATTGAAAAGCACGGAGAGAATGAGTGCCGTCAGGTAACACGGCCAATAAGGGAGTTTTGCAACTTCGTTGAGAAGTGTGAAAGAGACGGTCTGAATAATGCCTGCCGAGGCGGAAAAGAGAGCGAATTTGATTGCCTGAACAATGTTTTGTTTTTTCGTCAGCTTTTTGTTATCCTGCATTGCTTTCAATCTCCTTTGTTATACTGACGGATTTTTTTGCAAATCCGTCATAAAACACTTTTCCGAAAGTGCCGGTGTAATCGGGATTCCACGGCTTGCTTTTGCCGCAGAAATGAATCACGACCGCATTTCTTTTGACCTCTTCAAACGAAACCTTTTTTGCACAGGTGATAACGCTGTTTGTAAGGTTGAAATATCTTTCATCAAGATTGAAACGCAGCGGGTCAATGTAAAGTGTTTTTTTGCAGTACATTGCGTTGAGAATATCCTGGTCAAACAAAAACAGACGCGTGCGGTTGTTTTTGACAAAATCATAAACCTTGTTTTCGTCAAAATCCCGTCTCATAAAATCAAGGTTAAAAAGGATAACACCGGAATTTATGTACTGCGCTTTGCTTGTCATATTAAGCCTTATGCGGTTGAAAATCTGCATCGGCAAAAACATATGTGAGCAGGCGGCGAAGCAGTAGCCGTCAAGATTTATATCGTAAAGGTCGCGGATGTTGCCGTTGATAACAATGTCCGGGTCAAGATAAAGCACTCTGTCAACACTTTCGGGCAGAAGGGTTGCGGCAAAAATGCGGTAACACGCCTCTTTGGGCCAACGCTCATTGCTCGGGAAAGCGGAAAACCTGTCTTTTTTAACGGGCACGTCAATAATATTTATTCTGCCGGCCTTTTTTGCAAAGGTGCGAAGGCTTGCAATGTCATCCGCATCAAGCGAGGAATGGGCAACATAAACGTCAAAATCCTCGTCGGGATTGCTGTGTCCGAGTGAGCAAAGCATTACACGCATAATGTTAACATAAGTTTTGTTTAAAGTGAGTAAAATGTTAATCACATTGCCACCTCCGTTTGCTCAGTCTTTTTTTCTTTTAAAAATGAAAAGTTTGCTGAAAACATAGTTGAGAATAACGATAATCACCTGCACGGCGATTTTTGCCGCCATTTCGTTAATGCCGATAAGGCTGACGGTAACAAACATAAAAACAAGTTCAATTCCCAACGAAAACAGCCTTGCCGAGAAAAAAGCGGCAAGCTCTTTTACTGCCACGGAAGGTTTCCAGCTTTTTGACTCAAACACAAAAAGCTTGTTTGTGAAGAAGGCAAACAGCACCGCGCACACCCAGGAAAGCAGAGTCGCATCAATGTAGTTTGAATCCTTGCCCAACAAGGAAAGCACGCTTTGCCAGCCTGCGCCGGCAACGGCTTTTGTCAGCAGACCCGACCAACCGATTGCGGAAAAAAGTGTTTTGAAAGCCCAGAAGCTGACAACGCTGACAACGGTTGTCAGTGCGCCGAAAACTACATAAAGAATAATTTCTTTTGTAAGCAGTTTATCGGCAACACGGCCGAGAAAAGATTCTTTTTTAAAAATTTTAAAAATAAAGGCTCTGAGTTTATCAATCATATCAAGTTTTTGTCCTTTTGTTTTTCACACACTATTTTAAAGGGAAACGGCGGTGCGTGTCAAGAAAAAACACCGCATTTGTATTGTACATCTTTTTTTTGAAAAATTCAACAATGTCATAAACTCGAAACAAAAGCTTTACACTTTTGAAAGAATTGGATAAAAATATTGACTTGATTTTATTTTATAAATAAGTTATTCTATATGTACACACTAAATTATGTGGGGAGAAACATTGTTATGAAAAAAAGTATTATTGCAATCCTTCTGGTATTTTCTTTGCTTGCGGGGTTTGCAGCTTGTAAAAAAGTCGGCGACGACCAGACCGTCGAAAACGTTCCCGGCTTTGAGGATGAAAACGGCAACTTTTACACCGTTGATGCGCAGACAAACGCAAACGGTGAAACAGAATATTTTATTGAGTCAGACGGTACCACCAAGGTTGTTGTAACCGAGGTTGATTCTGACGGTAACACAAAGTATTATGTCACAGATGAAAACGGAAACAAAAAGCCTGTTTCAATGACGGAAAAAACGACCGTTGTCGACAAGACCGTTTCAACCACCCTTACACCTGATCAGGAAAAAATCAACGATATGATGGAAAATCTGGAAAAGAATCCCGATGCATATCTTGAAACCAACGTTGAAACTGTCACAATGCCCATTTCCGATGACCTTATTCCCACCGAAAATATCACAGAGGTTGAGGTTGAAATCGGAAACAACGGTAAGCCTGCAAATTCTCAGATTATAGACAATTATATTAATCTTATGAAATCCGGTAAATACAGTGTCAAGGCAACCGTTACAATGAATTCGGCCGGAACAACCGCCACAATGCCGCTTGAAATTTCAATTGACGGAAACCGTTTCCATCTTGAAACCCTTGCTCCCGTTGAGGGCAGCGGCGGCAAAAGCATCCGTCTTTCAATGATGAGCACGGGTGAAAAGGTTTATATGATTATTCCCAGTATGAAGTCATATATGGAAGCTGATGCGGAACAGTTCAAAGATATGATTCCTCAGGACACAACCGATAACAGCCAGATGGATTATGTAAGAACCTACACCGTTAAGGTTGACGGAAAGAATTATACTGTTGAGGAATATATTTCCGAGGATAAGGTAACTACCGTCAAGTATTACATTTATAACAATGCCCTCAAGAGAATTGAGGTTATCAACGGCGCGGACAGTATTCTTTATGATTTTGCCGAACTCAGCGGTACTGTTAATTCTTCAAAATTCAAGCTGCCTGCCGGTTATATGGATTTATCGGCTGTTCTTACCAATGGCGGCTACGATTTGGGATTTTAATTAAAGAATCAAGGCGATAAAATGAAAAAAACTGCCCTTATTACAGGTGCATCGGGCTTTATCGGTGCCGCCTGTGCACGCGAGCTTGCAAAAAACGGATTTGACATCGCAGTTAACTATTGCCGTTCACGAGAAAATGCCTTAAAGCTTTGCGATGAGCTTGAGGCACTCGGTGCGAAGGTTATGTGTTTTGAGTGCGATGTATCTGATCCTGTAAAAGTAAATGAAATGTTCAAAAACGCCACCGAGTTTTTCGGCGGCGTTTCTGTGCTTGTCAACAATGCCGGAATTTCGCAGCAAAAGCTTTTCACCGACATCACGGATAAGGATTTTGAGCGGATGATGGCGGTCAATGTGCGCGGAGTTTTCAACTGTTGCCGAGCCGCTTTGCCGTTTATGATTAATCAAAAGGCAGGTAAAATTATAAACATATCATCAATGTGGGGCGTCTGCGGTGCATCCTGTGAGGTACATTACTCTGCCGCCAAGGCGGCGGTCATCGGTCTGACAAAGGCACTTGCGCGCGAGGTTGCACCGTCGGGTATTCAGGTGAACTGTGTTGCGCCGGGTGTTATTGACACACCGATGAATTCGGTTTTTTCGCCCGAAACGCTCGACTCATTGAAAGAGGAAACACCTATGTTGAGACTCGGCACACCCGAAGAGGTGGCAAAGGCAGTTGCATTTTTTGCTTCGGATGCATCGTCTTTTGTTACGGCGCAGGTGTTGGGTGTTGACGGAGGATTCATCTGATAAACCGTTAAAAACAGGATTTGCGTGCTTGTTTTGGCACTTTGTTCAAAATAAGTGTGCTTTTTTGTAAGCTTTTATATTGATTTTCTACTTTTGTTATGTTAAAATGAATTGAGTAATTATCAAATTCGTTTTAGAATATTTTGTCTGGAGGAATACACATGGCAAATTGTCCGAAATGCGGTTATAAACTTCGTTTGATTGATTGGCGTCCCACTTGCCCCAAGTGCGGTGTTAACCTTGTTTATTACGGAATGGAAGAAACGCTTCTCAACGATGCAGATAAGGCTGAAACTGAGCATGCCCGTTTCCAGAAGAGAATTGACAGACTCAAAGCTTCTTTCATCGGTTCAAAGCTTACAATCGCCAGAATCGTTCTTTCAATTCTGCCCATCGCCGCTTTAATGCTTCCGCTTGCAAGCGTTACATACAGCGGTCCGTTCATTGAGCAGACAACAACCTCAATCAATGCCATTACAATTTACAATCTTGTTTCATCGCTTGACTTTGACGGCTTGTTTGCTATGCTCGGTTCACCCGTTCTTGCCACAAGCTTTATCGGCTATGCCGTTTCACTTGTTGCGTTATTGCTTTCTCTTGTTATGATTATCGTAAGTCTCGTGCTGCTCACCTGTGCTTGCGGCCCCAGAGGCAAGTCAAGAAACATCACAATGAACGTTGTTACAATGCTTCTTGCAATCGCTTCAATTGCCGGCTTCATTGTTTTCAGCAAGGGCATCAACACCGTTTTCCCCACACTTGTCAGCGGAAAAATCGGCATCGGTGCATTTGTTTATGTTGCAATGATTGCAGCCCTTCTTGCAATTAACATTGTTATTGCCGTTAAGGGTGTTGAGGTAAAATATAAGCAGTGCTACGTCGGCGGTATTCCTTACGAAGAGTATATGGAACTTGTTGCTAACGGCACAGATAAAGAAACCATCAGAAAGATGATGGCAGAAGCAATCACAAAGAAAGAAGAAGAAAAAGCCGCTGAAGAAGCAAAGGCATAATCAACGGTAAAAAATTCAAGCCGTATCGGTGAATTAACCGATACGGCTTTTTTATGTTTTTTTCAGAACTCAATACCGTTGTTTGTGGGATGTGTGACAAATACGTCTTTGCAAATCTTCTCAAGGTCTGCGGCACAGCTTCTTGCGCTTTTTTCATCTTTGAAAAGTCCGAAAACGGTCGGTCCGCTTCCGCTCATTTGTGAAAGCAGTGCACCGTGTTTGAGCATTGCCGACCTGATGTCAACGCGCTCAAACACCTCGACAACCTGCTCGAAAACATTGCCGGCATTGCGACAGATTCCCTCAAGGTCACCTCTTGCAGCGGCATCAAGGAATTTCACGCTGTCGGGTCGGTAAATATACGGTGCCTTGTCATAGCTTTCATAAGCACCTTTTGTTGAAACTCCGCTTGCGGGTTTTGCAAGCAGAATCACACAGTCGTCAAGTGCAGGCAAGGGAGTGATTACGTCGCCCATATTCTGAATGAGCTTTGTGCCGCCGAAAAGGCAGAACATAACGTCACTGCCGACTTTTTTTGCGATATCAATTAGTAAAAAGTTGTCTGATTTTGTTTCAAAAAGCTTGTCAAGCGCGCGGATTACACCGGCGGCATCGGCACTGCCGCCCGCAAGACCGGCACAAAACGGAATGTTTTTATTGATTTCAATTTTTATACCCGGGTTTTCTGTTCCTGTTGTTTCAAAAAAACTTACCGCTGCTTTGTATGCGGTGTTTTTCTCATCGCAGGGTATGGATTTTTCCGAGCAGGTAAGCTCAATTTTTCCGCTGTCGGTAATTTCAACCGAAATTTCATCATAGATTCCGACTGACTGCATTACTGAAAACAGTGTGTGATAACCGTTGTCGAGTCTGCCTGTAACATCAAGGAAAAGGTTGATTTTTGCCGCCGCTCTGACGGTTGTTTTCATAGAATCACCTCGTTATTCAATGGGAATTTCGGTGGGTATTCTCTTCATAAACAGTGCAACACTCTTGAAACCGCAAGCCTTTGCAATATCAAGACCGTCTTCAATATTCGCGCCGAGGTGTTCGGCGAAGTGTGCGTCTGAGCCGACGGTGATAAGCTTGCCGCCGAGTTCACGGAAACGTTTGACAATGTCAATATCTGGCATTGTTCTTGAAAGCTTCTGGCGCAGACCGGATGTGTTGATTTCAAGCGCTCTGTCTTTCTTGATGAGGTTTTCAAGAATTGCATCAATTTTTTCACTGTAATTATTAATGTCAATTTTAATGCCGTAGTTGCCGACAATGTAACGCAGGGGATAGGTAAGGTGAGCCATTGTGTCGAATTTGCCCCACTGCGAAAGAGTTAGCAGTTCATCGAAATAGGTGTTGAGAAGCTCATTGCAGTCGAGGTTGTCTTTGATATAGTCAAGATAACAGAAGTCCTTTTTGTCACGCAGGTTGTGGATTGAGCCGATGACGATATCGTAACCCCTTGATGAAATCAGTTCTTCCGCTGTCGGAATGTCATAGGTCGGCTGACCGAGCTCAATTCCCTTGCAGACGGTTAGTTTGCCCGTGAAAGCGGAGCGAGCCTTTGCAACCTCAAAATAAGACTGAGCGGCAGTTCGGTCAAAATGGTCGCGAAGATAAAAATCAATTTCTATGTGGTCAGTAAAAGCGATTGCGCGCAGACCTTTTTTGACAGCTGTTTCGCAAAGGAACATTGCGGAATGGTTGCCGTCAAAGGAGTTGTCGGTGTGTGTGTGAAGGTCAACGATGTTGCGGTATTTCATAAATATCACCTATGATGTCCTGAATTTATAAGTATCAATATAAATAATATAACATTTTTTTTAGGGTTGCAACAGATAAAATTAAAAAAATCTTGAGATATTTTTTAAAATATGTTAGAATAAACTGAAAAATTATTGCCCTGAAAGGAGCATTCGCTATGAAAGCAGTTGTAACCGTTGTCGGTAAAGATATGGTCGGTATTCTTGCGGCCGTTTCCGATGTATGTTCAAAAAACAATATCAATATTCTGGAGGTGTCCCAGTCCATTCTTCAGGAAATGTTTTGTATGATTATGCTTGTTGACCTTCAGAAAGCGTCAGCCAAGTTTGCGGATTTCGCAGATGAACTGACAAATCTCGGTAAAGAGCGCGGTTTGCAGATTCACGCGATGCACGAAGATATTTTCAACACAATGCACCACGTATAAGGTGGACACATCACCTTAACACGAAAGGATTGTTTTTTACATGATAAACACAGGCGATATTCTTGAAACAATAAGAATGATACAGGACGAAAATCTTGATATCCGCACAGTCACAATGGGCATTTCGCTTATTGACTGCTGCTGTGAGGATATCGACCGTTCCTGTCAGAAAGTTTATGATAAAATCACACGTCTTGCAGAGAATCACGTCAGTGTCTGCGAGGATATAAGCCGCGAATACGGTGTTCCGATTATCAACAAAAGAATAGCCGTAACACCCATTTCAATGCTTTGCGGCGTTTCGGGCGGAGACCCCGTTAAATATGCAAAAACGCTTCAGCGTGCCGCAGACACACTGGGGGTAAACTTTATCGGCGGATATTCTGCTCTTGTGCAAAAGGGCTTTTCCGCAGGCGACAAGGCTCTTATTGACAGCATTCCCGAGGCTCTTTCGGTTACGGAAAATATTTGCTCAAGCGTCAACATCGGCTCTACAAAGACGGGCATCAATATGGATGCGGTTGCTCTGATGGGTAAAATCGTCAAAGAAGCCGCTGAGCGAACGGCCGACAACAACTGTATCGGCGCGGCAAAGCTTGTTGTTTTCTGCAATGCTCCCGAGGATAATCCCTTTATGGCAGGTGCTTTCCATGGTGTCGGTGAGCCTGAATGCGTTATCAATGTCGGCGTTTCAGGCCCCGGTGTTGTAAGAAGTGCTCTTGAAAAAATCCCCGACGGCAATATTACCGATGTTGCCGACGTTGTAAAAAAGACAGCGTTTAAAATTACGAGAATGGGTCAGCTCGTTGCTAACCAGGCTTCCCAGAGGCTCGGTGTTTCTTTCGGCATTGTTGACCTTTCGCTTGCACCCACACCTGCCGTTGGCGATTCCGTTGCTCACATTCTTGAAGAAATGGGTCTTGAAAGCTGCGGTGCTCACGGCACAACGGCGGCTCTCGCTTTACTTAACGACGCAGTCAAAAAAGGCGGCACAATGGCTTCGTCCCATGTCGGCGGACTTTCCGGTGCTTTCATTCCCGTTACCGAGGATGCCGGTATGATTGATGCCGCAAGAAGCGGTTTACTTACAATTGAAAAGCTTGAGGCAATGACCGCTGTTTGTTCAGTCGGTCTTGATATGATTGTTGTTCCGGGTGACATCACACCCGAAATTATTTCCGCCATTATTGCCGATGAGGCGGCAATCGGTATGGTCAATTCAAAGACCACTGCCGTCAGACTTATTCCTGCAATCGGCAAACAAATCGGCGATGAACTCAATTTCGGCGGTCTGCTCGGCTCGGGCCCCGTTATGAAAATCAACTATTCGGCACCCGATAAATTCATTCATCGCGGCGGTCGTATTCCCGCTCCGTTGCAGAGCCTTAAAAATTAAGTGAGGGTCTTTTTATGAAAGTTGTTGTTACGGGTTCAAGAGGTCAGCTGGGCACAGATGTTGTGCTTCGGCTGGGTGAGCTCGGCTTTGAGGCGGTCGGCGCAGCTTTACCGCTGTTTGATATTACGGACAAATCGGCGGTAGATGCTTTCATTACAAAAGAAAAGCCAGACGCCATAATACACTGCGCTGCATACACTTCGGTTGAAAGAGCGGAAAATGATTATGACTTGTGCCGCAGGGTAAACGCTGAGGGTACTGCAAATGTTGCCGCAGCGGCGGAAAAAGTCGGTGCAAAGCTTGTCTATGTCAGCACGGATTATGTTTTCGGCGATAACGGTACCGAGCCGCTTGAAACGGATGCACCAAAAAATCCGATGAATGTTTACGGCAAAACAAAGCTTGAGGGTGAGCAGCTTGCTCAACAGCTTTGCTCACGTTGCTTTGTCGCACGCACCTCGTGGGTTTTCGGGCTTTACGGCGGTAATTTTGTGCGCACGATAATGTGGGTGGGCAAAAAGAAAAAGTCTTTGTCCGTGGTTGATGATCAGATTGGTACACCGACCTACACCCGTGACCTTGCCGTTTTGCTTTGTGATATGATTCAGACCGAAAAATACGGGGTTTACCACACCACAAATGAAGGCTTCTGCTCGTGGGCAGAATTTGCAAAGCTTATCGTAAGGCTTTCAGGTGTGGAAACAGAGGTTGTTCCCGTGCCGACGGAGGGTTATCCCACCGTTGCGAAAAGGCAGAAAAATTCCCGCCTTTCAAAGGCGTCGCTTGATGAGGCAGGCTTTTTCCGTTTGCCGACGTGGCAGGATGCGCTTGAGCGCTATATGACCGCAGTCAAACAAGACTGACGGTGAACATTTTGTTAATTATGATTTAAAAAACATCGTTTTTCGCCTTTTGCGGTTGAAAAAAATAATTTTTTATATTATAATCATAATAACTTGTAACCCTTTTGTAACTTTTTAGGAGCGTTTATGGAAAATAAAGAGAAAAACTCAATATTTGATTTAAACAGCGGCTCCCGTGACAGCTTTGACGATTTTTACGGTCTGGACCGTATGTTTGATGAAATAGTCAATGAAACCGACTCCGAGTATGCCCGCACAGGTTTTCTGCCCGATGACCTTGAATCTCTCAAACAGCGTGATGATTCAACGCGCGAAAAAGAGATGCAGTCAATCAGGGAAGATATCGAGCGACGCTATGCTCAGCAGGTTGAGCAGGCGCAGGCAAATACCGATATTGCTCAGCCCGAAAAAAATCCGGAAATTGAAAAAATTTATGTTCAAGATGCTGAACAGCCCGAAAAAGAACCTGTTAAAGATGAAAACTGGGTCGAAGAAGCTTCGGCATTTTACCTTTTGATTTATGCTTTCGGTCTTGGTATTATCAAGAGTGTTCAGAAATTTTTCCTTGCTCTGGTGTCCGTTGCCGCAAAGCCATATACGGCAATTGTCAGGTGGCTTGAAAAAGCTTTTAACATTACGAAAAAGCGTTTCGGACATTCAGTCGGAAGATTTGTCGCAGACCTTGTTTCTTTTAAACGTGAAATCGGTGATGCAAGCCGTCATACACGCAGAGAAAGCGGATTCTTTGCAAAAATGTCCGTTTTCAGGCGCTCTTCATTCAATGCGGTGAAGCGTCACAAGCGAATTTTTATAACCGCACTCAACATAATTCTGCCGATTGTTTCGCTTGTTGTTTTTTCGGCAATGTCAAATTACTGGAACTCTGTCACTTTTGCCCTTGAGGTAACTTACGACGGTAACAGCGTCGGATATATCAGCAATGAAGCCGTTTACATTGAAGCGCAGGAGCTTGTAAGGGAAAGACTTGACACGGGCGCCTACGGTTCAACGGCGGACAACTCTGTTATGCAGGGAAATTATAACGCCGATTACAAGCTTACTCTTGTTTCGCTTGATGAACTCAATGATGCGCAGACAATCTGTGATGAAATTCTGACACATTCCGTTGACAATCTCACAAATGCCTGCGGCGTTTACATTGACGGTGATTTTGTGTGTGCCGTCAAGAATGAAGCGGATGCAAAAACCGCCTTCGAAAGCGTGCTTTTACCTTACACAACAGATACGAAATATGACAACGACTACGTCGGATTTGTTGAAACAATCGACTATGTTCAGGGTCTTTATTCCGATGTTGAATCAATTGTATGGGATGCTTCGAAGCTTCAGGATCAGCTTGTTAACGGTGAGCGCGTCGGGCAGAAGGTTTACACCGTGCAGAAAAATGATTCTATCGGTCTGATTGCAAGCCGCCACGATGTGACAGAAAGCTATCTGCGCAACGCAAACCCCGGTTATGACTGGAATCGCATTCAGCCGGGCGATGTTATTGTTGTTTCTTCCTCTGTTCCTTACATAAACGTTAAGGTTGTACGCACCACCACTTATGAGGAAGAAGTCGCATTTGATACAATCAAGCGAAAAGATTCGACAAAATATGTCGGCTACAGCAGTGTCGTTCAGCAAGGTGTTGAGGGCTTACAGCGCGTAACAAAAACCGAAACGATTGTCGGCGGTGTGGTGGTTGATGTTGAAAGAGATTATGAAACCATCAGAGAGCCCGTTGACAAAATTGTTACCGTCGGCTCAAAGACTTACGGCATACATTCAGGCAGTGTCAATATGTCCTCCAAGGGCTTCCTGTGGCCTGCACCGAGCTGTAACTATGTAAGCTCGGCATACGGCTGGCGAAGCAGAGGCTGGCACACCGGAATTGACCTTATCAGGGCAGGCGGCGGTGCAAACGGTACGGCTGTTATCGCTTCCAAGGCAGGTAAGGTTGAGGTCGTTCAGTACAGTAATTCCGGTTACGGCAATATGATACTCATCAATCACGGCGACGGATACAAAACACGCTATGCTCACTTGCTTTCGGGCTCCATAACCGTTTCCACGGGTGAATATGTCTATGCCGGACAGGTTATCGGTAAGGTTGGTTCAACCGGTAACTCCACCGGTCCGCACCTTCACTATGAGGTCATTTATAACGGCGCAACGCAGAATCCCGCCTATTATATTTCATACAGGTAGCAGATAAAAATCAAATCCTCTGACAATTTGTCAGAGGATTTTTTCTTGCCTAAGGGAACTGTGGGCAAGGTGAAACAAATGAAAATTGTGGCGAAATAACAGGAAAAAAGTAAAAAAGTTACAATTTTTAACCGTTTTGTAACCTTTTGTAACTTTTGGAGGGTTACACAAAATCGTCAAAAAAACCGCTGTGCTTTTTGCACAAAAACGGACGTTTTTTCTTGTGCAAACGGTTTTATTGTTAGTTTTTGACGCGTCATATTGTACAAAATAAACAAAAAACTCTTTTCAAAAAATTTGACACTTTTGTTTCAAATCACTATAATTGGCACCGTTGGTTACAAAACGGCTGGTTTGATGCCACGCCAATCAATAAGGAGTTTAATATGAACAGAATCAAAGCTATGATAATCGGCAACGGCAACAGACTCAAGACCCTTGCCATTTCAGCGGCAATTCTTCTGATTGTTTCCGTCACCCTTACCGCTTTCGCAAGCACCGATTTGGGTGAATCCGTAAGCGCAACTCTTTTCGCTGCCGAAAAGAATTACAACGCAGCACAAGCATTTGCTTTTGATGAAGCAAATGTGGGCGCATATCTCAAAAAGGCTTTTCCCGTTACCGTTTGTGCTGACGGCAAAACAAATGAGATTTATCTGCTCAATGCTACTGTTGCGGATGCCCTTGAAGAGGCAGGCATTGTAATGGGTGAAAACGACACCGTAACACCCGCGCTTGATACACCTCTTGCAAGCGGCGATGAAATTACTGTTTACAGAGTAACCTATAAAACCCGCACGGCAAATGAAGTTGCTCAGTTTGAGGTTGAAAGCAGACTTTCGCTTGAGCTTTTCACCGATGAAACGAAAATTATCCGTGAGGGTGTAAACGGCGAAAAAACAGTTGTTTACAACGACAAGTATATTGACGGCAAGCTTGCCGAAAGTGAAATTGTCAGCCAGACAATCACAAAAGAGCCGGTAAAACAAATTATTGAAATCGGCGCAAAGGAAAAGCTTTCACTTATCAATTTCAAAGACGGTGTCAGGGCAATTTCAAACCTCACGCTTCCCGAAAAGTATCAGCTTGACGAAAACAACCTGCCCGTTGAATATGCTGATGTAATTGAGGGCAAGGCAACCGCCTACTGCGATATCGGCACAACCGCTTCGGGCGTTCCCTCCGGTGTCGGATATGTTGCCGTTAATCCCAAGCAGTTCCCCTACGGCACAGAGCTTTATGTCGTTTCGCTTGACGGCCGTTACATTTACGGTTACTGCATTGCCGCCGACACGGGCGGATTTGTCAAGATGGGCAACACCACTATTGATATTTTCCTTGACAGCGAGTCAATGTGTTACCAGTGGGGTAACAGACCCGTCAGAATTTACGTTTTATCTTACGCATAATATTAAATCCCGTACAGTTCAGAGCGAACTGTACGGGATTTTTATTCACTTACTGTTTTCCTTTGGCTGCTTAATTAATTTAATTAATCCGATAAAGCAAAGGAGCATTCCTAAGACTTCCGCGGCAGTGAAAGCGAAACCGATGATAGTGTTGAACACACTGGCTGCATAAATATCGTCAAATGACGGTATAATCACCGCAGTGAAAAGCATACTCCAGATATGGGATATTACAAACTCTACAAGAAGCATAATCAGTCCGATTTTTATTAAGGAAACGACTTTGGATAAATCGGAGTTTGACGAGTGGCTTTTCGGTTTTTTAGATAAATCGGCGCCGCACTTAACGCAAACAACGGCGAGCTCACTTATTTCATTTGAACAGTAAGGGCAATTTTTCATTGTACAATTCCTCCTTTTTTATTCTTTGCACTTATTTAGGTGCAAATAAATTATAACAGCAACATAAAATAATGTCAAGCGTTTTTGTGCTTATTCGGGTGCAAGGAAAGGTGACATTATGAATAACGATTATGAAAAAAAGGTTGGTAAAAATATTAAACAACTGAGGGAAAAAGTCGGACTGACACAAGATCTTTTATCTGCAAAATTACAGGTGCGAGGCTGTGATATAACACGCAGTGCGCTGGCGAAAATTGAGGTGGGTCAGCGTCATCTTTATCCTGACGAAATCAAGGCATTGAAAGAAATTCTCGGTGTTAATTTCGAAGATATTTTAATATAAAAATAACGGCTTACAATGGATTTAAAATCCTTTGTAAGCCGTTATTGCTAAATTCAAAATTATTTAAGACCGCCGCCGACGGAACCGTCCCAGGTATCAACGTGCTGGGCTTTCTTTTCCTCGTCGTCAAACCAACGGGTTGTGACAGCCTTTGTTTCGGTGTAGAAACGGAAACCGTCCTTGCCGAGGCAGTGAAGGTCGCCGAAGAAAGACTGCTTGTGACCCGTGAAGGGGAAAATGCCTACGGGTACGGGGATACCGACGTTAACGCCGACCATGCCGCCGTGTGTTCTCTTTGAGAATTCGCGTGCATAGTAACCGCTCTGGGTGAAGATAACGGAACCGTTTGCAAAGGGATTGTTGTTCATGATTCTGAGGCCTTCCTCAAAATCCTTTACGCGTTTGATGCAAAGAACGGGGCCGAAAATTTCTCTTGTGCCTACGGTCATTTCTTCTGTTACGTTGTCAAGAATTGTCGGGCCGAGATAAAAGCCGTTTTCAAAGCCTTCAACCGTAACGTTTCTGCCGTCAAGAACAAGGTCGGCACCTTCCTCAAGACCTTTTTCAATCCAGTTGAGAATGGACTGTCTGTGCTCGGCTGTGACAACGGGACCGAGCTGAGAATCCTTATGGTAAGCGGGACCGATTTTAAGCTCCTGAGCAAACTTTTTAAGATAGCCGACAAGCTCATCGGCAATGCTTTCCTGTGCGACGATTACGGGCAGAGCCATGCAACGCTCACCTGCACAACCGAAGGAAGAGTTGATAATGCCTCTTGCGCTTCTTTCAAGAGCGGCATCTTCGAGAACAAGACCGTGATTCTTTGCCTCGCAAAGAGCCTGAACTCTTTTGCCGTTTTTGGCGGCGGTTGAATAAATGTGAAGACCGACAGAGGTTGAGCCGACAAAGGTGATGCCTTTGACATCGGGATGCTCAAGAAGGATTTCTGCCTCATTGCGAGAGCAGGTAACAATGTTGATAACACCGTCGGGCAGACCGGCTTCCTGCCAAAGCTCGGCAAGACGCATACAGGTCATGGGGGTCATTGATGCTGCTTTAAGAACGATTGTGTTACCTGCGGCAATGCAAACGGGTGACATCCAGCCCATAGGAATCATTCCGGGGAAATTGAAGGGGACAATGCCTGCAAAAACGCCGACGGATTCTCTGTAAAGAACGGTGTCGTATCCGCTTGATGTGTCCATCAGGCTTTCACCCATCAGCAGTGAGGGTGCGCCGCAGGCAAGCTCAACGGGCTCTTTAACCTTGAGAATGTCGCCCTTGGCCTCGCTCCAGACTTTACCGTGCTCGGTTGCGCAAATCTCGGTCAGCTCGTCCATATGCTCTTCAAGAAGCTCACGGAATTTGTAGATAACCTGAACTCTCTTGAATACAGGAACCTGTGACCAGCTTTCGTAAGCTTCTTTTGCGCAGGCAACGGCATAATTAACTTCTTCTTTTGTACAGCAGGGGGTCTGTGCAATCACTTCGCCCGTGCTGGGGTTGTAAACATCCATAAATTTTTCGGCTTTGGAATCAATCCACTTGCCGCCGGCAAAATACTGTAATTTTTTAACTGCCACTTGAATCAGCTCCTGTTTCAAATTTAAAATTAAACATAATAATTATATATTTATCAGCTGTCAATGTCAATGAATAAAGCTTAAAAACTCGGATGATTTGCATATATCGGAAAGTGCGGGATAAAATATCGGTGAAAATATAAAACGGAGGCAAGAAAATGGGAATGACATCCGGCGAATACGGCAAGCTTGTCAAAAAAGCATCACCGCCCACCAAAAAAGTTAAAAACTGTGCTGCGGCGTTTCTTGTCGGCGGATTTATCTGTGCGTTGGGCGAAGGTTTTTCAATTGTTTATGAGCGCCTTGGTGTGAATGAAGAAGGAGTAAAAGCACTTGTGCCGATATCTCTGATTGTGATAACAGCCATTCTGACGGGAGTCGGTGTTTTTGACAAAATCGCAGAATTTGCGGGGGCAGGCACGCTTGTGCCGATAACGGGCTTTGCAAATTCGATTGTTGCACCTGCCATGGAATTTCAAAGCGAAGGCAGAATCCTCGGCACGGGTGCGCAGATGTTTAAAATTGCGGGTCCTGTGCTTGCCTACGGCTCACTTGCGGCTGTGATTTACGGAATTGTTTATTATATGCTTTTGAGATAACGGAAAGCGGTGTGAATCAATCACACCGCCTTTTTGATTATAACAGTTCTTCGTTATATACTGCTCTGACACCGCCGATGAACTTCGGACGGCTGCGCGCGGCAATTACCGTGGCAGCACCGATAGTGTTGTTTGTGAGTCTCAGCGGTACGGCAACCTTTTTTAAATGCATTCCGATTAAGGTCAGACCAATATCAAGTCCTGCATCTGCTTTGATTTCTTCTACCGCTACGGGCTCGTCGAAGTTTGCGTATGCCTTGGTTGCTAAAGAGCCGCCTGCCTTGGGCTGCGGAATTACATTTACCGTCTCCGCAAACGGCACTGCGCGACGCTCCGTAATGATTGCACGGTTCAGATGTTCGCAACACTGGATAGCGAGGAACAGATTTTTACTTTTGGCATAATCGTGGAGCGCTCGGAATATTTCTTCAGCTACATCGGGCTTTGAATTTGTTCCGATTTCAGAACCAACGACCTCGCTGGTAGAGCAACCGATCACCACAATGTTTCCTTTGCTCAGTTTTGCTTTCTCGCAAAGTTCCGCGATAGCGGATTTTGTCTGTTCGTATATTGATTGATTCATAATGACACCTTGATTTTTTCAAAAATTTTGACCAGTATGATTCCGATAATCAGACCGGCAACACCCTGCACACCGTTTGCGGGAATGTTTACAGCTGCCGGAGCAAATTCATACAGGAATCCTTCAAAGATGAAATAACCGCCAATCATTGCAATTTCCGCTGCCGCACCGCTGATGATTCTGGCAGGCAGGCTACCCAATTTATTATGGAGCAATATAAATCCGCTATGCGCGATGAGTGCCATAATCCCTTTAATAACAAATGTTGCGGGAGCGTAAATGACGTATCCCGAAAGCAGATCCGCCAACGCAGAGCCGAGTCCTGCGGCGAGAAAGCCGTATGCAGGCGGCAGTATCCAGCCTGCCAGCAAAACAATGCAGTCGCCCGGATTAATGTAACCCTTGAGCGGCGAGGGGATTTTGATAATCATTGTTGCGACACACGCAAGCGAAGCCATAAGCGCCGCCATAACGATTGTCTTAGTTTTTTTGTTTATTGAAATCCGACTCCTTTACTTTTTGCTGGAAATAGTGTATATTAAATCTGAACATACAACAATTGCCAAATAAGGAGTATTTTATATAACCAGATGAAATATGTAATTGATAAAGAAAATCGCCCGTTGTATCTGCAACTCTATAAGCAGCTTCGTGACGATATTGTAGTCGGAATATACCCGTACAACACCAAACTGCCGTCCAAACGCTCACTTGCGGCGGAAACAGGTGTCAGCATTATCACGGTGGAACACGCCTATGCGCTTCTTTGCGACGAAGGATATGTGGAATCCAGGGAGCGGAGCGGATTTTTGGTGGTTTTTCGGAAAACAGACGGTTTTGCAAGCGTAAATGAGCATCAGACTGAGCTTCCGAAAATACGGGATAAACACATTTATCCTGATTTTCCGTTGTCGGTGCTTCAAAAAGCAATGCGGAAAGTGATGGGCGAATACGGAGAAATGCTGCTTGAAAAATCTCCCAACCGCGGCTGTCTGCTTTTGCGTGAGGCAATTCAGCATTATCTCGCACGTAATCGCGGCATAAAAGTAGATGTGGAGCAAATTATTATCGGCTCAGGCTCCGAGTATCTCTACGGTATGCTTGTGAAATTGCTGGGCAGAAATCGTATCTATGCCGTAGAATTCCCCTCATATAAGAAAATCGAAGAGGTTTACAAAGCCTCCGAAGTTGCCTATGAATCGCTTCCTTTGACAAAATCCGGTATCGACAGTAATGCGTTGGATCAAACGAAAGCAGAGATATTACATACCACGCCTTACAGAAGTTATCCCAGCGGAGTTACTGCAACAGCCTCCAAGCGGCACGAGTATATCTGTTGGGCTCAACAGAGCGGACGGTATATAATAGAAGATGATTTTGAATCCGAGTTTTCGGTATCTGTCAAATCTACCGAAACGCTGTTCGCGCTTTCCGAACACGATAATATTATCTATCTGAATACCTTTTCCAAAACCATCTCACCATCATTTCGTATTGCTTATATGGTGCTGCCAAATCACTTGGTTGACAGTTTCGACCGAAAGCTCGGATTTTACTCTTGCACGGTGCCGACCTTTATGCAGTGTGTTCTAACTGAGCTGATTGACAGCGGAAGCTTTGAACGGCATATCAACCGTGTAAGAAGAAACATAAGGAAAGAACTGTTTGTGCAGAAATGAGTTTTTACGGCGGCTGTGATTTTTATATGATTTTCAGATAACTGAAAGCGGTGTGAGTCAATTACACCGCTTTTAATTTTAATCTTCGAATTGTTCTTTTATTTTTTCGCTTTTTGGTTGTTATTACTCACAAATTGCACCTCTTGTTTTTTGTGCAAAAGGTAGAAAACTTGAAAAACACGAAATTTTTCGCGTGACATTTTGCATTTTTTCCCATTTATATTATAGAGATTCATTAAATCGGGAAGGTATATTTATGAATTCGTTGGTGTGCAAAGCGGCGGAAAAAGAGACGGCAAAAACAAAGCTGATTGAATTTATGGAGCAAAACGATATTGCATACAATCTGCTTGAATGTTGTGGCGGTGACGGAATTTGTGTTGATTTTAGCGGGGAAGAAAACGCCTGCGAAAAGTGTTGCTGCAAAAATGGGATTGTTGTGCAGACAAGCGGCAAAGATGCCTGCAGGATTTATCCGAACGAAATTCTTTACATAGCTATTGAAGACAGAAAATCCGTTCTTTATCTTGCTGACAGAAAAATTGAAACAAAATATCAATTAGACTATTGGAAAGGTATTCTCGACCTCAGATTTTTCGCTCAGCCGCATCACAGCTTTATCGTTAATCTCAACTATGTGGATGAGGTGACAAAGGATTTCGTAAAACTGAAATGCGGCGACAGAGAATATTCGGTTTATACGTCTTCGCGCAAAATCGGTGCGTTTAAAAAAGCATTCTTAAATCTGAATAAAATGTAACAGAAACATCGCTTCGGTCAGTTGTGACTGAGGCGATGTTTTTATATAAACTCATATAAAATTTCGTCAGAGATATCAAGCGTTTTTGCAGAAAAACAGCACATTTTTGTATGAGCCGTTGAAAAGCACAAAAATG
>JAZNVG010000029.1:0-71449 GCA_045592705.1 Acutalibacteraceae bacterium | reverse complement strand
ATACACTTTTACAACAATGAAAGAATCCAATTAAAAACAAAACTGACTCCGCTTGAAAAACGAAGTCAGTATGTCGCTTAATTAAATATTTCTGCCATAGGGGTGTTTTTGTACTGTCCGCACAATTTGGGGCAGTTCAATTTCTCGCGGCGGTTTCTTTATGTCTTTGTTTATGCTTTTGCGTTCATTGTTTTTTCGGTAAGAAATGCAGAATTCTGAGGCACGACAAAAACAATACCGTTTTCAATAATTTCAAAGGAACTGTCCGTTACAAACTGGCACTCGCCGTCAACATTAACTGCGGCAGGTGTGTCACAGTGAATCGTAATCTTTTTACCGCGGACAAACTTTGTGATGTCCCAGTCAAGGTGCTCACCTGCTTTGTAGGGGTTGAGAAGTGTGAGCAGTTTGAGACGGCTCATATTGCTTTCAACAATAATGAAATCAAGCAATCCGTCGTTGGGAATTGCAAGAGGTGCGCCCTTAAATCCGCCGCCGTACCAGCGTGAGTTTCCGCCAAGGCAGAAAAGGCAATTCTGGGTGAAAGGCTCACCGTCGTCAATTGAAATTGTGAACTTGTTCTTGACTTTGGTCATAAGTGAATAAAGGCTTGCGGCATAATATGCGGCCTCGCCGGGCATAAAGGGAATTTTTTTGAAATTAGCCTGTCTTGCGCAAACCTCGGCATCAAGACCCATTGAGCACTGATTTATGGCAATCTGCTCGCCGCATTTAATAACATCAAGACTTGTGGGCACGCCGTTGATAACGTTTTCAAGCGCAAGGAAATCTTCTTTTGTGCCGAAAAGGCGGATGAAATCGTTACCTGAGCCGAGAGGAATTACCGCAACCTGAGCATTCGGGAAACCGAAAGCGCCGTTGACAACTTCGTAAAGAGTACCGTCGCCGCCGCAGGCATAGAAGCGAAGTTCTTCACCGGAGGAAGCGCGTTTTTTTGTATATTTGAGGGCGGCACCTGCAGCTTCGGTTATATAAATTTCATAGTCAACACCGAGCTTGCGGCAGACATCGTTAATCTTCCCCTCAATTGTTGCAACAGCCTTACCTTTGCCGGCAACGGGGTTGATAATAAAAATATGTTTCATCTTTTTCATCTCCTATTTAAAATACATAAACAGTTGGCACTTAATCATTCCGTTATAAAGTTTGCGGCGTTTATCCGCCTTGCGACCGAAAGCTTTCTCAAACTCCTCATCGGGACTGATAATACTGTAAGAAAATCCTTTTTGCTGTTTAAAAACAGAACCCATTGTTTTATAAATCGCTTCACACTGCTTTAAATCAAGCAACCTCTCACCGTAAGGAGGATTGCAGATTACCGTTCCCCTTTCGGTTTCGGGTGCAAAATCTTTGATATCACGAACATTAAAGCTCAGCTTATCCGCAACACCTGCACGCTCAGCATTGATTTTTGCAAATTCAACGGCTTTTGCATCAATATCTGAACCGTAGGCATGGAAATCATCGCAAAGCTGAACGTTTTCCCTTGCTCTTTCACGCTCTTTTTCCCAAACCTCTCTTGGAATAACATCCCATCTTTCAGCGGAAAAGCCCCTTGTAAGACCAGGTGCCATATTCATTGCAAGCAATGCGCCTTCAATAAGAATTGTACCTGAGCCGCACATCGGGTCATAAAGTTTGTGGTAAGGACGCAAACGGGAAAGGCTGCAAAGGGCAGCCGCAAGCGTTTCTTTAATCGGTGCATCGTTTGCATCAAGACGGTAACCGCGCTTGTGCAAACCCGCACCCGATGTATCAAGCAACAGAGAAACATTGTTTTTCATTATTGAAAACTGAATCTGATGAACGGGACCCGTTTCCTCAAACCACTCAATTGCATATTTTGACTTGAGTCTTTCAACAACCGCCTTCTTAATGATTGCCTGACAGTCGCGTGTGCTGAAAAGGTCGGAATTTATTGAATAGCCTTTAACGGGAAATGCATCGAGAGAGCCTATCCACTTTTCCCACTCAAGAGCTTTTGTACCCTGAAACAAATCTTCAAAAGAATGTGCTTCAAAACTGCCGACAAGAATTTGTACCCTTTCGGCAAAATGGGAGCAAATATTAACTCTGGCAAGCAGATGTTCGTCGCCCGAGAAAAGAACTCTGCCGTTTTCGGCGTTGACATTTTCGGCACCGAGGTCACGAAGCTCCTGCGCGATAAGCGATTCAAGACCGAGAAGGCACGGTATTACAAAATTAATGTTCATAAAACTACAATCCTTAAAATATTACACTAATTTATTATATTAAACTTTATATGTCAAACTGTCAAGCTTTTTACCCCATTTGGAAAACAAAAAGTCTGCGGGAAATTCTTCCCGCAGACAGAAATTATATTTTATTCAGCCGTCAGCAACCGTTATTCAATCTCAGGGGCGATAAGACCGTAGCCCGAATCACTGCGTCTGTAAACGACATTGATGCTGTCATTATCGGAATTGAGGAAAACGTAAAACTGGTGACCGAGCATATTCATCTGAAGAATTGCTTCGTCAACCGACTGGGGCTTGAGAGACACCGTCTTTGTTCTGACAACGTCGAAATCAACTTCTTCGGCGACGGGTTCTTCATAAGCGTTGATATCATCAAAAGCACCTGAACGAAGTTTCTTTTCAACGCGGGTCTTATTCTTACGAATCTGACGGATAAGGGAATCGACGCAGCGGTCAAGCGCATCATTCATATTCTCCGCTCTTTCCTGTGCGCGGAATATCATGCCGTTGTTGATAACGGTGATTTCAACGGACTGAGAAGATTTTTCAACCGTTGCCGTTACCTTTGCCTCGGCCTCGGCACCAAAAAAGCGTTCAACTTTTGCCAGCTTTTTCTCTGCGCGCTCCTTGAACGAATCTCTGGGAGAGCATTTGCGTCCTGTGATGGTAATTTTCATATTGTCATCCCCTTAAGCTTAGATTGAAACCAAAGGAAAAAGTTACCAATCCCTGATTTCATCTTGATTATAGCACATATACACAAAAAAATAAACAGTTTTTAGAAAATTTTAAAAAATTTCACAATTAAATTTCTGTAAATGCGTGACGGGTGACGTGACAACCGACATTTACCGCAACCGGCAGACCTGCAATATGAGTGGGCGCAGCTTCAATTGCAACGCTCAGAGCAGTCGTTTTTCCGCCAAATCCCTGAGGTCCGATTCCCGTTGCATTAACTGCATCAAGCATTTTGCTTTCGAGCTCGGCATAAAACTCATCGGGATTTTTCTTACTGACATCTCTGCAAAGTGCGGTTTTTGCAAGCAGAGCACACTGCTCAAAATCACCGCCGATACCGACGCCAAGCACCATCGGCGGACACGGATTGCTGCCCGCTTTGACAACGGTTTCAACGACATAATTCACGATATCATCGGTACTTGCACTTGGAGTAAACATCCTTATTGCGCTCATGTTTTCGCTACCGAAGCCCTTGGGCGCAACCGTAATTCTTACTCTGTCGCCATCCACAATTTTTGTGTGAACAACAGCAGGAGTGTTATCACCGGTATTGACTCGCCTTAACGGGTCGGCAACAACGGAGCAACGCAGATATCCGCCGACATAACCGTCAGCAACACCGTCGTTTACCGCCTGCATAAGACTGCCGCCGACGAAATGCACCTCCTGACCGATTTCAAGAAAAACGACCGCCATTCCCGTATCCTGACAAACAGGCACATCCAGCTCACGAGCAGCGGCAATGTTATCATCAATAACACCCATCACTGTTTTTGCAAGCTCTTGAGTTTCACGGCATTTTCCTTCACAGATCAGGTCACAAAGGTCGGCCGGCAAAATCTTATTTGCCTTAATGCAAAGCTCGCTTACAACAGCCCTTACTAAACTGACATCAATTTCACGAACACTCATAAATATCACCAAAAAAAGGGCAGACAAAAAGTCTGCCCGAATTAATTACTGTTTGTTTCCGCCACGGCGCGAATAACCGCCGCGCTTTGACTCGCTTGAACGCTTGAGGTCGGTCATTTTCTCATCACTGACCTGCTTGAAATGCGCCATCATATCCTCAAAAGACTGATGCTCTGCCACGGGGGCGGATTTATTGCCCTGCCAAACAGGCGGAGAGCGTCTTTCCTGTCTGGGACGTGAGGGACGGGTTGAAGGCTTCGGCTGAGCGGGAGCTTCCTGATCAAGCAATTTTTTAATTGACAAGCTGATTTTTCCCTCGGGACTTACAGAGAGAACCATAACTCTGACTTCCTGATTAAGCGACAAATGTTCCTTAATATCTTTTACATAAGTCTGAGCAACCTCTGAGATATGTACCATACCGGTTTTTCCGCACTCAAGCTCAACAAAAGCACCGAAATCGGTAAGGCCGGTAACTTTGCCGCTGAAAATTGCACCTTCCTCAATTTGCATAAAGAAAGAAGTCCTCCCTTAATTTAAGTATGCCGAATCGTAATAAACCCTTTCATCGGGCATTACATAGCCATACTCTTCTCTTGCGATACGTTCGATGTATTCCTCTTCATCGCCGCTTTCAATAACAGCCTGAAGATCTGCGTTTTCGGCAAGCTGAGCCTCATACTGCTCGGAATATGATGCATTGACAGCCTCTTGCGCCTTGACCTTTGTCTGAAGATTGACCAGAGTGGCAACAAAATAACAGACCAACGCGAGCAAAAGCACGGTTAGTATAACACTGCGTTTTCTGTTGTGGGTGTTATGTTTTGTTGTTGTCATAATCAGCCTCTGGTTCGGAATGCATTAATTCTTTTATATTATACAATATATTGTGTTGATTTTGCAATAGCATTTTGTTATTTTTCTTAAATTTTCTTAAGGTTTTTTTGAAAAAAACTGTTGTTTTTCTGCATTTCTTTTTAATTTTTCCGCCAAGAAACACAAACGGCCGTTTTGCGGCACTGAAAGCACTGTATGAAACCGTTCTGACCGCTTTTATGACAGCGTTACTAACTCTGACGGCAATACTGCCGGTTGAAAAATAATACACCAGCCAACCAAGAATTTCACCCATTAACACATAACCTTGAAGCTTGCCGGAATTGAGTACAAGTACAAAGCCAAAGGTAAAAACAGAAACGCAGAGAAAATACACAATATCCGCCACCCAGGCGGCAATGCGCGAATTTGAAAAAATCAACCGAACGGTGCGAAAAACATCGTAAAGAATTCCGAGAATAAAACCAAATCCGAAAGCATAAAGAAACAGCCGTGTCTGCTGTGCAAGTGAGCTGATATATACCATTGTTATCTGAACACCTTAGAGAAAAAGCCGCCGTTTCGAGGCGCTTCATCCGAATAAGCCAAAGAAACGATTTTACCCTCTATGAGCAGTTCGCCAACCTCAACACTCAGGCGGTTTATATGCAAGTCACTTCCGCGCACCGTAAGCTCTCCCATTTCGGTAAAAACAATTACAGTCTGCTCATCAAAGCTGTCAACATCGTTGACACCCGAAACCGTGAGCAATCGCCTGTCCTCCATTATAACATTATGCGGTAAAGAAACAGTCTTTTTTTCCTCCATATAATCAGTCCTTTCAAAAATAAAACTCTTACACAATTGATATGTGCAAGAGTTTTAAAATATGACCGATAAATTATTTCAGAGGTTTATACATCATTGCCGCCTCTTCTTTTTTGGCGTGTTCGGAAATGCTCAACACTTCAAAACGGTTTTTATTTTCACCGAAAGTGAGTTCAATAACATCGCCGACCTTCACCTCATAAGAAGCACGGGCAACCTTTCCGTTGACGGTTACGTGCTTTGCATCACAAGCTTCGTTTGCAACGGTTCTTCTTTTGATTATTCTGGAAACCTTAAGATATTTGTCAAGACGCATAAAATCCTCCCGAAAAAATTTTCGGAGCCGATAACCGGCCCCGAAATTGAAATTTTAATTATTCAGCAACCTTATCCTTGAGAGCCTTGCCAGCCTTGAATACGGGAACCTTTGTAGCGGCAACGGTGATAGCTTCGCCGGTCTTGGGGTTACGGCATTTCTTTTCAGCGCGAGCGTGTACTTCGAATGTGCCGAAGCCGACAAGCTGAACTTTTTCACCGTTTGCAAGAGCATCAGCAACAGCTGCAACAACAGCGTTAACTGCCTTTTCTGCGCACTTCTTTTCAATTCCTTCTTTTGCTGCAATAGCATTTACGAGATCTGACTTATTCATTTGTTTACTCCTTGTGTTTAAGTATATTTTATGAAATACCGAAGTATTGCATATTCAGATTAATTTGGCTTTATCCCAAAGCCTGTCCAACTCTTCAAGAGAAGATTCTTTCATATCAATCCCCTGCTCAGCCGCCATTTTTTCAACCGCAAGAAAACGGTTCATAAACTTATCGGAAGCGGCGGTGAGTGCTTCTTCAGCATCACATTTAATAAAGCGTGAAACATTGACGGCAGAGAAAAGAACATCTCCCAATTCATCAAGCATACAAGTCTGCTGACCGGAAGCAATAGCTTCCTTGAGCTCGCCGATTTCCTCACTGAGTTTGTCGAGAGCACCCGAAACATCGTTCCAGTCAAAGCCGACATCTGCCGCTTTTTTCTGAAGCTTTGTTGCGCGCATAAGTGCAGGCAGCTCGCGCGGCACACTCTGCATTGAGTCGCCCGTTGTTTTCTGCCCCTTTGTACGGCGCTTGATTGCATCCCAGTTTGTAAGCACATCATCAACGCCTGAAACCTCGACATCGGCAAAAACATGAGGATGACGCTCAATAAGCTTTTTACAGATTCCGTCACAAATTTCATCAAAGCCGAAGGTGCCCTTCTCGGTTTCCATCTGAGCGTGAAAAACAACCTGCATAAGCAAGTCGCCGAGTTCTTCACAAAGAAGGTCGTTATCCTGCTTGTTGATTGCCTCGATTACCTCGTAGGTTTCTTCAATCAGATTTTTCTTGATGCTTTCGTGTGTCTGCTCCGCATCCCAAGGGCAACCGCCGGGAGCACGAAGGACACGCATTATCTCAAGAAGGTCTGTGACAGTATAATTATTCTTATATTCAAAATTATTCAACTCAGGAACCTCCGACATATTGTTACTATTCTAACCCAAAAGTCTATATTTTTCAAGAGCTTTTGCAATTTTTTTGCCTTTCGGAAGTGAAATTATATCATCTTTCACAAGGCCCTTGCACAAAATCATTGAAACTGCATAAACAACTACCGCAACACCGATGGAAACAACAGCTGCAAACGTTGAACCGTTGAGGATACCGGTCGGGTCGCCTGCAGGTAAAACCTTGCACAGAAGGCCGTTTGTCGCGTAAGCTGCAGCCGCACAAAGCACCGCACTGACAAAAGGTTTGACAATAACCGAAAGCCACTGGGGTCTGACCTTGGAAATGCGCAGAAGTGAAACGAGGTTGAAGCTGACAATTACAACATAGAACAAAACCGTACCGATTACCGCTCCGTAAATATTGAATCTGGGATTACCGACAAGAATATAGTTGCAGGCAACCTTTACAATAGCACCGACGATAACGGACTTGACGGGAATATCTGTTCTGCCGATTGCCTGAAGCATATTTGTAATAGGAGTGGAAACAGCCATAAGACCCGTTGCAATTCCGTAAGCTGCCATAATCGGCACAATAATGGCAATCGCGTCGGAATTCTCTCCCCTGCCGTAAAGAATGGTAAGAATCGGCTGTGCGAGCACTGCCATACCGAAGCCTGCAGGCAAAGCAATCATCATTGCAACCCTGAGAACGGTTTCAACGGTGGACTTGCAATTTTCTTTATCCTTGATTGCCCAAGCCGCCGCAAGTGCAGGCAAAGCGCTTACACCGAGCTGAACGGTGATTGTGGGAATCAGGTTTCTGAAATCGAGAGCCGAGCCGTATGCGCCCCACAGATACTTGACAAGGTTTGCATTGTCCGAAAGGTCAAGTCTGTCGGCAGCAACAGCGGCATTAATCGAAGGAGCATACATATTAAAGATATAATTGTAATCCGCTTCAATAGCCGTTGCGATACGCGCCTGAATTGTTGTTGTATCAATAAGATTTGTTACGTTAAGGATCAGAGAGCTGACAACCATGGGAACGGCAATGCTTATCATTGTGCGGACAAGCTCTTTATCGGGCGTTGCCGCAGGCGAATTGACAAGCTGAACACGGTCAAAAGCCTGACCTTTAACCTTGTGATAAATTATCAGAGAAAGTGTGCTGAGCACCGAGCCCATTGTAACACCGAGCACGGCACCTGCCGCAGCCCAGGGATAAATGGCATCATTATTCGCTTGTGTACGGCTTGTCACCTCAACACCGAAAACAGTTGCAACCGTATCGCCGGAAGCTGCCATACCCGCCGCAAACTGACGCTCGCCAATCCAAACGAAAACATACGCAAGAACAAGTCCGACGCAAAGCTTTCCGGTTGCCTCAATAACCTGCGACATAGCCGTGGGCTTCATATTTCGCAAGCCCTCATAATAACCTCTGTATGCCGACATAAGGCAACAGAAGAAAACAGCGGGAGCAATGCAGAAAATTGCCGGAAGATTACGTATATCTGCATAATACTTACAGTAAGGATAAGCAATCAGAGCAAGTACAGCCGTGCCCACGAAACCCACAACGAGGAAAAGTTTTTTAGCCACTTTAAAAACACTTTCAACCTCGCGATATTTTTCAAGGGCAACATTTTCCGCAATAAGTCTTGCAACAGCAACGGGCAGACCCGCCATTGAAATTGCAAAAATCGGTGTGTAAATTTCGTAAGCAGAGTTAAAGTAACCTCTGCCGACACTTCCTACCATATCCGTAAACGGAATTTTGAAGAAAACGCCGATAATTTTAACAAGGATTACACCAAACGCCAGCACCATTGCACCGTTAAGCACAGATTGTTTCTTTTCGCCAGCCAAGTCTTTCACTCTCCTTTGTGATTTTTATTTATCTACCCGACAAATTCCCACAAAAGAGAATCGGGGGTCATCATCGAATAATCAAGTTTTACAAATTTTTCAAGCTTTGCCGCAAGCTCATTACAAAGCGGTTTGTATCGCGAGCTTTCTTCAACCGTTGTGAGAAGACGCAAAGCCTCCCCCGCCAGAATACACGGCTCACAAGCATAAAACGAGTTGAGCTTTATGTCGGCAAATTCTTTAAACGGGAAAATATATTTGTCCTCACCTTTCAGAACATCAAACCAAAGTTCAAAGGTTTTGTCAACGGGACTTGCGCGGTGGTAAAAATCACGCACCATACGACGTATAAAACGAAGCTCACGCTTTGCAAGAATAACATTTCCGTCATCACCGTAAACGCGCGAAGAAACGCTT
Organism: Acutalibacteraceae bacterium; assembly: GCA_045592705.1. Lineage (GTDB taxonomy): Bacteria > Bacillota > Clostridia > Oscillospirales > Acutalibacteraceae > CAG-177. The sequence goes on along the minus strand of JAZNVG010000029.1, from coordinate 62,139 downwards.
ACATAAAGCTTTACAAGGTTTTCGGGCGGCAGATGACGGGCAACGGCAGGATTGAGCGCGTGGATCCCCTCAACAATAACAACGTCGTTTTCGTTAAGGAAAATTTTCTGCTTTTCATCACTGCGGCTTGCCGTTTTGAAATCAAAAACAGGCATTTCGCAACTGCCCTCATTGATAAGTGTTTCAAAGCAGTCGTGCATACACTCAAGGTCAAGTGCCTCAAGGCATTCAAAATCGGGCTTTCCGTCTTCGTTGAGAGGATAGGCTTCCCTTACGCCGTGATAAAAGTTATCAAGCGAAACAATATAAGCCATATTGCCGCTCTCTTTTATCCGCCTTGCCAGAAGCGCCGCCGTTGTTGTTTTGCCGGCAGAACTCGGACCGGCGAGCAAAACAATTTTGCGAAGCGGACTTTCGTTAATAAAGCCTACCGCACGGTCAAGCTGTGCGGCATAATCCGCATTGCTCTGCACACAGAAAGACTTGGGATTGTTGCGTGCCGCAGAATTGATATCGTTAATTGTCATACATATTCTCCTTATCGTTACTACAATTTTAGTATGACAAATAGAACTCATTTATTCTTTTTTTACGTTCGGTCAACTCACCGTATCTGTCAATATATTCGTAAGGATACTTGAAATTGAAAATGCGCTCAATGTAATCGGATTCGGGCGCTTTCAGTTTGGTGACCGCACCTGCACCGACAGCTAAAACGCTGTGACACTCTTCCATCATAAATATATTGTAAACACATTCCTTGTCCGTCTTGCACCAACCGACATTTTCAAGATTCCCCAGACATTTGCTCTGACGGTACATATAATAAGGAAAATAATCGGCTTTTGTAAGCTGACCCTGCGCATAAGAGAGCATCTGCTTTGCGGTGTTGCCGTCGCTTACAAAATATCCGTCAGCGGCAAGTGTTGACGAGCGTTTGAGCGCAAGAGTGTGCACCGTTATATTCTCGGGGTTAAGTGAATTTGCGGTATCCACGGAGTTTGCAAAGCTTTCAAAGCTTTCTGTCGGCAAGCCGGCAATCAAATCCATATTTATGCTGTTAAATCCGACCTTTCTTGCGGCACTGTAAACCTCAAAGGTTTTTTCGACGGTATGTTTCCTACCGACCGTATCGAGCACCGACTGATTGAAGGTCTGGGGATTTATGCTGATTCGGTCAACACCGACACTGCGAAGCGTTTCAAGCTTATACTCATCAAGCGTATCGGGTCTGCCTGCTTCAACTGTGTATTCGCGAAGATGCGACAAGTCAAAGTTTTCGTTAATTTTGGTACAAAGGCGACGCAGCTGCTCGGATTCAAGCACGCCGGGTGTGCCGCCGCCGAAATAAATGCTTTCAAGTCGCAGATTAAGCTTCGAAGCAATCTCGCCAGTCAGTTCAATTTCATCGCAGAGTCTGTCAATATAAGGCACAAGCAGTTTCTTTGCGGCAGGGCTCGAAATCGAGTGTGACACAAATGAGCAATAACTGCACCTTGACGGACAAAACGGGATTGAAACATAGAGACTGACCGAGTCGGGCTTTGAAAGCGAAACAATTTTTTCTTCCGCCTGAGAAACGGAAAAAGCAAGGTTGGTTTTTTCTTCACTTACAAGAAGCTTCTCGGTAAAATGACGCTTTGCGCCCTCTTCGCCGTAGAGACTTACAAGCTTTATCATAAGTTTAGAGGGTCTTACACCCGTAAGCACGCCCCAGGGCGGAATGTAACAGGTAACGGTGCTAAGCTGATGAAACATCATCTGTGCCATCATAAGCTCGCACTCGTCGTAATTTTCAGCGCAGGTGCAGACACATTCGGCACTCTGCTGTAAACGGTTGCCTTCAATATCAACCGAAACATTTACTTTGCAGACACCGTCAGTGTCGCAAATTTCGGTAACAACGGTGCGGGAATCTTCGCCTTCAAAATCACGCACAACTGTTATTTTATCATTGGGAAAGAAAATTCTACACAGGTTTTCGGCTTCATAGTGAAACTTGTGTCCGATTACTCTGAGTATCAAATCATCACATCCTTCTGATAAAACGGTTTCTTGTGCGCTCTCTTTCGAGGGTTGTTTCACGGTTATGACCGGGTAAAATCACATAATCGCCGTCAAGGGCAATCAGCTTTTCAAGTGACTCGGCAAGAATCTCAGAGCTTCCGCCGGGAAAATCGGTTCGACCGACCGTCATACAAAACAGCGTATCGCCCGTAAGGATTGTTTTTTCGTCTTCAATAATGTAGCAGACACCGCCGGGTGTGTGACCGGGGGTATGCATAACCTTTATTTCGATGTCACCGACTTTCAGAACATCGCCGTCATTTAAAAGGATATCGGCATTGGCGGGGGTAAAATCGTTGGTGTTGCCCTTGGCAAGACTCTTCTCCTCGTCGTGCAGACAATCGGCATCCTCGGCGTGAATTGCGATTTTCGCACCCGAAAATTCTTTCAGCGCGGCAACGCCGAGAATGTGGTCAAAATGACCGTGGGTGAGAAGAATGTATTCAACCTCAATTCCCCTGTCGGTAAGTATTTCTTTCATTTCATCAGTAAGCCAGGCAGGGTCAACAACCGCAGCCCTGCCGTTTTTTTCGTCGGCAATAAGCCAACAGTTGGCAAGCATGGGATGGTCAATAAAAAACTTTTCAACCATTTTTATCACCTTTTCCAGATATCGGTATCCATAACAATTGTCACGGGACCGTCGTTAATAATTTCAACCTCCATATCGGCGGCAAAAATGCCCTTTTCGACATTTCCGACACCGTTTGCAAGAAGCTGTTTACAAAAATATTCGTAAAGCGCATTTGCCTCATCGGGCTTTGCGGAATTTATAAAAGAGGGTCTGTTGCCTTTTTTCAGGTCGGCACAAAGAGTAAACTGAGAAATGACAAGAATTTCACCGCCGATATCGGTGACACAAAGATTCATTTTGCCTTGCTCATCCTCAAAAACACGCAGCTTTGCAATTTTTGCGGCAAGCACATCAGCCTCAGCCGTTGTGTCACCCTGCATTACGCCAAGTAACACATTGAAGCCCTGACCGACTTTGCCGACAACCTGACCGTCAACACTGACCTGAGATTTTTTGACCCGCTGAACAACAGCTTTCATCAGACACCCGTCCTTTCAATATCAAGCACGCTGTCAATTTTTTTGAGCCTTGCGACAAGATTGTTAACGTGTTCAACACCGTTAACGCAAAGAGTCAGCACCATTGAGCACCTGCCGTCTTTGAGATGATGTGTGGTCAGGTCATTAATCATAACGTGCATCTGAGCAAGCTGACCCGAAACATCCGCAAGCAGACCGACGCGGTTAAGACAGACAAGCTGAAGCGTGCATTTGAATTCCTCACGCACGTTTTTGTCCCAATAGGCATTGACCCATCTTTCGGGTTCACCCGCTTTTGAGATATCCTTGGGGACATTTGTACATTTCTTTGTATGAATTGAAACACCGTGACCGCGGGTAATAAAACCGATGATTTCATCACCGGGCAGCGGATTGCAGCAACGGGAGAACTTAATAAGGCAGTTATCAATGCCCTCAACCACAACACCCTCACTGCTCTTTGTGCGGCGCTTTTCGGGCATTGCAACCACGGTCGTGTCAGTGGTTTTGACAAGCTTTGAATATTCTTCCTTGATTCTGGGCATAAGACGGATAAGCGAAATGCCGCCGTAACCGATTGCCGCATAAAAATCTTCAATTGTTTTAAAGTGCTGTCTTTCAGCAATTTTGAGCAGGAATTCGTTAAGCTTATCTTCCGGCAAACGCACAAAATTGCGTCTGAACTCTTTTTCGACCTCGTTTTTGCCCTCGGCAATGTTTTCCTCACGTTTTTCACGTTTGTACCATTGACGGATTTTTGCACGTGCCTGACTTGTTTTTACAATTTTCAGCCAGTCACGGCTGGGGCCTTTACCCTGCTGTGACGAGGTAAGAATATCTACAATTTCGCCTGTTTTTACCTGATAGTCAATCGGCACGATTCTGCCGTCAACCTTTGCGCCGACCATTCTGTTACCGACAGCGGAGTGAATGGCATAAGCAAAGTCAATAACGGTTGCACCCATGGGCAAATTGAAAACATCGCCCTTCGGCGTGAAAACATAAACCTCCTCGGGCACAAGGTCGCTCTTGATTGTTCTGACAATGTCTTCAACGTCTTCAACATCGCTCTGACTTTCAAGAAGCTGTCTTATCCACGCAAGTCGTTCTTCGAACTTGTTCTTGCCGGAAATACCGAGTTTATATTTCCAGTGCGCCGCAATACCGTATTCGGCGGTGTGGTGCATTTCCCACGTTCTTATCTGAACCTCAAAAGGAATACCCTCATTTTCCGCATCAATAACGGTTGTGTGCAAGGACTGATACATATTGGGCTTGGGGGTGGAAATATAATCTTTGAATCTGCCGGGAATGGGTCTGAACATATCATGAATGACACCGAGACAGTTGTAACAGTCATTGACGGAGTCAACAATTATTCTGACTGCATAGATGTCATAAATCTGGTCAAAATTTTTGCCCTGCATATACATTTTTCGGTATATGCCGTGAACGGATTTGATTCTGCCGCTGACCTGCGCACCCAAAACAACGTCGCTTATTCTGTCTTTGATTCTGTCCTGAATTGTGTCAAGAAACTCTGTGCGGGAATTGTTCTGCTCGGCAAGCGAACGTTCAATTTCGCTGTAAGCAACGGGGTCAAGGTAGCTGATTGCAAGATCCTCGAGCTCCTCTTTAATGGGACGGATACCTAAACGGTGCGCAATGGGTGCATAAATCTCGATTGTTTCAAGCGCAATTTCGCGGCGTCTCTGCTCAGCCTTGAACATCAGTGTGCGCATATTGTGAAGACGGTCGGCAAGCTTGATGATAATAACGCGGATATCCTGTGACATGGCAAGAAGCATTTTACGGATGTTTTCCGCCTGCTGCTCCTCTTTTGTTGAAAGCGGAACTTTACCGATTTTTGTCACACCGTCAACAAGTAACGCGACTTCTCTGCCGAAAAGGCGTGAAACATCGTCAAGACTCACCTTGGTATCCTCAACAGTGTCGTGGAGGATTGCCGCAACCATTGCGGGGGCATCCATACCGAGTTTTGCAACAATCTGCGCAACACTCAGCGGATGGATAATATAAGGTTCACCCGAAAGCCTTTTCTGATTTTCGTGTGCCTGACGGGAATACTGATATGCTCTGACAATGCTGTCAACATCTTGTTCAGAGGTGCCCTCATTGAGTGAAGAAAGAAGCTTTTGAATACATTCAACCTCACAAGTTTCGGCATCGGCAGGACAAATGGCTTTAATGTCATATTTAAGGTCCTGTGTCATAAGCATAGCCTTCCTTTCATTGTTTAGAGTAATAAGAATCAGAGGTATCTGCGGATTTTTTTCATAAGGGGAGTTTCGTCGAGGTTTGCTTTTTGCTGTGATTGGGCATCGCCGATACTTCCGTCATCATTATATTTGAGTACGCCTGCCTCAAGCATTGAATTGACGGCAACCATCGCGCGGCTGACTGCCGAACCGTTATCACCCAGACGCACACAAAGCATTTCATAATCCTCTTCATAAAGCGGATGCGCTTTTATGTATTTATAAACGGCAATCTGAAAATCTCTTGAGGGATAAATCCGACGAGCCAGCTCGGGGGTCAGCTTGTCGTCACGGCACAGAGAATCATAAAGACGGATTCCCGACAAAACAGCTTCTTCATCGGTGTTTGAAAAGCGCATATTGCGCACAATCACAGACACACGGGTTTCACCGTTATAAACATTTCGATCAAGGTTAACCGCAAGGTCAACAATATCACCGCGGACGAAAGGAAAGCTGTTTTCGGGCATTTTAAAATAAACAGCGTTAACCTTTGCGCCGTTACGGGAAAGAGACAAGCGCATATGCTTACCCTCGGAAATTGAGGACAAATCGTCAATTCTCATTCCGTAAAGGCCGAATGACGGTTGCGGATTGCCTGAGCCGAAAGGTTCAAGCAGCTGCAAAGCATCAAGCAAATCAAGGTTAATTCCTCTGGGGTTAAGCTTGCAGTCAATATTCTGAACGGGGAACGGAATTTCAATATGGCGCGCATAGTCATTTATACGCTTACGGAATTCATCTGTTCTGTCACATTCAAGACCGATGCCTGCTGCAAGGGTGTGCCCGCCGAAATGTGTCAGACAGTCACTGACGGCATTGACGGCATCAAAAATCGAAAAGCCCTCCACACTGCGGCACGAGCCTTTTGCTTCCTTTTCACCGTGTGAAATAACAATAGCCGGCTTTGAGAACTGTTCGACAAGCTTTGCGGCAACAATGCCGATTACACCCTGATGCCAATTTTCCGAATCAACAACCAGAATCCTGTCGTGCATTCTTTCCGGATGTCTTGCAAGCTGTTCGAGTGCCTGAATATAAATTTCATTTTCTGTCTTCTGCCTCAAAGCATTAAGGCTCTGAATTTCTTCGGCAATCTGATCGGCAACATCCTCGTCATCACACAAAAGCAAATCAAGAGCTTTATTTGCCGTACCCATTCTGCCCGTTGCATTAATACGCGGACAAAGCGCAAAAGCAACATTTGACGATGCAATATATTTGCCGGAAAGACCGGCTTTATTGAGAAGCGCCGTCACACCGGGGCGCGGTTCTTCGTTTATCATACGCAAACCCGTGCGCACAATCAGTCGGTTATCGCCCTTGAGCGTTACAACGTCGCCGATTGTTCCTATGGCGGCAAGGTCGCCGTATTCCTCAAGCACACCCTCAAATCCGCCGCCCTCAAGCGCACAAACAAGCATCAGCGCAACGCCCACACCCGAAAAATCTTTGAACTGAGTCGGGCAATCGGGTCGGTGCGGATTGACAACCGCAACAGCATCGGGGATTTCGTCCCCCACCTTGTGGTGGTCGGTGATTATAACATCCATCCCCAATTCATTGGCGCGCTGAGTTTCTTTGATTGCCGACACACCATTATCAACAGTAATAAGCAGCTTTGTGCCGGATTGCGCAAGCGACTCAACCGCATCAATATTAAGACCGTATCCCTCAACAAGGCGGTCGGGAATGTAGCGTGTGACATTCGCACCGTTTGTTTCAAGGTAAGAATACAGCAACGCCGTTGCGGTGATTCCGTCGGCATCATAATCGCCGAAAACGGTAATGCTTTCGTAATTATCGAGGGCGCGGTTGATTCTTTCAACCGCCTTATCCATATCTATAAGTGAAAAAGGGTCAGTTTCAGGATATGAGAATTCATCAAAAAAGCTTTCGGCATCATCACCGAGGTCAAGACCGCGGGAAACGGCGATAAGCGCCGCAAGCGGATTTATGCCGTATTGCTCGGCAATCTGCGCAGCTGAATCCTTATCACATTCGGCAACAACCCATTTTTTACGTTTCAAGCTTTCATCAGTCCTTTCATATCTTTTTAGTATATCAGTAATCTCAGATTTTTTCAATATTTAATATATAAATAATATATATTTTATATAAAAATATCGGCGGCAGGGTTTTATCCCCACCGCCGATAACGGTTTATATTGATTAATCAAAAAGATAAACGCGTGTTTCGTAAGGCTTGGTCTGGAAGCTGTTGAGAGTGCCGTCGGTAACAACATCATAGTTTGAAAGAACAAGCTTGCCCTTGCTGAGATTAAAGCCGTCAGGAGCGGTAAATGTCACGGGCTCTTCAACAAAAGAGTTGATGACAAGCATTCTCTTGCCCTCATAATTACGCTCATAAACAAACAGTTTTTTGCTGCTCTTGTAATGAAGCTTGAAATCGCCGTAAATACAAACCTCGTTTTCCTTACGGAATTTGAGAAGCTTGCGGTAATAGTTGAGAAGTGAATTCTCATCCTTTTCGGCAGCCTCAACGTTGATTTCCGTGTAATTATCGTTAATGAAGAACCAGGGCTCGTCAGCAGTGGTGAAGCCTGCATTCTTTTCGGCAGACCACTGAACGGGTGTTCTTGCATTATCACGGGATGCACGGTTGACAACCTTGAGAGTTGCTTTTTCCGAGAAACCAAGCTTTCTGAAAAGCTGATAAGTATTCTTTGTCTGCACGTCGGTGTACATATTTACATCGGGAAGCTTTATGTTAACCATACCGATTTCCTGACCCTGATAAATAAAGGGTGTACCGCTCTGGCAGATGTACATTGTTGCAAGCATTTTGCCGCTTTCAACTCTGAACTTTTCACTGCCGTAACGGCTGATGATTCTGGGCTGGTCGTGGTTTTCGATGTAGTTTGCATTCCACGCAATGCCGTAAAGCTTGTTCTGCCAGTTGTTATAAACCTTCTTAAGCTTTTTAAGGCTGAAGGGCATGGGAATCCAGCTGACAAGGAAGCAGTCAGCTTCCATATGCTGGAAGTTGAACATCATATTAAGCTTCTGCTCTGCACCCTCTTTGATGAATTTGAGAGCAAGTCTGGGAGTCATCATGGGAGCTTCACCGACGGTCATACAGTCATAGTTGTCGGTAACTTTTCTGAATTCACCGAGATACTTCTGAAGATTGGGACCGTTTTTATAGTGCTCCATGCCGCAGGCAACGGGAATGGGGAAGCCGTTGGGCAGACCCTCTTTCTTTGAAATGAAAGTGATAACGTCTTCACGGAAGCCGTCAACACCCATATCAAGCCAGAAACGGATGATATCTTTGATTTCTTCACGAACCTTAGGATTATCCATATTAAGGTCGGGCTGTTCCTTTGCGAAAAGAGTGAGATACCACTCGTCAAGGTTTTCGTTGTAATGCCAGCCGGGGCCTGCAAAGGTTGAAAGCCAGTTGTTGGGAGGCTTTTTACCCTTGCGCCAGAAATAGTAATCATGATAAGGATTATCCTTGCTCTTCTGGCTTTCGATAAACCACTCGTGTTCGTTTGATGTGTGGTTGATAACAAGGTCCATAATAATTTTCAGACCCTTGCTGTGGGCGGCGTCAAGCAGTTCCTTGAACTCTTCAAGAGTGCCGTATTCGGGTGCAATTGACCTGTAATCGGCAATGTCATAGCCGTAGTCGTGCTGGGGGGATTTGTAAAGCGGAGAAAACCAGATTGCATCAACGCCGAGGCTCTTGATGTAATCAAGCTTTTCCATAACACCTTTAATATCACCGATACCGTCACCGTTGCCGTCATAGAAGCTGCGGGGCCAGATCTGGTAAACAGCCATTTCTTTGAACCAAGTCTTTTTGATGTCGCTCATATTATCACCTCATCATAATATTCTTGAATATTATAGCACAAAAAAAATACAATTACAACTAATATTTAACAAAAAGCACAGTCGCCGCTGTTGTCGTCTTTTGATTGTCGGAAGTCCTCTGACTGTGTGCATACAGACTTTGAAAGCTTGGTTACTTTGTCAAAACATTCTGCAAATTTTCTGTATATAGTATATGTTATTTGTTCTTTCCGAACACCGATACAACTTTGCTGAGCGCTTTGTACGCGTTGCTTTCAAGCTCTTTTTCGGCTTCTTTGAGCTGTTTTCTTATCTCAATGCTCTGCGGACAATGCTTTTCGCATTTTCCACAGCCTACGCATTTTGATACCGGTGCATATTGCTGTGAAATTGTATTTTTGATATACTCTTTGAAGCCAGCAAAGCTGCTATCGGTAAAACGACGGTTATATGCAGAAAAAGTTCCGCTGATATTAACGTTTTGAGGGCAGGGCATACAGTATCCGCATCCGGTACAAGGAACTTTCATCTTTGCGTTGATAGCTTTAACAACTCTCTTAAGCATTTCTTCATCGTTGGCGGTCAACTCGCCGATTTCGGTGTCAGATGCAGTTTTGATATTATCCTCTACCATTTCATCTGAATTCATGCCCGAAAGCACAACCGTGACCTCAGGCTGATTCCACAGCCAGCGAAATGCCCACTGCGCAGGAGTGTGTTTAACGGTATGCTCATCAAAAATCCGTTTTGCATCCGACGGAAGATTATTGACAAGTCTGCCGCCGCGAAGAGGCTCCATAATCATAACGGGAATCCCCTTTTCGTTGGCATAATTCAAGCCTTTACGCCCTGCCTGAGTATGTTCATCCATATAGTTATACTGAATAAGACACATATCCCAGTCATAAGCATCAATAATTTTGCAGAACATATCCGAACCGCCATGATATGAAAATCCGATCTGACGAATTGCACCGCTTGCTTTTTTCTCTTCTATCCACTTTTCAATTCCTATACTTTTCAGACGTTCCCAAATCTTAATGTCGGCCATCATATGCATAAGATAAAAATCAATATGATCCGTACGAAGTCTTTTTAACTGTTCGTTAAAAAGCTTATCAAGTATATCTGTACTGCGCATAAGCTGTGGAGGAAGTTTTGTTGCAATATAGACTTGGTCGCGGATATTGTTTTTTTCAAAAATTTCTCCTATTGCCGATTCGCTTCCGGGATAAATAAATGCTGTGTCAAAATAATTTACGCCCTTATTAAAAGCTGACATTATCTGACGCTCTGCATCCTCCATATTTATTCTGCCCATTTTCTTTTTAAATCGCATACAGCCGAAGCCTAAAGCAGAAAGTTTATTGCCGTATTTATCCTCACGATATTTCATAAAAATACCTCCAATCAAACTAAAACAATCTGTAAATTCTTATTTACCGATTTGAATTATATCATACCCACATTAAAAAATCCACAATAAAAACATCATATGCCGACAGTAAAGGAACATCTTGCCGACCATATGGATATTTCTGCTCGGTCTGTCGTCGTCTTTTCGTCGTGGAAGTCCTCTGACTGTGTGCATACAGGCTTTGAAAGCTTGGTTACTTTGTAAGAGTCAATATTACCGTAGAATAAATCTTCAAGTGTTGTTTGTTTCATTTGATTTGCTCCTTTACAAATAAAAAAGTGCAACAGGATTTCACATCCCATTGCACTTAACAGTTTTATTGTTTATTTCGATAAATTGAAATTTACCTTATCCGTTATCGAGCGCTTTTTCTGCAATCTCCACATCACCGATGATGTCGCTTTTTACATACTCACCGTTTTGATAATAAACCTCTGAATTGATGTTTACAACAGAACCGGTCGGTACATATAAAACAGCTTTCATTCCTTGCGGGAGAGTAAGGTCGATAATATAATCCCCGGAAGTCCTTTTATAATTCAGAGTGATTAACCCTTTTACGCTCGGAACGGTACAGTTCATACGGTCGGACAGAGTGTATTGAGGCTCGATTTTAACCTTTTCATAGCCTGCTTCAAGGGGAGTGATGCCTGCAAAATGCTTACTCATTATTACAAGAGGGCCGCCGCTCCAAGCGTGATTCTTGGTGCCTCGCCAGGAGTCCCAGAATTCCCAGAGAGTAGAATAATTCTCGCTCATCATGCCCTCGTATCTGTCCTTAATTCTGTCTTTTGCCGCTTCATATTTCCCCATTTTGCAAAGAGCTTCAAGAACATAGTATTCCATATACGGGCTTGAATTTTTAGCGGTTGTGAGTACATTTGTAATAGTATCATACTGCTCTTTTTCTGCAAGCCCCGACAATACCGCAAGGGCATTGGCTCTGTCGTCGGGTTTTCTTACTTTTTTACTTTTGAAGCCTTCTTCATTCCAAAGAGTCTTATACCCCTTTGAGATAGTATCTTTTCTTTCGGTAATAAATGAGATGTCCTCGTCTTTTCCCAAAAGCTCCGCCATCTCCTCTGCGGCGGAAAGAGCATAGTAAACCCAGGCGTTTTCGATGGCTGTCATATCTGCCTTTTTGCCCCAATCAGCCCAATCCCACGAGCCGCCTCTATGCACAACAAGATTATTTTCACCGATTTCCCAAAGCTTCAGGTAGTCAAGGGAAGCATCATAAACCTTTTCGATAAAAGCCTTGTCGCCGGTATATTCATAGTAAGTGAGGAAACCGACGATTCCTGCAAGCTGCTGAACGGGAAGCTCAAAATAGTCACCGCTTATGGGCACAACGGTCTGAAGCACTTTTGTGTCATCAACGTGAGAAAGCATAGCCTCAACACCCTTTTGATACAGCAGATAGGAATTGCTGTCCATAGAGTACATCGTCATAATCATTTCACTTGTGACATCGCCCCACCATTGGGCTCTTTCTCTGTCGGGACAGTCCATAAAACTGTCACGCATTGTAACATAGAGAGTACGCAGGGATTTTTGCCACAGCGAATTCAGAAATTCATCATCGCACTTGAAGTCACCGCAGAATAAGCTGTCGTATCCCGTTTCACGGTACATCAAAGAAACAACCGTAACGCCTCTCGGTATTTTATAAGTAATATGCTCGCCGTTAAACCAGCCTAAAGCTTCAAACTCCTGCTCTCCCTCTCTTGTTATGTAGGTAGTTGAAACTGCGCCGATTAAGGTGTTTTCCGTTGTTATGCGAATCTTTTTGCCTTTAGGTGCTATGATTTTAAGATAGGGAGTAAGCTGTGCGTTATAGGGAACATCTACAGTGATTTTTTCGCCGAAAAGCTTCTTTACGGTATAGTTTTCATAATCCTTTGAATTTTCGTAATCTTTAAGACCGTAATCCTTTAAAAACGGTATTCCTCTCGGATAAAGCTTGCCGTAAGCACCCTCGCCGCCGACGGCATATTCGGTTGCATTTTCCCAATCTGAAACATCATAGGCTTCGTCTATCCAATCGCCCGGATCTTTCCTTGCATCGAAATAAATACTGTATTCGGGAAGTCTGTAATTTGGAGGATAAAGAATGCTGTCAACATAAGCACTGTTCCTTTTCACCTTCCAGCTTTTGTCGGAAATTACGGTGATGTTTTCCCCTATGGCTTCAAAAATGAAACCTCCCTGACCGCTGCTACTGTATGAATAGCTTGTTTCATTATCCCAGAACCACACCAAAGCACAAATTGAGTTTTCACCCTCTTTGTGATAAGGTGCAATATCTATACTGTCATAATATCCGCTGTTTTTATCGGGGCCTCGTTTCACGCTGCCCTCAAAAACAACGGTTTCTCCGTTTATGTAAAGCCAATATTTCGAGTCGGCTGAGATGTCGGCAGTAAGTTCTTCGGGAATCGTATCAAGACTGACCTTTTTATTAAAGCACATCCAGACATTTTTCTACGTCAGGTTTTCCTTATCCCAGATCCATTTGGCTTTCCACTCGGTTTTCTCCTGCGTGGAAATCACACTGTATTCGGGAATACTGTCGGGAATCTTGTAATAATTTGTATAAGGTATCATTGCCGAATCACCAAACGAAAAACAAGAAGAAATAAAAGCTGCCGCTATTGCAAGATAAGAAATAATTGTCTGTAAAATGTTCATAGGAATCTCCCTGATTTTTTTAATCGGCTCATAAAATCTTATTTGTTGATTTGAATTATATCATACCCACATCAAAAAATCCACTACAAAAGCATCAACCGACGACGATAAGGGATTATCTTGCCGACCATAGGTATATATGCTCGCCCTGTCGTCATCTTTTCGTCGCCGAAAGTGGGTTTTGTGTATGCTTTTCTGTGGCTGAAAGCATAAGAAAAACCCCACAGAAGCTATTACTTCCATGGGGTTCTGGCGGAGAGCAAGGGATTCGAACCCTCGAACAGGTTATAGCCCGTTACACGATTTCCAACCGTGCTCTGTTTTTAATGAATATATTCTATTGCTTTTTCAACGGCAAGCTGAGCATTTACCATCGGAATATCGCGGTATTCAACAGAGGTATAATAACCCTCACCGACATATTTTTGGGCAACATCTTTTGTGCTTGAGCAGACAATTTCTTTGACCTGCTTGCCCGTAAATGACGGATTGACCGACCACACAAGCCCGCAGACACCCGTTACAACCGGCGCCGCCATTGATGTGCCCGAAAGATAATAATAAGCATCATCTTCATTGACACAGCTGTAAATATTTTCACCGGGTGCGGCAATTGAAACATATCTGCCCGTGTTTGAATAAGAAGAAAGGCGGTAATTGCCTTCACCAAGATTTTCAGCCGCCGCAACAATAATAATGCGGTCGAGCAGCTCACTTGTCGGAATGTGCTCATAACCGTAATTCGTTACGGTTTCGGGCGTTATGCTGGCAAAAGTGCCGTTGTTCACAGAGTCAATCGGCAAACCGTCAGCGTTACCGTTACCGGCAGACTGAACCACAACAAAATCATAGCCTTTATCAAGCAAAGATGCCATATAAATCGAATAAATCGTTGCGTCGGAACTTACAAAATACCACGGTGCTTTTTCACCGTCCACCACAAGGCCGAAGGAAAGATTAACAGCTTTTGCGCCCGATTTAATGACTTTGCCGATGGAGAAGAAAATGGCAAGGTCTTCAATCCAGAACTGTAAAGCCGAAGGTTGCCAGTCACAACAGACAAGTTCTGCCGTCTGACAGACACCCGCAATACCGACACCGTTATCAGCCTGTGCGGCAATAATTCCCGCAACGTGTGAGCCGTGATAATTCCAGGAATTCAACCATGCCGAAAGTGCATTGGGGAAGAATATTTTCCCTTTCAAATCGGGCTGTTCGGTATAAAAACCGCTGTCAACAACACCGAGTCTGACTTTCTTGAAATATTGAGAATAATCCCAAGCCTGTCTTGCATTAATTGCCTCAAGCCACCAATTTGCACCGTCGGGCGATGCTTCATCCCAGATGTTTTCTTCTTCGGGGTCAAAGGGGTCATTGGGAGTCCACTGGCTTTCATAATGCCTTGCATAACTGAGACCGGCATAAGCGACATTTTCGTTTTCGCTCAGTTTTTCACTCTTTGCAATTAAAGTGTTATAATCTGCAAACGGATATTTTATAACATAAAGACTTGCAGGGGCATACCAACCGACAACAATTCCGCCGTCAGCATATTCTTCAAAAACCGCACGTTTTTCTTTAAATCCGACATCACTTTTAAGAAAAACAATAACCGTGTCTCGGGCATACCCCAAGCTGCCTGAAAGTTTTTCAATATTGCTGTCATCAGCCGAATCAAGAAAATCACTTTCAACCGCATAATCAGTAAAAGGAAGACCGAAAAGCATTTCTGACACGGAATCAAGCACAGAATCGACCGTATTAACGGCAGTGCCCGCAAACACCATAACAGCTGAAAGCACAAGCGAGATTAATCTATACATCGCCTCATCCCCTTATCTTCTTTTTTTCGGGTATCTGGGAAATCAGTACAGCCGCAAACATAACTGCGCAACCGATAAATTCACGCGTTGAAAGCACCTCGTCCAGCAGTATCCAACCGAAAAGCACGGAGAAAACCGACTCAAGGCACAGAAGTAACGAAGCAACCGTGGGCTCAACACTTTTCTGGCCGACAACCTGAAATGTGAATGCAACGCCACAGCTCATAACACCGGCATAAAGAATAGTGGGTGCCGTTGCAACAATTGCGGAAATTTGCGGAGTTTCAAATGCAAACATAAACACAGCGGAAATTATACCGCTGACAAGATACTGGGCGCAGGAAAGACTGATGTCATCAACGCGGTCAATAAATCTGTCGATAACAAGAATATGGAGTGCATAAAAAACAGCACAGCCAAGCACAAGAAAATCGCCCACACCGACAGATGAGAATCCCTCTGTCATACAAAGAAGGTAAAGACCGATTGTGCCGAGAATAACGCCAATCCAGCCCGTGAGGCGAGCCCTTCTGCCGACAAAGAAGCCAAAGACGGGCACAAAAACCATATAAAGTGCGGTGATAAAACCGACTTTGCCGACCTCCATATCATAGGTGAAAGCAAGCTGTTGCAGGTTGCTCGCAATGCAAAGCAAACCGCCGCACGCAAGGCTCGCTTTAATAAGCACGGAAAATTCTTTTTTCTTTGTTTCTTTTGTCTTTTCGGGGGCTTTGAACTGCTTTCTGAGTCTAATAAAGACCAAAGGAAGCAATACAATGCCGCCGATAAGCATACGGATACCGTTAAAGGTAAACGCTTCAACCGTTTCCATGCCAACACTTTGCGCAACAAAAGAAACACCCCAGATAAGTGCCGCCAGCACAAGCATTATGCCGCCTTTAAGTTGTTGCTTTTTGATATATACCACTCCAATGTAAAACGAATGTCATAAAACAATTATCACAAAAGCCGCCGGCGAAAAACGCAGGCGGCCGAAATGTGTGCTATTATTCAGCAGCTTCTTCAGCAACTGCTTCAACAGCTTCCTCAGCGGGTTCTTCTGTTGCCTCGGGCTCCATAAGAGCACGGATTGAAAGGCTGACGCGCTTCTTGTCAAAGTCGATAGCTGTAATCTTAACAGTTACCTTCTCACCGACTGTAAGTGCATCCTGGGGCTTTTCAATGCGGCGGTCAGCAATCTGTGAAATGTGGATAAGACCGTCGATGCCGGGGATAACCTTAGCAAAAGCGCCGAATGTTGTCATTCCGACAACCTCTGCCTCAACGACAGAACCGACAGGATAGTTGTTTTCGAGGATCTTCCAGGGATTGTCCTCATCTCTCTTGTAGCCGAGAGAAATCTTTTTCTTCTCAGCGTCAAGAGCCTTTATGTAGACATCGAGTTCCTGGCCGATTTCCAAAACGTCTGACGGATGCTTGATGCGCTTCCAGGAGAGCTCGGAAATGTGAACCATACCGTCAATGCCGCCGATATCGACAAATGCGCCGTAAGCTGTCATTGACTTAACGGTGCCGTGATATGTCTGGCCGACAGTTGCCGATGCCCAGAATGCTTCCTCAGCTTCCTTACGGATATCTCTGAGAACTGCACGAACAGAGCCGACAGCTCTTCTGCGCTGCTTGTTAACCTCAATGATGCGGAACTTAACGTTTGTCTTAAGGAGTTCCTCAAGAGGCTGATTACGGTTAGCTGTTGCAAGGGATGCAGGGATGAAAACGCGAACGCCGTTATAAACGACAAGAACGCCACCTCTGATAACCTCAACAACTGTGCCCTCAAGAACCTCACCGCTCTCTTCTGCGGCGATAACGTCAACCCATGACTTCTGAGCGTCAAAACGACGCTTTGAAAGCATAACTGTTCCTTCTGCATCATTTGTTTTCATGATGATAAGGTCGATTTCGTCACCGATCTTGAGTTCCTTGCGGGGATCGGCGGAAGGATCTGCACTGTATTCATCCATGCTGACAAAGCCGGCATGCTTTCTGCCGATATCAACCTGAATTTCAGTGGGGGTAAAGCCCATGACGATACCCTTAACCTTCTGGTCAGTGCTCATGCTGCTGAGAGAGGCCTCAAGTGCCTCATCAAAATTCATTTCGTCAAACGATTTAGAAGGCACCTCCTCTACCTGCTGGGCAGCTGCTACGTTTGCAGTTTCCTCAAGCTCAATAGTTTCATTTAAAATCTCGGACATTTTTAAAAGTACCTCCTTTATAATACGGGCAGGCGTTGACGCACCTGCCGTAACCCCGATAAGGGTGCAATGGGAATAATCTATGGTCAAGAGCTCGTCAGCTCTTTCCACCAAATAGGTGCGGCAGTTTTCGGAGCAGACCGCGCCGAGCTTTGCCGTGTTGGAACTTTCTTTGCCACCGATGACAATCATAAGGTCAACGCGCTTTGAAAGTTCACTTGCTTCGCACTGTCGTTTATGCGTAGCGTTACATATTGTATCAAATATAATTGCATTTGTACAGTCTATTTTTATTTTTTTCGCACAAAGTTTCCAATCTTTTTCACTAAAAGTTGTCTGAGAGACAACAATTATTCTTTTTTGGCATAATTCACAATTATTTTTCAAAAGATTTTCAAGTTCATCGAAATTTTTGAAGGTGAAAGTTTCACCTTTTGCGTGACCGCAGATGCCGACAACCTCAGGGTGAGCAGGGTCACCTGCAATTACAACGGGTACATCCGGCGCGGAATTTTCGCTTACAATACGCTGAACTTTTTTCACAACGGGGCAGGTTGCATCGCAGATTTCACAGCCGCTTTCCTCGAGCGCTTTCATAACGCTTTCGGCAACGCCGTGCGCACGCACGACAACAGTTGAGTCTTTTTGCGCTTCCTCGGGCGAAGAAATTATCTCGACTCCCCTGTCCTTCAAGTCCTCAATAACCTGCGGATTGTGAATAATGGGGCCGAGGGTGCATACTTTTTTGCCGCTGTCAACAAGCGAATATGTAAGTTCAACGGCTCGGTTAACGCCAAAGCAGAAACCCGCGGTTTTCGCAACGGTTATTCGCAATGACCTTCCTCCCAAAGCTTGGTGATTTCGCCCATTATGTTTTTGGCAACCTCTCTGATTTCATCGCGTGAATCTTCACCCGTAAAACCAAGCTCCTCATAAGGAATCAGCTTGCCGAAACGGATTGTTACCTTTGTTCTTTTCTTCATCTGTTCAGTGTTGTAAATGCTCACGGGCAGAACAGGTGCCTTTGCCTCTTTTGCAATCAGCGCAACACCGGACTTTGCATTGCCGGGAGTGAAGGTTTTGGAGCGTGTGCCCTCAGGGAAAATACCGAGAACATATCCCTCTTTGGGAATACGGATTGCATAATCAATAGCCGCTTTGTCACGGCTACCTCTTACAATGGGGAAGCCGTTGAGCTTTGTAAAAGCCCAGGCAACGATTTTGTTGTCATAAAGCTCTTTTTTTGCCATAAAGTGAAGCTGTCTTTTCTCCATCGGAATGGCAATATAAACGGGGTCAAGGGCGGTGTAATGGTTAGCGGCAAGAATGAAGCCTCCGTCCTCGGGAATATTCTCAAGACCCACATATTCAAAATCGTAAAGCATTTTGCAAAGAAGCTTGCCGACGGGTCTGAGAAAATCATAAGTCTTGCTGTCACTTAATTTTGAATAATCAAAGCCTTTCATATTGTCTTCTCCTTTACTATGCTGATAAGTTTATCAATACTTTCCTCAAGACCGAGCTCGGTTGTATCAAGGAGCACGGAATCTTCGGCGGGCTTGAGGGGTGCAATCTCACGATGAGAATCATTATAATCTCTTTGAATCATTTCTGCAAGTACATCTTCAAATTTTACTTGTGTTCCTTTTTCAACAAGCTCTTTGTAGCGGCGCTGTGCACGGGCTTCAGCGGAGGCAGTGAGGAAAATTTTCACCTGAGCATCCGGAAGCACAACGGTACCGATATCTCTGCCGTCCATAATACAGTTGTTACGGCTTGCAATATCACGCTGCAAATCAAACAGAAGAGAGCGCACGGCAGGTACGGCGGAAACATTTGAAGCCGCCATTGAAGCCTCGGGTGTTCTGATTTCGCCCGAAACGTTTTCGCCGAAAAGAAGAACACGCTGTTCACCGTCAACAAAAGTGAGGTCAACCTCAATTCCCTTTATGGATTCTTCAACTGCCGCCTTATCAGCGGTGTCGTAGCCCTTTCTCAATGCATTGACACCGACGGCACGGTAAAGCGCACCCGTATCAACATAAATGTATCCCAAAGCCTTTGCCGCAGCTCTTGAAATTGTGCTTTTGCCTGCGCCGGCAGGTCCGTCAACGGCAACATTGATAATTTTACTCATAACACACCTCATAAATGTTAATTATTGGCATAATCAGCCGCCGCACCGCCTGCGGCCTGCCCCGTGGAAAAGGCAATTTGCAGATTGAATCCGCCGGTATAAGCATCAACGTCAATGACTTCGCCTGCAAAAAAAAGACCCTGCATAAGCTTTGACTGCATTGACTTTGCGTCAATCTGTTTAACGCTGACACCGCCCGAGGTGACAATTGCCTCGGCAATCGGTCGGAAATCGGTGACGGTAAGTTCAAGATTTTTAAGCAGGTAAACAAGCTTTGCCCTTTGCTCTTTTGTCACCTGATTGACCTTTGTTGAAAGCGGAATTCCCGTAAGCTTTACAATAACGGGAACAAGCTTTTTGGGCAAAAGACCATTGAGCGAATTAATGAAAGAACGGTTTGAATTTTCCGAAAAATCACGTAACACGCGCGCATCCAGCTGTTCGTAGGTGAGGGCGGGTTTTAAGTCAATTGAGATTTTATATTTTCCGCGCTCCATATTTTTAAGATGTGCGGAAGCACTGAGAATCACGGGACCGGAGACACCGAAATGGGTGAAAAGCATTTCACCGAAATCGCTGTAAACTTCTTTGTAGGTCTTCGTGTCTGTAACGGTAATGGAAATATTGCGAAGGGAAAGACCCTGCAAATCGGTGCAGAAGCCTTCGTGAACCTCCAGCGGAACAAGGGAAGGTTTGGGGTCAATTATCTGATGTCCCGCCTGCGTTGCAAGCTCATATCCGTCACCGGTTGAACCTGTCAGCGGATACGAAATACCGCCCGTTGCAACAACCACAGCCTTTGCGGTTATTACCTCACCGTCTTCGGTGCGAACACCGCTCACCTTTCCGTTTTCGCAAAGAAGCTCCACGGCACGGCCTTTAACAAGCTGTGCGCCTGATGAAACGGCATAATCGCGCAGGGCATCAACAACATCAACCGCCTTGTCGGATTCGGGGAAGACACGGTTGCCGCGTTCAATTTTCAGCGCAACTCCCCTGCTTTCAAAGAAATCCATTGTATCATAAGGCATAAAACGCGAAAAGGCACTGAAAAGGAATCTGCCGTTTACAGGCACGGCGGCAATCAATTCATCAAGCGAGGTGCAGGCATTCGTAACATTGCATCTGCCCTTTCCGGTTATCATAACCTTTCTGCCGACACGGTCGTTACGCTCAAGCATCACGGTTTTTGCTCCGCTCAAAGCGGCTCTGCCTGCCGCCATAAGACCGGCGGCACCCGCGCCGATAACAAGAACATCAGTCTGCATCGGCATCCACCTCCATTGAATTATAAACACGGTATGTGTTCCAGATTTCTTCAAGTGTTTGCAGATTGTTATAAACTTCGGCACTCTTCTCGTGTGCCGCAGCCGCAATCAGAGCATTGATAAGGCTCAACGGTGCAACGAGAGAATCAACGAAAGAAACCATATTACTTCTTGCAACAAGAAGATAGGTTGTGAATTTTGCAAGCGGAGATTGCTCGCCGTCGGTTATTGAAATAACGGTTGCTCCCCTTTCACTTGCAAAACGACAGGCATTGATTGTCTGATTGGAATAACGCGGAAAGCTGATTGCAACGCAGACATCGCCGCTGTCAATACGGTAAAGCTGTTCAAAAAGTTCACTTTTGCTTGAAGTGTCAATCAGAACAACGTTTTCATAAATGTGATTAAGATAAAAAGCAAGAAAGCTTGCAAGGGTTGCTGACGAACGCACACCGAGAACATATATTTTGGAAGCTTTGCTGAGAGCATCAATGCTTTTGACAAAAACATCGCGGGAAACCTGCTCACGCGTTGCTTTTATCATTTCAATATCGGCAAGCAAAGCGGAATCAAGGATGTCTTCGCCTTTAATCTTGCTTGCGGAAACTTCCATACGCTGAATACTTGTAAGGTGATTTTTAACAAGCTCCTGCAGGTATTTCTGAAGCTGAGGATATCCCTCAAAGCCGAGATTTGTTGCAAAACGCACAACCGTAGATTCACTAACGCCGACCGTTTTTCCCAAAACCGCCGCCGTCATAAAAGCCGCTTTTTCATAATCGCTTTTAAGATAATCGGCAAGACGCTTGTGTCCCTTTGAGAGAGTCCCGTATATGCAATCAATTTTATTTTGCAAAGAGCCTGCCATAAGCTCACCTGTCCTTTATAATATTACATTAAATATCAGTTATCCGTAATTAAGTATTTTACACCAACACAAATTAAAAAGCAAGTGAAATGCATGAAGTTTTGCAAGAAAACTTTCATTTTATTACATTGACTTAAGGAAGATATACAGTTATACTGTAATTATAAATCTTTCAAAGAAAGGAACAAACCCTATGATTAACGGCGCTTCAACATTAAAATATGATTCACCTGCAAAAGTTTGGACGCAGTGTATGCCCATCGGCAACGGCACGCTCGGCGCAATGATTTACGGCGGTGTCAAGGAAGAAAAGCTTGCACTTAACCATGACGAGCTTTGGACAGGCTATCCCCGCAACACCTGCGAAGGCATTGATAAAAACGCATATTATAAAGCACGCGACCTTGCTCTTGAAGGCAAGCTTCACGAGGCGGAAAAACTTCTTGAAAAAGATTTTCTCGGTCAGTGGAGTCAGGCATATATGCCCCTTGGCGATATGACGGTTACCTTTGACCACTGCAAAAGATCGGCGGATTACCTGCGCACACTTGACCTTGAAAATGCCGTAAGCACGGTTCAGTACAGAAATAAAGGTGTAAAATACACACGTGAATACATAGCTTCTTATCCCGACAAGGTTATTGCCGCAAGATATAAGGCAGAGGGCGGCAAGCTTGCTTTTGAGGTCAGACTTTCAAGCCAGCTTCGCGCAAACAGCTATGTGCGTGACGGTATTCTCTGGCTTGAGGGTGAATGCCCCTCCGAAAACAATGAAAACAACGAGTCAAGCCGCAAAGTTTATTATCTCGACGACAAGCGCAGAGGAATTCAGTTCAAATCCGGCGTAAAAATTGTCACCGACGGCAAAATCATTGAGCAGAACACTTTCCTTCGCGTTGAAGATGCGGAATATGCCGAGCTTTTCTTCACCTGCGAAACAAGCTTCAACGGTTTTGACAAGCTTCCCCTGCTTGAAGGCAAAGAATTTGCCGCACCCTGCGCAAAAACTCTTGAAAATGTCACAAACTATGCCGCAATCAAAGAAAACCACCTTGCCGACTACCGCTCACTTTATTCACGCGTAAGCCTCGACCTCGGTGCCAATGATGCGGACTCGCTGTGTACTGACAAGCGACTCAAGAAATTCGGCAGAACAAAGAACGATCCCTCACTTATCACACTTGTTTATAATTTTGGCAGATATCTTTCAATTTCAAGTTCACGTGAAGGCTCACAGCCTTCCACCCTTCAGGGTATCTGGAACGACAAAATCACTCCTCCCTGGCACTCAAACTACACGGTTAACATCAACACGGAAATGAACTACTGGCCGGTGCTTATGTGCAATATGCCCGAGGTTAACCTGCCGCTTATCAAGATGCTTCAGGAACTCGCTGTTACGGGCGAAAGAGCCGCAAGAGAAATTTACGGCGCTCCCGGCTGCTGTTCTCACCACAATGTTGACATCTGGCGCCTTGCGACACCCGTCAACGGTTCCTGCGTCTGGGCATTCTGGCCCTGCTCCTCGGGCTGGATGAGCCGCCACGCTTACGAGCACTATGAATACACAAACGATATTGATTATCTGAAAGATACCGCATATCCTCTGCTTAAAAAGAATGCGGAATTCTTTAATGCGATGCTGGTTGAGTACAACGGCGAGCTTATTTTTGCGCCCTCAACCTCACCCGAAAACGATTTTGTTTATCAGGGTGATGAATGCAGTGTCGCCAAGACTTCCACAATGACAATGAGTATTGTTCTTGACGTTTTCACAAACACCGTTGCAGCCGCTGAAAAGCTCGGCATTGACGGCGATTTTGTTGCTGAGCTTAAAGAAAAAATGGCAAAAATCAAGCCCTTCAAAGTCGGCTCAAAGGGTCAGCTTCTTGAGTGGGACAGCGAATATGAGGAAAAGGAAATTCACCACAGACACGTTTCTCATCTTTATGCTCTTCACCCCGCCGGACTTATCAATTACGACAGAAACCCCGACCTTATTGATGCCTGCAAAAAGACACTTGAAATCAGAGGCGACAACGGCACCGGCTGGAGTCTCGGATGGAAAATCAATTTCTGGGCAAGACTTCGTGACGGTAACCACGCACTCAAACTCATAGAGCTTCAGCTTCGCCACGTTCCCGGCGGCAACGGTATAAAATATCACAAAGGCGGCGGCACCTACGACAATCTTTTCGATGCACATCCCCCCTTCCAGATTGACGGAAACTTCGGCTATGTCAGCGGAATTACCGAAATGCTTATGCAGTCGGCAAGCGGTGAAATCGTTGTGCTGCCCGCTCTGCCCGACGCTTGGAAAAACGGCAGTGTCAAGGGTCTGCTTGCAAAGGGCAACATCACGGTTGACATCACGTGGAAAGACGGCAAGCTTTGTGAGCTTTGCCTTTGCGGCAACGGCGAAACAACCGTTTCATACAACGGCAAAACCGTCAACGTAAAACTTGACGGCAAAAAAACTACTGTAAGGATTTAAAATGAAATTTGACCTTTACGATTTTGATAAAACGGTATATCCGCACGACTCGGAAACAGATTTTTTGTTTTACTGCATGGCACGAAAACCGTGGCTTGCTTTTCTGATTCCTTATCAGGCGGTCTGCCTTGCACTTTTCTTTCTCGGTTTCGGTGACAAATTCAAGGGCAAATGCTTTGTTTTCCTTCGCTTTGTGGATGCCGAAAAAGAAGCATGCCGTTTCTGGCGGAAAAACCGCAAGAGAATTTATCCGATTTTTAACCCCGAAAACAGAAGCGGCAGACCGATTGTGGTCTGCTCCGCTTCACCCGAATTTTTTCTTAAACCCATTTGTGATGAATTCGGTGTTGACGTGCTGATTGCCACACGAATGGATAAAAAGACGGGTGAAATCATCGGCAGAAACTGCAAAGACAAGCAAAAGCCGTTACGCCTTGCCGAGAGATTGCCGGACGCGGAATTTGTAAACGTTTTTTCAGACTCACTCAAAAATGACATTCATATTTTTCGTCTCGGCGAAAGCTGTTTTCACGCCGTGAAAGGCACCCTGACACAAATGACGCTTGACGAAATCGAAAAGCATGTTCAAAGTAAGTAAATAAAAAAATAAAAGCGACTTGCAGAGGAAAATTTCCTTCGCAGGTCGCTTTTTTTGCAGATTAATTATGCAGAGGTTTTGCCAAGCTCACGTTCAAGCCAGATTGAGCCGATATCCATTGCGCTGTAAAGACCGGTGCGCTCCGCTTTTTTGACAATTCTTTCGCGGGGACGCACATCGGGGTCAGTGCTGACAAGCTGAACAACAACCCTGTCTGCAACCTCAACGCCTTTAATTTCACGCATACTTGTAATCTGAATAATCACAACATAGGGCTCGCTCATATAGCCGTAATAAATTGTTTTGCCGTTACGTACAAGCGGTTTACCCTTATACATCAGAAAGTCGCTTTTTTTAGCCATTATTTCTACTCCTGTTTAAACATTATTTTATTCCGAGATAACATTTCACCATTTCCTGAAGCAGCTCATCTCTGTCAAGACGTCTGACAATGCTGCGTGCATTGTTGTGAGTGGTGATGTAAGTCGGGTCCTCGGAGAGAATGTAACCGACTATCTGTCCGATTGAATTGTAGCCTTTTTCGTTAAGAGCTTCATAAACCAATCTGAGGTTTTGTTGCATCTCTTTTTCAGGCTCTTCTCTGATTGTGAATTTTATTGTTTTGTCGGTCATTTCAGCACCTCCGTTAATTTTGATGTTGTTATTATACCGCATCAATTCAAATAAAACAACGATTTTAAAAAAGTTTTAATATATTTTTTGGTTTCTGTAAGAAATCACGTAATTATGATCTTATTGTAACACCGAGAGTGGCAAGATTTGCAAGAATCCTGTCAATCCAAGACTGAACCTCATCCATTCCGAGTGTGCGGTCGTAAGCACAGAATACAAGACGGACAGTGACACTCTTGATATCATCCTTCTCATAAACGTCAATAACCTTCACCGTGTTGAGTTCGGCAAGCTCAAGAGAATTCCAAGCCGTTTCAAGCTGTGAGAACTTGATTTCGGGGGTGAGAACAAGTGAAAGGTCATAATAGGTCTGCTGCTGTGTTGAGGGTTCAACAAAGCTGATGGAGCGACCCTTTACGCTGTTGAAGGAATCAAGGTCAATTTCAACGCAGACAACCGCTGCGGTTTTGTCAACCTTGGTACGGTTGAGAGGATGAAGAGTGCAGAGTGTACCGACAGTAATACCGTCAGCAGTAATGACCGCAGTGTTTTTTGGGTGTTGCCACTTGTGAGCAACCTCTGTCTTTTCAAAAGCGGGCTTTGTATGCTTTATCTGAGCAAAAAGGCTGTTAATCATTGCAACTGTTTCAAAGTAGAGCTTCTTTTCGTCGCCGGATTTGTCAAACAGAACAATGCCGAGATTTCTGTGCTCGTCGCAGGTACCGTCAGCTTTTGTGCCCTTGATTACTCTGCCGATTTCAAAAATTCCGAATTTATCGGAAAAATCACGGTTATCATAAACCGCGCTGAGCAAGGTGGGAAGCATTGAATTTCTGAGAGTTCCGTTTTCAGAGGTTTCAATGTTGAGAACTTTTACGTTTTCCTCAACCTCAATGCCGAGTTTCTTATACTTTTTGCTGTCTGTCCAAAGATAAGAATGAACCTCGTGCAGTGAATATTTCTTGACAAGAAGGTCTTTGATTTCGTTATCCTCACTTCTTGCAATTGAAGGTGCAACAGGCTTCAAGGGGCTTCTTGTGGTTGCGATTTCAAAGTTATCATAGCCGTAAATACGGGTAATTTCTTCGATAAGGTCAGCTTTGATTGTAACATCCTTGGTTGCACGCCAGGAAGGAACAACAACAGTGAATTCTTCGCCGTTCATTTCGACCTTGAAACCGAGAGAAACAAGGGTGTTGTAAATACGCTCACAGCTGATGTCGATACCGGTGTAACGGTCAACGTAAGCCTTGTCGATTGTAAGAGTGATTTCGGGATATTTTGTGGGATAAACATCGGTAAGCTGAGAAGCAATGACAGCGTTGGGGTCCGCTTCTTTAACAAGCTGAACAAAGCGTCTGATTGCAACAAGAGTAAGCTCGGGGTCAAGCATCTTCTCATATCTTGCGCTTGCATCCGTTCTGTGGCCGAGACGTGAAGAAGATTTACGCACGCAGGCGCCGTCAAAGTTTGCGCTTTCGAGAACAACGGATGTTGTGCCGTCAACGATTTCGGAGTCAAGACCGCCCATAATACCTGCAATGGCAACAGGTGTGTCTCCGTTGCAGATCATAAGAGTATCTTCATCAACAACTCTTTCCACGCCGTCAAGGGTTGTGAAATTCATTTTTTCGGCGGGAGTTTTTACAACGATATCGGTGATTTTTGTAGCGTCAAATGCGTGAGTGGGCTGGCCGACCTCAAGCATAATGTAGTTGGTTACGTCGGCAAGCAGGTTAATGGGACGCATACCGCAGTAATAAAGACGGGTTGACATAACTTCATTGCTGACATTAACACCGATATTATCCATTTTAAGGCAAGAATATCTGAAAGCCATATCCTCGCGCTCAATTGTTACGGGAACCTTGTAATCGCCGTCATAATCAAGGTCGGCAAGGTTGAGGGGCTTTAATTCTCTGCCTGCAAGTGCCGCAAATTCGCGGGCAATGCCGTAGTGACCCCAGAGGTCGGGACGGTTGGTGAGGGACTTGTTGTCAACCTCAAAAATAACGTCATCAATCGGATAAACCGCCTTAAGGTCAGTGCCGTTGGGAACATCGTCACGGATTTGCATAAGTCCGGACTTATCGTCGCTCAGACCGAGTTCAAAAGCTGAACAGCACATACCCTCGGACTCATAGCCGGCAATTTTTGCCTTTGTGATTTCGCCGGCGGGAACTCTGCCGCCTGCCTTTACAAAAGCAACCTTCATATTCATTGCAACGTTTGGTGCACCGCAGACAACGTCATAAAGTCTGTCGCCGCCGTCAACCTTAAGAAGATGAAGCTTCTTGGAATCGGGATGATTTTCAATTGAAACAATCTCACCGACAACAACGTTCTGAACGTCGTCGCCCTTGTGAATTATTTCCTCAACCTCGGCTGTGGCAAGAGTGAAGCTGCCGATAAGCTTGTCAATATCAAAGCCGTCGAGGTTAACATATTCTTTAATCCAGTTAATTGATACAAACATTTCTTTTACCTCCCGCCCTTATTCGTTAACCGTAAAGGTTCTGTTGTTGAACTGTGAAAGTGATTTAAGATTGCATGAATTGAAAACACGGATATCTTTGATGCCGTATCTCATCATTGCAAGTCTTGTAAGACCGAGGCCGAAAGCAAAGCCTGTGTATTTTTCGGGGTCAACGCCGCCCGCAGACAGAACGTTGGGATGAATCATACCGCAGGGGCAAAGCTCAAGCCAACCGGAATTTTTGCAGGAAGGACAGCCCTCGCCGTGGCAGATAAGACACTGAATGTCAAGCTCAAAGCCGGGTTCAACGAAGGGGAAGAAGCCGGGGCGCAGACGAACAGTGATATCGCGCTGGAAAACCTCGGAAAGCATTGTTTTCATAAAGTAAATAAGGTTTGAAATTGAAATATCCCTGTCAACCATCATACCTTCCATCTGGAAGAATGTATTTTCGTGACAAGCATCAATTTTTTCGTTTCTGAAGCAACGGCTGGGGAAAACCGCACGCAGGGGCAGACCCTTTTCAAGGTCGGCGGCATACTTGCGCAGAATTGTGTTCTGTGCAGCAGAGGTGTGGGTCTTGAGAAGCTGTCCTGTGCTCAGATAATAAGTGTCCTGCATATCTCTTGCAGGGTGATTTTTGGGAATATTGAGAGCCTCAAAGCAATTGTAATCATCGGTTACCTCGTAGTAATCTTCAATTGCAAAGCCCATTGTTTCGAAAATGCTTTCAACCTCACGCTGAACAAGTGTGATGGGGTGATATGAGCCGCAGTCAACATTGCTCGGGAATGACTCATCATAAGCCTCGGTGCTGTTGATAAGGCGCTCTTCTTCAAGCTTTGCAAGTTCGCTGAGCTTTGCGGCAAGCGCGCCCTCGATAAATTGCTTTACTTCATTAATAAGCTGACCTGCTTCTTTTTTGCTTTCGTTGGGAATTGTGCGAAGCTGACCCATAAGGTCGGCAACGTAACCCTTTTTGCCGATAAATTCAATTCTTAACTGCTCAACCTCGGCGGTTGAAGCGGCAGTTGCGATTTTTTCCTCAAACTGTTTTTTGAGACTTGCTGTTTTTTCTTGCATTTCAAACTACCTCCGAATAAAAAAATAAACGCCTTCGTTCCGACTTGGGACGAAGACGACTCCGCGGTACCACCCATATTCCTGCCAAAAGGCAGACACTCACAAACGCGCGATGGCGTTTTTTGCACGGTAACGGTTGCAAACCGTTGCGACCTACAACAAAAAGCTTCAGCCGCACCGCTAACAAGTGAACTTCGGCAAACCAACGCACGGATATGTTTCAGCCACGCATATCCTCTCTGGGGTGCGCCAAGAATCTGCTTACTCTCTTGGTCAACGCGTTTAACATTGCAAGTAGTTTATCACATCCTTTTTATTTTTTCAAGTGTAAATACAGATTTTTTTAATATTTAAATAATTTATCGGTAGACAAGCACACGGGCAGATGATATAATTTCAGCAGACACTGCGGGAGGAATAAAACAATGTTTAAAATAGGAATTGACAGCGTTGAAATTGCAAGAATAAAAAAATCAATGCAGAACCCCCGTTTTCTCGGCTATATTCTGGGCGAAGAAGAGCAAAAATTGATTGAAGAAAAAGATATCCCGGCGCAGAGTGTTGCCGCTCGTTTTGCTGCAAAAGAAGCGTTTTCAAAGGCAATCGGAACGGGACTTTCGGGCATTTCATTAAACGACATTCAGGTGCTTAACGACGAAAAAGGCAAGCCTTACCTTGTTCTTTCGGGAACGGCAAAAGAAATTGCCGACGAAAACGGTCTTGATTTTGATGTAAGCCTTACACACACCGACACCACCGCCACGGCGGCGGTAATTGCATTCAAGAGGGAAAAAAGATGAATTATATTCTGACATCAAAGCAGATGTTCGCCGCAGAAACTTCTGCGGTTGAGCGCGGAATCTCTTTCACACAGCTTATGGAAAACGCAGGCACGGCTTGTGCCGAAATCATTATTGATGAATACGGTATCCGCACACAGACAAAAAATATTCTTGTTGTCTGCGGCAAAGGAAAAAACGGCGGCGACGGTTTTGTAATCGCACGAAAACTCTGTGAATCGGGTTGTAAGGTGACCGTTTTGCTTGCCCTCGGCGCACCGAAGGCAGAGGACGCAGTTTATATGTTTTCTCAGCTTGACACAGAGAAAATTGCCGTTATCCAAAAGGATATTGATACCGACAGTCTCAACTGTGCAGACATCATTGTGGACTGCATTTTCGGCACAGGCTTCAGCGGTTCAATTGACGGCGAATTGGCCGAACTTTGCAAAAAAATCAACGCGGCAAAAGGCGAAAAAATAAGCATTGATGTGCCATCTGGCATCAACTGTGACAAACCCGAAATTACGGGTGCATACATTAAAGCCGACACAACAATCGCCATTTCCGCACTGAAAAAGCTCCACATATTAAAGCCCGCAAATGACGCCTGCGGCAAAGTTATAATTGCCGACATCGGCATTACCGATAACGATTTTGAAGCCCTCGGCACAGATGCATTTGTCACCTATGACGACGCCGATATTTCGGCATTACTGCCCGCAAGACCCGCAGTTTCAAACAAAGGCACTTTCGGACACGCTTTGAGCATCTGCGGCAGTAAAAATATGCAGGGTGCCGCCGTGCTGGCGGCAAGCGGAGCGCTCAGGATGGGTGCAGGACTTGTGACCGCCTCATTCCCCGACGCGGCATACGCGGCAATTGCGCCAAAACTTACAGAGCCGTTGATGCTTCCCCTGCCCTCAAATACTCAGGGCACATTCGCGGTTGCAGCACTGCCCGCACTGCTTGAAAGCGCAAAAAAAGCAAGCGCCGTTCTCATCGGTTGCGGTCTGGGGGTCAATGCGGACACAACCGAAATCGTATATGAAATTATAAAAAATTGCAAAAAGCCGATAATTATTGATGCGGACGGAATAAATCTTGTTGCGAAAAATATAGATATATTGAAAGAAGCAAGCGCACCCGTAATTCTGACACCGCACCCCGGTGAAATGAGCAGACTTTGCGGCAAAGAGATTGCAGAAATTCTTGCCGACCCGGTCGGTATCGCAAAAAAATTTTCGCAAAATTTCGGCATAACCCTTGTGCTCAAAGGCGCAAACACCGTTGTTTGCAACACGGCTGATTTGCATCCAATTTATATCAACCGTACAGGCAATACCTCACTTGCTAAGGGCGGAAGCGGCGACCTTCTCGCCGGCATGATGCTTTCCTTACTGGCTCAAGGCGTTTCACCCGTCAATGCCGCAAGGGTTGCGGTTTACCTGCACGGCAAAGTTGCCGCCACGGCGGCTCAAAAACTTTCGCCGAGAGGACTTTTGCCGTCCGACCTTGCTTTGGAATTACCTGCTCTTCTTTCAAATTACTGAATTTGATTGCAGGTGATTGATTGAAGAAGATTCCCGTGCTTTTACTTGCCCTTCTGCTGTTTTGCGGTTGCGGCAAACAGGAATTCCAAAACACCGAAAACGCTCCGCCGAAAATCCCCGACACCTTTACAGCTGACCTTGCCATAAGCTACAACGGCAATGAAATGACGGCAACAATGAGGCAAAACTCGTTTGCGAGTTACACATTCGATATGCTCTCCCCTGCCGCACTTGAACCGATGGCGCTCAGCTTTGAGGGCGGTATCTGTACAGTCACTTACAACGACCTTCGCTTTGAGACCGATATCGGCCGTTATCCGCAAACCGCATTTTGCAGTGTTGTTGCTGATATTCTCGATACTTTGCCGACAGCAAACATAACACCGACTTATGCCGACGGAATGTGGACTTACTCCGGCAGCACTGATTCGGGCGGATACATACTTACGCAAAATGTCGCCACAGGAGCATTTAATACTCTTTCGGTAGAGAGCCTCAACCTTAACATAACATTCAGCAATTTCAAATGATTCTGAAACGGAAGCGTTTTGCTTCCGTTTCATTTTTTAAAAAGCCGAATATACTTTAAATGTAAGCCTTTTAAAAATTCCTCCCCGATTTTTAAAAAGGTATGTTTATTTTGCTTTTTACTGTCAAAAATATTTTTGAAAACAAATTCACCGGGGAGTGATAAAATGAATGTCAGACGGGGAGAAATTTATTATGCCGACCTGAGCCCAGTGGTCGGTTCGGAGCAAGGCGGCACAAGGCCTGTGCTGATTGTGCAAAATGATGTCGGCAACAAATTCAGCCCCACGGTAATTGCCGCGGCAATAACAAGCCAGAAATACAAAACAAGTATGCCCACACACATCCGTGTAAATGCGGACGGTTGCGGCCTTGCCAAAGATTCCATTGTATTGCTTGAGCAGGTAAGAACACTTGACAAAAAGCGGCTTAAAGAAAAAATGGGCTACCTCAACGACACGGATATGACACGCGTTGACCGTGCGCTTTCGGTCAGCTTGGGTATTACGGCACTTGTATAACTTACATTATAACGGAGTCTCTGCGGAGGCTCCGTTGACTTTTTTTACGGCAGGGTTTAAAATTTAACTGAAATATTTTATTTTTAAGTGAGTGTTTTTCACTTTTTATGCGACTAAAAGATGAAAGCTTGACGCGGAGGCTTTTTATGGATAAGGGTACCCTGCTTTACCGCCGTTTTCTTGACGGCGACCAAAAGGCATTTGAGGAAATTGTTGACCTCTATGCCGACAATTTAATATTTTTTATCAACAGATATGTTAAAAACTACTCGCTTGCCGAGGATATTTCAGAGGATGTTTTTGTTGAGGTGCTTATGCGCAGGCACCGCTACAATTTCAAAGCCTCTTTTAAAACATACCTGTTTGCCGTTGCGCGCCACAAAGCGCTTGATGCAGTGCGCCGCTTGGCTCGTCACCCCGAAACAGACTACGGGTCTGCGGAAAATTATTCAGGCACACAAAGCACCGAAGAACAGTTTTTAAAGCAGGAGAAAATGCGTGCGTTGCACCGCTGTCTCAACACTCTTAACGACGATTACAAGACCGTTTTACATCTTATCTATTTCGAAGAAATGTCAAACGAAGACACCGCAAAAGTAATGAAAAAAAACAAAAAGCAAATTGAAAACCTTGCTTACCGCGCAAAGCAAGCCCTAAAAACAAAAATGGAAAAGGAGGGATATGCAGATGAAAAACCGAGATGAATACCTTGAAAGCATTTACAAAAAACGCAACATTGCCGTAAAGCAGCGCAAAAAGCAAATCACCGCTTTTGCAACGCTTGTGCCGCTGTGTGCAGTTGTTGTTATCGGCATATCCGCACTTTCTTCCGGCTTTTTCGCTGAGAAATCCGCTGATATGGCAGAAGCTGAAAATGAATTGGTCAACATCGGGCAATCAGCAACAGACGTTTCGACAACAGTCGTCACAACCGTCGGCGATTTTTCTGACAGCAACAACGATGTCATCGACACGGACTCGGTTGACGGTCTTGACAATTATGCGGCTTCGGGCGGCGACATTTTGGATTCAATTCCTGCAACAACCGCAAAGTCGCAAGCAACCGTTCTTTCCGGAAACGCATCAGAAGCAGTTGCAAACGTAACACGCAACAACTACCCCGATTTTATAAAAGAGCTTTACACCGATTACGAAAAGCTGCTGTCGGCACTTGACCCCGAAGAGAAAATCATGCTCGATTTTCAGGCACCCGACGATTATTACATCATTACCTTCATAAAAACGGGCGATATTTATTTCTGGACGGACGGCGCTGTGTGCTTCGGCAACGAATGGTACGGCATCGGTCCCGAAAACAACGAAATTATCAAAAGCTTAATATTGGCTTAAGGAGTGAACAAAATGAAAAGATTTTTCCTTTCGGTTATCTGCTTAATCCTTGCTTTTTCCCTTATCTTTAATCTTTCTGCCTGCACCGCCGTTTTGCCCACCGCGCAGGCGGCCGACCTTATGGAAAACATAACTGCGCAAAGTGTAAACGAAAAAGCTC
This sequence comes from Acutalibacteraceae bacterium, assembly GCA_045592705.1. GTDB lineage: Bacteria > Bacillota > Clostridia > Oscillospirales > Acutalibacteraceae > CAG-177. Next base: position 28,320 of record JAZNVG010000029.1, on the reverse strand, counting down.
CCGACGAGTTATTCAAAACGGCCTACTGCACCTTTACGGCAAATCTGTTAAATGAAAGCGTTTCCCGGGAAAAGTGCACACTTGTTTCTCCCCTTTCGGTAATGCTTGCCCTTGCAATGACCGCAAACGGTGCCGACTCTCAGACACTTGCCGAAATGGAAAGTGCCCTCGGCGGTATTGAAATCAATGCACTCAACGAATATCTGTACACGTATCAGAAATCTTTACCGAACAGTGAAAAGGTAAAATTTTCAATTGCAAATTCAATCTGGTTCAGACAGGATTTTGCAAAGGTAAAGCCTGACTTTTTGCAGATAAATGCCGATTACTACGGTGCGGCGGCCTACAAAGAGCCGTTTGATGACTCAACTGTCAAAAAAATAAACAAATGGGTTGACAAAGGTACGGACGGAATGATTGACTCAATCATTGACTCAATCAACCCTAACACAATTCTTTATCTTATCAACTGTCTTGCTTTTGACGGTGAATGGGAAAAAACTTACGAAAGGTCAGAGGTCTTTAACCGCGTATTCACAGACGCAAAAGGCAGAAGGCAGGATGTTGAATTTCTGCACTCGGAAGAACAGATTTATTTAAGCTGTGACAACGCACAGGGCTTTATGAAGAATTACAAAGGCGGCGACTATGCCTTTGCCGCACTTTTGCCCGATGAAAACGTGAATATTTACGATTTTGTCGCAACACTCAGCGGTGAAAAACTGCTGAACATTCTTGAAAACGGCAGTAACGAAACCGTTCACACGGCGATGCCGAAGTTCGAGTTTGACTTTGACATTGAGCTTACCGACGGATTAAAAAATATGGGAATGCCGAGCGCTTTTGACGGCAATCTTGCCGATTTTTCAAGGATGGCAGAAAACCCATGCTACATCAGCACGGTAATTCATAAAACATATATCTGCGTTGATGAGCACGGCACAAAAGCAGGCGCAATCACCCTTGTCGGTGCCGATGAAAAATCCGCAGAAGTTGTCGCAAAAGAGGTAATTCTCAACCGTCCCTTTGTATGTGCAATAATCGACACGCAAAACCGTCTGCCGATATTCATCGGTGTTGTTACAACCATGGAGGGATAAAAATGAAAAGATTATTATGTGCCGCGCTTGCCCTTGTTTTTGCACTGTGTGCCTTTTCAGGTTGCAGCAAAGGCATCGACCTGCCGTTTATTGACTCTGTTGTTATTGTTGAATGGGTTGATTTTGTAAAGGTTGACGGTGTGAGCTACGAGTACAACAACAACGTCGAAGATGCCGACATCAGTGAAGATTTAATCGGTGACCTGCTCGGCACGGTAGCCGTGCAAGTGCCGTCCGAAATGAAAGAAAGCGAATACGAAAACTATGTATCACAGGATTTCAGCGCAAGCTTTCTGCCCGTCGGCACAGAGATTTATTCCGTAAAGAATCAGAGCGAATGCGTTGCGGTAAAAGGAACTGACGGCACATTCACCCTTTACCGTGCACGCAACACGGAAAAGGAAAATATCTCAAGCACCACAAACACCACAAGTACCGTGTCAACAACAAATTCACCGATAAAAACACTCAAATTTTCTTCTGACACCGTGCGCGTTGCCATTGAAGACTGTGACGGAATATGGGAAAACAGCTGTCAGATTGTTCAGAGCGCTGCGGAGCTTAACGCACATTTTGACGACCACATCTGCGGTTTTTCGCTTAATGCCGCCGACGGCGGAAAAGGTGTGAAAGATTATGTTTCGCACTGTGACGAAAGCTTTTTCAAGAAAAACGCCCTTGTTTTTGTCAATCTTTACGAGCCGAGCGGCAGTAACAGCCATTACATTGAAAGCGTGTGGTTAAACGGAAAAGAAATCAATGTTGATGTTGCAAGAATCGTGCCCGAGGTCGGCACCTGCGACATTGCAATGTGGACAATTATCGTGACAATCCCCGCGGGTGATTATGAAACGGCAGTAATGAATGTTGATGATGCCGTTATCTGCTCTGAGCCGCTGCAAAGCAGTAACTTTGCAGACAGCGATATGCTGACGGTTGAAATTACGGAAATCGGCAACGGCTATTTCAAGGGCACTCACCCTTGGCCCTCCCCTCTTGAATACACAATTATTTTTGACCTGTCGGAAAACTTCAAAGTCGGCGATTTTGTTGATGTCAAATATAAATCCGAGTCAATAAAAAACACAGGCGACAACAAGCAGACCGTAACCGCTTATTCAGTTGCTCAAAGCAATTTTGAACCCGATCCGATGGTCGCCTACAAACCGGTAATTTATCTTTATCCCGAAGAAAAAACAAATGTCAGCGTAAAGCTCAACCTTGACGGAAAGCTGACCGTAAGCGAGCCCTTATATAACAGCGGTTGGCAGGTCACTGTATTCCCCGACGGCACAATTGTAAACAACGACCTGACAGTTTACGAATATCTTTTCTGGGAAGCGGAACTTGATATAAAAACAGACCGAAACGAAGGTTTCTGCGTTAAGGGAATCGACACGAAAGAATTCCTTGCAGAAAAACTGACTTATATGGGGTTAAATGAAAAAGAGAGAGCTGATTTTATGGAATTCTGGGTGCCTGTACTTACAAAGAACAGCTACAATTTAATCACTTTTGTCGGTGAAGAATACACTGAAAAGGCAGAGCTTGACATTCACCCCAAGCCCGACACGGTGATAAGAATTTTTATGGTTTACACTCCTCTTGAGTCACCCGTCGGAGTTAAAGAACAAGAGTTGCCGACTCACGAAAGAAACGGATTCACCGTTGTCGAATGGGGCGGTAAAGTCAGCGGATAAACCACATCAAGCAAAAAGCACAAAAACATAAAAAATACGACACAAATATCATTATAAAATCATATTGACAGAAGCCTTCAAAAAATATTATCATTTCAAGGTAATATATTTTGGAGGTTTTTCTTTTGACTCAGGAAAACAAAATGGGCATTATGCCCGTAAACAAGCTGCTGATTAATATGTCTGTGCCGATGATGATTTCAATGCTTGTGCAGGCTTTTTACAACGTTGTTGACAGCTATTATGTTGCAAAGCTGAGTGAAAACGCACTGACCGCCGTTTCACTCGCCTTCCCCGTGCAGAATCTTCTGATTGCCGCAGGTGTCGGCATCGGTGTCGGTATGAATGCGCTCATTTCGAAGGCACTGGGCGAAAAAGACGGCAAAAAAGCAGGTCAGACAGCCGCACACGGTCTTATGCTCAGCTACATTGCCGCCGTACTTTTCTTTGTGCTTGGTCTTTTCGGCACAACAGCCTTTATGAATTCGCAGACAGATGTGCCCGAAATTGTTGAAATGGGTTCTGATTATCTTAAAGTCTGTTGCTGCTTATCCTTCGGCGTTTTTACACAGATTTCGTTCGAGAGAATGCTTCTTTCAACCGGCAAAACAAAGCTTTCAATGATTACACAGAGCGTGGGTGCAATTATAAACATCATTCTTGACCCTGTTTTCATTTTCGGCAAATACGGCGTACCTGCAATGGGCGTTGAGGGTGCAGCGGTTGCAACGGTCATCGGTCAGACGGTTGCAGGCATCACCGCAATCATTCTTCATTTTACGCTCAACAAAGATCTGAAAATCAAAATCAGTTATTTCTTCAAAACGCACATTTCAATCTTCGGCAGAATTATGTACATCGGCACACCGTCAATTCTGCTTGCCGCCATCGGTTCGGTAATGACATATTGTATGAATCTTCTGCTCATTGCCTACACCTCAACCGCCGTTGCGGTTTTCGGCGTTTATTTCAAGCTTCAGAGCTTTGCTTTTATGCCCGTTTTCGGTCTTAACAACGGTATGGTGCCGATTATCGCTTACAACTACGGTGCACGCAAAATCGACCGTATTCAAAAGACACTCAAACTCAGCATTATTTATGCGGTATCAATTATGTTTATCGCACTGCTTGTTTTCCAGATTTTCCCCGACAGTCTGCTTTCTATTTTCAATGCCTCTGCAGAAATGAAAGAAATCGGCAGAGTTGCCCTGCGCACAATCAGCTTAAGCTATCTTTTTGCCGGCTTCTGCATTGTTGCAGGCTCGGTATGTCAGGCGCTCGGTAAAAGTATGTACAGCCTTTTGGTTTCAGTCGGCAGACAGCTTGTTGTGCTCATCCCCGTCGCATTTCTGCTGTCAAGACTCGGCAACGTTAATTACATCTGGTGGGCTTTCCCGATTGCAGAAATAATGTCACTGATTCTGTCAGCTTTCTTCCTGAGAACAGCCCTCAAAAAAATAAAAGAAGAAAAATAAGAAAACGGACGGTCTGCCGCGGCAGACCGTCCGTTTGAATTTGAATCAGTTTTCTTTTGTCATAAGATAGTCAAGTGCCATTGTCGCCGCAACGGCACCGTCACACGCAGCCGTTACAACCTGACGCAAGGGCTTTGCCCGCAAATCGCCCGCAGCAAAAACGCCAGCCTCGCTTGTTTTTGTATCTTCGCCTGCATCAACATAGCCCTGAGCATCAAGCTTGACGTGACCGTAAACAAGCTTCGTATCGGGCAGATAACCGATAGCAACAAATATGCCGTCACAGTCAAGCATTGTTGTTTTGCCGTTGTTGTCGGTAACCTCAATCGCCTCAAGCTTTGTTTTGCCTGTAAGTGCGGTTACGTTTGAATTCCATACAAACTCAACATTGCCGCAATTTTCAAGCGGTGCGGCATAAGCTTTGCTTGCACGCAGAGTATCACGGCGATGAATAAGATAAACCTTTTTGCAGACCTTTGAAAGCACAAGGGCATCTGCCGCCGCCGTATCGCCGCCGCCGACAACCGCAACGGTTTTATCCTTGAAAAACATTGCATCGCAGGTTGCGCAGTAAGAAACACCTCTGCCGCGCAGAGAATCTTCATTGTCAAGGCCGAGTTTTCTGGGGTAAGCACCGGTTGCGAGAATAACGGCACGGCACTCAAAAACATCCGAATCGGTCATAACCTTTTTGATATCGCCCGAAAGCTCAACGCCCGTTACCTCGGCATAATCGGTTTTTGCGCCGAAGCGCTCGGCACCTGCCTGCATATTCATCGCAAGCTCAACACCGCCGATGCCATCGTTAAATCCGGGATAATTGTCAATCTGCTCGGTTGTGCCCATCTGGCCGCCGGGCATTAATTTTTCAATAAGAAGAGTGTTAAGCTGAGCCCTGCCGCAATAAAGCGCCGCCGAATAGCCCGCAGGACCGCCGCCGATAATAATCACGTCATAAATCATAGTAAAAATCCTTTTCAATAGAATTACCCTATTATTTTACAACATCAACAGCGATAAATGCAAGAGTAAAAAGTGAATTTATTACACACAGGGAATCATAAGCATTCTTTTTTCCTCAACCGTACCGTTATCCAGTGAGTTTTCTTTCATTATTGCATCGGGTGTTGTGTTGTAGCGTTTGGCAATATTCCAGACACTTTCGCCGCTGTCGCAGAAATAAACCGTCAGTGCGGCTGAATCTTTTTTCTTGGGACAGTCAGTGTCAAGAACGATGTTGCTCACATATTTTTCATTGCCCGAGGAAAGCACAAGGCCTCTTGCCGATATTTCGGCACGCAGGTCAAGCTTACCGTCGGCGGTAACGGCACAGGCACTTTCGAGCACACAAAGCTTAACTCTCGCCTTGACACAAGACGGTGCTTGCGCCAATTTCATTTTATGCTCAAAGCTTACGGGCATACAAATCATCGCATATTCATCGGCGGCATTTTTGTAAATGATATTTGTTTTGTATGTACCCGAAAAGAGAATACCCTCTGCGATTGCGGCAGAAGTTGCTGACGGTGAATTGCACCACACGGCAACAATACTCTTTACATCGCCGTCGGGCGAATCAAGTGTTGTTTTTGCGGTGAAAGTTTCACTGAGTGTATCAACATAGCTGAAAAGCTCCGCATTACTGCGGTCTGCCTTGATTTCATATTCGGTCGAATATGCATCGCCGATAAGTGTCAGCGGAATTACTTTGCCCGCAGTCACACCGACATTTACCCTTGCGTTGATATCCACAATACGCATTTTTCCGGAGGTATCCGCTTTAGGTGTTGCAAGAACAGAAATAACATCGGATTCAAGTGCGCACATACAATCTTCGGAAATACCGTCGAGCTCAATAATCTGGCTTATCGGCATTGTGTGCTCAAAGCAGTCGGGGGCATTACTGTCTTCACCGATATAGTGAATTCTGACTTTCAAATCACCTTTAATAAGCAATTTATTGCTGATGATTTTTTTATCGTCAATTAACGCAACAGCGTTACATCCGAGAATTTGGAAAATAGCAGGCAAACTGTCTTTGATTTCGGCAACTTCGCTGAGCGGAAAAGTCTTTTCAACGCAACCTGCACAACTGAAAACTTCACGTTCGCGAGTGTTCACCTGAAGCCCCGCTCCATCGGCACAACAGAGTATTTCGTCATTAACAAGCTTCGTTGAGGTTACGCCGACATTAATCATTGCGTGCACATCCACCCTTCGCGGACTTACCGCACGGCAGTTCACATAATCCGTAACTGCCAAAGCGCAGGTATTTTCGGCAGAAACCGACACACCGTTTGTGTCAACACGTTTATCGCCGTTTACAGAGTGTTCATAACAGCAAAGCTTGCCGTTGTCACCGACAAAAATCACACGGGCAACAGAAGTAATGCCGACCGTTACACCACTGTCGGAAAACTGGGTTGAAATGACATTGGGTTCAACAATGCATTTGAGCACACGCTGAATTTCCGGACAGTAATCGGGCAGAGTTATTTCAAAATCAACCGCATACTGCGCCGCTGTTTCAAGTGTCTTCACGGCACAACCCGTTTTTTTGCTTTGCATATTGTAATTCATACTTTTTCTCTCCTTAAAAATTCTTCAGCCTATTTATATTCACACCATGTCCCATTTATGACAGTGTAAACAACGCAAAGGTGCCTCATATTATATTAGCGGAGGTGTTTTATACAATGGACAAAAACCGCAACAAACTCACAAGAAACCTGCTAACACAAATTCTGATTAACGAGCAGAATGAAGTTGAATATTTTCAGCAATTGCTGACAGAAAATCCGGGTGACTGTTTTGCAGACGTAATTGAAAAAATCAGAGACAATGAAATAAGACATTTTATTCTGGCGAGAGAGCTTTTCTGCCGCATTTTCCGTTGTGAGCCGAAAATGCCGCCTGTGTCCGAGGTTGTTTTTACAAGCATCGGTCAGGCTGTCGGTGATGCAATTGACAACAAAACACATACTATTGAAAAATACCGTGACATTTATATGTCCAACAGTGAAAATTACATAAAGGAATTATTCTTCGAACTTATGACCGATGAAATTCTTCACACGCTTATGTTGACAAAGTTGTTCAAAAACATATAATTTCAAATAAAATATTTTAAAAAATTTATAAAAACTATTTACTTTTAAAAATAAGTGGATTATAATGGCATTGATATAATTACGAAAGGAGTACATATCATGCCGGAATTTACTTATGAGATAGTCAAACAGGTCGGTGTCCTCTCCGAAAATCCCAAGGGTTGGACAAAAGAGCTCAACCTCATCAGCTGGAATGGCAGAGACCCCAAGTATGATATCCGCGAGTGGGCTCCCGAACACGAAAAAATGGGCAAGGGTGTAACTCTCAGCCAGGAAGAAATGGCTGCCCTTTGCGAAATCGTTAAAGAGCTTTAATTCTTTCCCGCAATTCAAGTGAGCTGTGCTTTGCACGGCTCATTTTTTTGTTTGCAAAAATCTTGCATATATTGTATTAATATGTTAAAATACAATGAATATATTTCAGGAGGTTATTATGCAATACAGAAATATCGGAAACACGGGTTGCAAGGTTTCGGCACTCGGTTTCGGAACAATGCGCCTGCCTCTTACCAACCCCGACGATGCGGCTGCCATTGATGAAAGTCAGGCAATCGCAATGCTCCGCCACGCAATTGACAGCGGAATCAATTATTTTGACACTGCCTACGGCTACCATAACCATATGAGCGAGGTGCTTGTCGGCAAGGCTTTGCTCGACGGCTACCGCGAAAAAGTTTACCTTGCAACAAAGCTGCCGATGTGGAATGTGAAATGCCCCGAGGATTTTGACCGTTTTTTAAACGAACAGCTTTCAAAGCTTCAGACCGACTATATTGATTTTTACCTTCTGCACGCCCTTGACAGAGAAAAGTGGGAAAAGGTAAAAGAACACGGAATTATTGAAAAAATGAAAACAGCAAAGGCTGAGGGCAAAGTAAGGCATATTGGCTTTTCTTTCCACGACGACCTTGAGGTTTTTAAAACAATTGTTGACGAATACGAAGGATGTGAATTCTGCCAGATTCAGTATAACTACATAGATGTTGATTATCAGGCAGGCACTGAGGGTCTTGAATATGCCGCAGCAAAAGGTCTTGGTGTTATTATTATGGAACCCCTGCTCGGCGGCAAGCTGGCAACCCCCGTTGACCTTGTTGCCGAAAAACTTCCCGAAGGTAAAACGCCCGTTCAGAACGCTCTTGATTTCCTTTGGAACAGACCCGAGGTTTCACTTGTTCTCAGCGGCATGGGTAATATGCAGATGGTTGACGAAAACATTGCATACGCAAGCGCAAGCAAAGAAAATTCGCTGACCCAAACCGACCTTGAAAAATACACTGAGGCAAAAGCGGTGTTTGACACACTCACCGTTGTTCCCTGCACCCACTGTGAATATTGCATCCCCTGCCCCGCAGGTGTAAAAATTCCTGACGTTTTTGCCGCATATAACAACATCACAACGGGAGGCAGACGCAAGGTTAAGGAGCTTTTCCCCGACATTGAATACAATGCCAACCTTTGCAAAAAATGCGGTGCGTGTGAAAGCAAATGCCCCCAGCAGATTAAAATAATCGACGAACTCAGAAAGATTATTGATAAGTTTTAATAACGGAGGTTTTGTTATGAAAATTCTTTTTCAGGGTGACAGCATCACAGATGCCGGCCGCGACCGCGCGGATTACCACGACCTTGGCAGCGGATATCCGTTTTATGCCTCTTGCCTTATTGAAGAAGGCTATCCGGGAATTAACTTTGAGTTTGTAAACCTCGGCATCAGCGGTAACCGCACCGAAAACCTTGTTGAGCGTTTGCAGGAAGACTTTGTTGACATTCAGCCTGACATTGTTTCAATTCTTATCGGTGTCAACGACACGTGGCACCGGGCAGACGAGCAAAACTGGATTGACAACGAAGCTTTTGAGAACAACTACCGCACCGTTCTCACCGCAATCAAGGAAAACACGACCGCAAAAATCATAATGATGGAACAGTTTTTGCTTTCTGTTCCCGACAAGGATTTCTTCCGTGTTGACCTTGACCCCAAAATTGATATTGTAAGGCGCCTTGCCCGCGAATTTGCAGATGTATATATTCCGCTTGACGGACTTTTTGCCGCGGCAAGCATTAAAAAAGCCCCCACCCACTGGGCGGCTGACGGCGTTCATCCCACGGCAGAAGGTGCAAAATTCATTGCCGCTCACTACTTTGATGCCGTTAAGGAACTTTTAAAATAAGATTATAAAGAAGGATTAACGTGAGACAGCTTAAGAAAATTCTTAACCACATTTTTATTGACGGTCTTTCGGGAATGGCACTCGGTCTTTTTTCAACGCTGATTATCGGCACGATTCTTGATCAGATTGCCTCATTCCTGCCCTCCCCCTACGGCGCATATCTCAGTGCCGTTGCCGCCGTTGCAAAATCAATAACGGGCGCCGGTATCGGTGTGGGCGTTGCCAGTAAGTATAAGGCCGCTCCCCTTGTTACCGTTTCTTCTGCGGTTGCCGGCATGGTCGGTGCTTTTTCAAGCCAGATAAGCGCGGGTACTCTGCTCAGCGGCGGTGTTCTTTACTCGGGACCCGGTGAGCCGCTCGGTGCTTTCATTGCCGCATTCACGGCAATTGAAATCGGAAGACTTGTCAGCGGCAAAACAAAGCTTGACATTATTCTTACCCCTGCCGTTTCAATTCTTTCAGGCTCGGCTGTCGGTCTGCTTCTCGGTCCGACAATCAGCCAGATTATGAAAGCACTCGGCGATGTCATCAACTGGGGCACACAGTGTCAGCCGATTCTTATGGGTATTGTTGTTTCGGTTGTTATGGGTATTTGCCTTACCCTGCCCATCAGCTCCGCCGCAATCGGTCTTATTCTCGGTCTTGACGGAATTGCCGCAGGTGCCGCCGTTATCGGTTGCAGCGCACAAATGATAGGCTTTGCCGTTTCAAGCTACCGCGAAAACAAAGTTGGCGGTCTGATTGCTCAGGGTGTCGGCACATCAATGCTGCAGATGCCCAACATCGTAAAGCATCCGCTTATATGGATTCCGCCGATTATCACAAGCGCAATTCTCGGCCCGATTTCCACAAAAGTTCTCTCCATGACCTGCACCGCTTCCGGCTCGGGTATGGGTACGGCAGGTCTTGTCGGTCAGTTTATGACATATAACTCAATGACAGCAAACGGTGTTGACCCGAAAATTGTTCTGATTGAAATTGTTGTTATGCATTTTATTGCCCCTGCGGTAATTTCGCTTGTCATTTCGGAAGGAATGAGAAAGCTTAACATTATCAAGTCGGGCGATATGAAGCTTGATACATAACATAAATTAAGAAAAGGAGAAAAAACAATGCTTAAAAAAATCACCGCTCTTTCTCTCGTTCTTATAATGGTGTTCTCCGCTTTTGCAATTCCTGCAAGTGCAGATTACACAACGGGAGAAAAAATCGAAAACTCACTTAACCGTTTCCTTGACAAGGTTGTCGATGTTCTTGTCGGCGGCATTGCAATGCTCATTTTCGATCCGGGTTGGGAATGGGAAAGAAACCGTGAAACCGACGACACTTTTCTTGACGGCATGACCGCCGAGCAGTTCAAAGCACAGGCAAGCGAAAACGCAAAATGGAATGTCGGTTATTCAAGTGCTTCTCTTCAGACAGGTAAAGAGCTTGTTGACGAGCACTACGTCGGCGGAAGCCTTTCCGTAACAAAGAAGCTTGCAACAAGCATTTCCGACGACCAGAGAGTAAGAACCGTTGCAATGTCAACCACCGGCAAAACCGAAGATATCGTTCTTTTTGCTTCACTTGACGCTTACGGTCTTGCAAACTCCGATGTCAGAATCATCCGTGAAAGATTTATGAAATATGCCAAAGATAAAAATCTTGACGTTGAAAGCATCAATGTTTTCACTCTTCACCAGCACAGCTGTATTGATACCTTCGGTATGAACGGTGACATCATTTCTGCACTTTTCACATCTTCTGTCAAAAACCTTTTCGGTGTTAAACTTTACGGCGGTAAAAACCCCGAATATATGGAAAACCTTTACACCAAGGTTGTCAACACAATGATTGAAGCTGTTGAAAACATGACAGAAGGCGAGCTTTTCTACGGCAACGTTGACATCAGTCAGTATATCAGAGAAAAGCGCGAACCCGAAGTTTTTGACCCCAACATCAACCGTCTTCGCTTTGTTCCCGCTGACACCGAAAAAAGAGAAATATGGCTTGTCAACCTCGGTCTTCACTGTGTCGGCTACGGCGCAGGTCCGACAGATGTCACTGGCGACTATCCCTACTACATGGAAAAATACATCAACGAAAATGCAGACGCCGATTTCATTATGATTCAGGGCGCAGAGCTTGCAATTTCCGTTCAGGGTGAAACCATCACTCCCGACCCTGCAGATGTTGAAAAAACAAACAACGATTACGCTCACATCATGGCTCTTGGCAAAAAACTCGGCGAGCTGACCTGCTCAATCAGCAACGACATTCCCGTCGGCGCAAAGCTCAGCATTGCGCACAAGGAACTTCTTGTTGATGTTGACAACAGCATTCTTGTTCTTGCGGCAAAGGGAGGTCTGCTTTCAAACAAAGTTTATAAATCAGGTCTTGCAAAATACCGCATTCTCACCGAGGTTGGCTATGCCGAATTCGGCAACGAGCTTGCAATTGCACTTATACCCGGCGAGCTTGCACCCGAAATCGCTTGGGGCGGTGCCGAAACAGCAGAAACATCCTGGGACGGCGCAAACTGGGAATATGACACATTTGAATCAATGAGCAAGGGCAGAAAGCTTCTTGTTTTCGGTCTTTCAAATGACCAGATAGGTTACATTCTTACCGACAACAGCTGGCACTCATATTTCACTGAAAACGAAGAAATCGTTTCCGCCGGAAAAACAACCGGTTCAACAATCTGGACGGCTTACAAAGATCTTCTCAAATCAATCGGCAAATAAAAATTCCGCAAGGATTAAAAAATTCCGTAATACACAGCGTATTACGGAATTTTTCATATGTATCTGCAATTTTATTTTGTCTTTTTGCCCAGAAGTGCGTTTGCAATGTCAGGACGGTCTGTTATGAGGCCGTCAACACCGCAAGCAATCATTTTCAGCATAACCTCAGGTGAATTGACCGTCCAGGGATTAACCTGAATACCGGCCTTGTGGCTTGCCTTAATGTAACGCTTTGTGACAAAGCTGTAATGGGGGTGCAACGCATCGCAGTTGATTTTCTTTGCAAACTTGACGGCATTGAACCATTTGTGAATTGATTTAAGTCTTGTGGGTGCATAAAGATAAGCTGTTTTGCAGGCCGGGTCAATCTGCTTTGCCTCAACAAGAAGGTCTGAATCAAAGCTTGAAATAAGAAGAACATCAAACAAACCGTGCGCCTTGACAGCATTAATTGTTTTTTCAACAATACCCGAATTTTTGTTACGGGGAGATTTTAGCTCGATATTAAGAACTGTCAGGTTAGCGGTGGCGCAAAGGTCAAGCAACTCGTCAAGGGTTGGGATTTTTGTGCCCTCAAACTCCTTGTCGAAATATGAGCCGAAATCATAACTGCGAAGCTCTTCAAGGGTGAAATCACAGATTTCGCCGACGCCCGTTGAGGTTTCGTCAATTGTATAATTGTGACAGACAACGGGAACACCGTCTTTTGTCATATGAATATCTGTTTCAATACCCTCAACAGAAATTGAAAACGATTTTTCAAAAGCAGGCAGAGTATTTTGCGGAGCAAAAGTATTGGCACCACGGTGAGAAATTACATTAACCATCAGAGTTCTCCTTTCAGTCTACGGGAAAATTAAATTCATAACACCTGAGGTATCATTGTGTTTATAAATTTATTATAGCATAACATTACAATATTTCAAGAAGTTTTACAGTAATAGCATATTCACTAAACAAAAGCGCAAAAAATCTCCCGCTTTCTCTTTTGGAAAAGCGGGAGATTTCGCAATTTCAGTGATTAACCGGGATTTGCGGTTGTTTTGAGCATAACGTCGTGATAGCCGCCCTCAACAATGCTTGTTGCGGAAACAAGGGTGATTTTTGCATTTTTCTGCAGTTCGGGAATTGTCAGCACACCGCAGTTGCACATTGTTGACTTAACCTTATAGAGGCTCTTTTCAACGTTATCTCTGAGGGGACCTGCGTAAACGACATAGGAGTCAACGCCTTCTTCGAAAGAAAGCTTTGTTTTGCCGCCAAGGTCATAACGCTGCCAGTTACGGGCACGGTTGGAGCCTTCACCCCAGTACTCCTTAACATAAGTGCCGTTGATGTTGAGCTTGTTTGTGGGGCTCTCATCAAAGCGTGCAAAGTATCTGCCGAGCATCATAAAATCTGCACCCATTGCAAGGGCAAGTGTCATGTGATAGTCATGAACAATACCGCCGTCGGAACAGATAGGAATATAGATGCCTGTCTTTTCGAAATATTCGTCTCTTGCGGCCGCGACCTCAATAAGAGCAGTTGCCTGACCTCTGCCGATACCCTTCTGCTCACGTGTAATGCAGATTGACCCGCCGCCGATGCCGACCTTAATAAAGTCTGCACCTGCCTCGGCAAGGAACATAAAGCCGTCACGGTCAACAACGTTACCTGCGCCGACCTTTACGCTGTCACCGTATCTTTCACGGATGAAATCAAGGGTCTTCTTCTGCCAGACAGTGTAACCCTCCGAAGAGTCGATGCAAAGCACGTCTGCGCCTGCCTCAACAAGAGCGGGAACGCGTTTTTCATAGTCAAGAGTATTGATACCTGCGCCGACCATGTAACGCTTGTTGTCATCAAGAAGTTCCTGAGGATTTTCCTTGTGCTGTGAATAGTCCTTGCGGAAAACCATATAAACAAGGTTGCCGTCTTTATCAACGATGGGAAGAGAATTAAGCTTGTTTTCCCAGATGATATCATTTGCATCTTTAAGTGATGTTGTATCGGGAGCTGTAATAAGCTTATCGAGAGGAGTCATAAACTCTGTAACCTTGAGATCAAGAGGCATACGGCTGACGCGGTAGTCACGGCCGGTGACAATACCGACAAGCTTGCCGTTAGGCTGTCCGTTTTCGGTTACGGGCATTGTGTTGTGACCCTTTTCGTTAAGAAGGGTGAGAACATCCTCAAGAGTGCTGTCGGGTTTAAGATTGGAATCGCTGACAACAAAGCCTGCCTTGTAATTCTTTACCTTGGCAACCATTCTTGCCTCATCCTCAATTGTCTGTGAGCCGTAGATGAAAGACATACCGCCCTCGCGTGCAAGAGCAATTGCCATTGTATCATTGGAAACAGACTGCATAATGGCAGAAACCATAGGAATATTAAGGTTGATTGCAGACTCTTCCTGACCCTTTTTGAACTTTACAAGCGGTGTTTTAAGGGTTACATTTGCAGGAATGCACTGCTCTGATGTATAACCGGGAACAAGAAGATATTCACTGAATGTTCTTGACGGTTCTGAAAAATAATAAGCCATTTTACACTCTCCTTATCTGAAGTATTTAACGGCTGAATCAAACAAGCCGATATTATAGTTACCCTCAACGTTCTTATAAAGACCGTTGCCGATTCTTTCCGAGTGACCCATTTTACCGAAAACTCTGCCGTCGGGTGAAGTGATGCCTTCAACCGCAAAGGCGGAATCGTTGGGATTAAAATGAATATCAGAGGAAGGTTTGCCCTCAAGGTCAACATACTGTGTAGCAATCTGACCGTTTGCGGCAAGCTGTCTGATAAGCTCTTCACTTGCAAGGAATTTACCCTCACCGTGAGAAATGGGTACGGAATAAATGTCGCCGACCTGTGTATTCATAAGCCAGGGCGATTTGTTGGAAGCGATGCGTGTGCGTACAATTCGTGACTGGTGGCGTCCGATTGTGTTAAATGTCAGCGTCGGGCAGTTTTCATCGGTGTCAATAATCTCGCCGTAAGGAACAAGACCGAGCTTGATGATTGCCTGGAAGCCGTTACAGATACCGCACATAAGGCCGTCGCGGTTTTTAAGAAGCTCGTTGACAGCCTCTTTGACCGCACCGTTACGGAAGAATGCGGTAATGAACTTACCGGAGCCGTCGGGCTCATCACCGCCGGAGAAGCCGCCGGGAACGAAGATAACCTGTGACTCGGAAATCTGTTTTACAAAGTAATCTACGCTGTTTGCGATACCTGCGGGGGTAAGGTTATTGATAACAATGATTTCAGCCTTTGCGCCTGCTGTCTCAAGTGCTTTGGCGGTGTCAAACTCACAGTTTGTACCGGGGAATACGGGAATAAGCACCTTGGGCTGAGCGGTCTTGATAACGGGTGAACTCCACTCGTTTGCTTTGAATTCAAACGCGGGAATTTCACCGTGAGCCTGCTCAATATTGCAGCTAAAAATGGGTTCAAGCTTGTTTTCGTAAGTGTCAAGCAGTTTACCGAGACAAACAGATGTGCCGCCGAATTTGATTGCCAATTCGTTTGTTGTGGAACCGAGAACAACGCCGACATCTGTATTGTCCGCAAGTTCAAGGATGAATGAGCCGTATGAATAGCCGAAAATTTCTTCCATTGAGAAACCGTCAGCAAAATCAAAGCCGATATCGTTACCGAAGCACATCTTCATTATTGCCTCGGCAATGCCGCCGTATCCGGGGGTGTATGCAGAAAGCACCTTACCCTCACGGACAAGCTTGCTGACAACTGCAAAGTTTGCCTTAACGGATTCGGCAACGGGAAGATGGTTGCTGTCGTACTCGGGTTTGAGAAGAACAACCTTGTTGCCCGCCGCTTTGAATTCGGGAGTAACAATATTCTTGACATCATCGGTTGTAACGGCAAAGGAAACAAGCGTGGGAGGAACATCAATATCCTCGAAAGTTCCGCTCATTGAATCCTTACCGCCGATTGATGCGATTTCAAAATCCATCTGTGCTTTGAATGCACCGAGAAGGGCTGCAAGGGGCTTGCCCCAACGTTTGCCGTCACGCATCGGTTTTTCAAAGTATACCTGGAAGGTCAGATAAACATCCGTGAAATCCGCGCCCGTAGCAATAAGCTTTGATACGGATTCAACAACAGCAAGATATGCGCTGTGGTAGGGGCTCTTTTCAGCAATGAAGGGATTGTAGCCCCAAGCCATAAGCGAGCAGGTGTCCGTATGCTTCTTTTCAACGGAAACCTTGTTAACCATCGCCTGAGAGGGTGTCAACTGATTCTTACCGCCGAAAGGCATCATAACCGTGCCTGCGCCGATTGTTGAGTCGAAACGCTCGGAAAGACCGCGCTTTGAGCAGACATTGAGGTCATCTGCAAGTGCAACAAGCTCTTTTTCAAAGTCTGTGCCGACAGCCTTTTTATAACATTCGGGAGCAGCGGGAGTAATATCAATGTGCTTTTCAGCACCGTTTGAGTTAAGGAATTCTCTGGAAATATCAACAATGTACTTGCCGTTCCACTTCATACGAAGTCTGGGCTCTGCCTTAACCTCGGCAACAACGGTTGCCTCAAGGTTTTCGGAATCTGCAAGTTCTTTGAAGCGCTCAACATCACTTGCGGCAACAACAACAGCCATTCTCTCCTGTGATTCGCTGATTGCAAGCTCTGTGCCGTCAAGACCTTCGTACTTCTTGGGGACAGCATTAAGGTCGATTTCAAGACCGTCTGCAAGCTCACCGATGGCAACGGAAACCCCGCCGGCACCGAAGTCGTTACAACGCTTGATAAGGCGTGATGCTTCTTTATTTCTGAAAAGACGCTGAAGCTTTCTTTCCTCGGGTGCATTACCCTTCTGCACCTCTGCGCCGCAGGATTCGAGAGAATCGAGAGTGTGGGACTTTGATGAACCGGTAGCACCGCCGCAACCGTCGCGGCCTGTGCGTCCGCCGAGGAGAATAACTATGTCTCCGTCAACGGGACATTCTCGTCTTACGTTTTCAGCGGGAGCGGCACCGACAACAGCGCCGATTTCCATACGCTTTGCGGCATAACCGTCGTGATAAAGCTCATCAACCTGACCCGTTGCAAGACCGATCTGGTTGCCGTATGAGCTGTAACCTGCCGCAGCGGTGGTGACAATCTTACGCTGGGGCAGTTTGCCCTTGATTGTATCTTTAACGGGAACAAGCGGATTTGCAGCACCCGTTACGCGCATTGCACCGTAAACATAAGCTCTGCCCGAAAGCGGGTCACGGATAGCGCCGCCGATACAGGTTGCGGCACCGCCGAAGGGCTCAATTTCGGTGGGATGGTTATGTGTTTCGTTCTTGAAGAGAAGCAGCCAATCCTGCTCTTCACCCTCAACATTAACCTTGATTTTAACTGTGCAGGCGTTGATTTCTTCTGACTCATCAATTCTCGGAAGCTTGCCGTTTGCCTTAAGGTATCTGGTGCAGACAGTTGCAACATCCATAAGGTTAATCGGCTTTGTGCGGTTGATTGCCTTGCGTGCGTTAAGATAATCGTTATAAGTCTTTTCGAGAAGCTCGTCTTCGAACTTAACGCTGTCAATTGTTGTAAGGAAAGTTGTATGACGGCAATGGTCCGACCAGTATGTGTCAATCATTCTGATTTCGGTAATTGTCGGCTCCCTGCCCTCTTTCTTGAAATAGCTCTGACAAAAAGCAATGTCATCGCAATCCATTGCAAGGCCGTATTTCTTTACAAAGTCTGCAAGACCGTCGGAATCAAGAGAAATGAATCCGTCAAGTGTTTCAACACTTTCGGGAATGTCATACTCTGTGACGAGAGTCTTGAATTCGTCAAGAGTTGCCTCGCGGCTTTCAACGGGGTTAATAACATATTTTTTGATTGCGGCAATGTCCTCAGCAGTGAGGTCGCCGTAAAGCATATAAATTCTTGCAGTTCTTACAAGAGGACGCTCCTCCTGAGAGATAATCTGGATACACTGTGCCGCAGAGTCCGCTCTCTGGTCAAACTGACCGGGAAGATATTCAACGGCAAACACCGTGCAGTCGGAGGTGTCGCCGAGTGAATATGTTACATTGTCAAGCTGAGGCTCTGAAAAAACGGTTGAAACACTGTAATCAAAAAGCTCGCTGTCAATATTTTCAACATCATACCTGTTGAGCAGACGAAGAGACTCAAGCTTTTCAATCTGAAGCAATGTTTTTATATCATTGCAAAGCGAGTTTGCCTCATTGGCAAGGCCCTGCTTTTTTTCGACATAAACTCTGTATACCATTAGCTTTTCCTCCTTATGCCATTAAAGCGCGTTTACCGATATCCTTGCGGCAATAAGCGTTTTCAAAGGATACCTTTTCCACGCCTTCATAGGCGGATTTTACGGCCTGCTCAAGTGTAGGTTCAACCGCCGTGACACCGAGAACTCTGCCGCCGCTTGTGAGAAGCTTGCCGTCAACGAGCTTTGCGCCCGCGACAAACAGCTCTTTATCGAAATCGGGTGAAACAGTGATTTCAAAGCCCGACTGATATTTTTGAGGATAACCGTTGCTTGCCATAATTACACAGCAGGCATTGTCATTGCTGAATTCAACATCCATTTCGCCGAGTGTGCCGGCAGAAACAGCTTTCATAATTTCAAACAAATCTGTTTTAAGCAAAGGCAGAACAACCTGTGTTTCGGGGTCGCCGAAACGGCAGTTATATTCGATAACCTTGGGGCCGTCGGCAGTAATCATAAGGCCGAAATAAAGACAGCCCTTAAAGCTTCTGCCCTCAGAATTCATTGCGTTGACGGTCGGCAGGAAGATTTCTTCCATACATTTTTTCGCAACCTCGGGTGTGTAATAGGGATTGGGGGCAACCGTACCCATACCGCCGGTATTAAGACCCTCATCATTATCAAGAGCGCGCTTATGGTCCATTGAAGAAACCATAGGAACAACTGTTTTACCGTCGGTGAAAGAAAGAACGGAAACCTCGGGACCGGTAAGGAATTCTTCAATAACAACATTGCTGCCGCTTTCGCCGAAAACTTTATCTTCCATCATTGAGTGAACCGCATCAAAGGCTTCCTGACGGGTTGCGGCGATGATAACACCTTTGCCGAGGGCAAGACCGTCAGCCTTGATAACGGTGGGAATAGGTGCGGTTTCAAGGTAAGCAAGTGCCGCATCCATATCGGAAAAGACTTCATACTGTGCGGTGGGGATGCCGTATTTTTTCATAAGATTCTTTGAAAAAACCTTGCTTCCCTCAATTATTGCCGCCGCTTTATTCGGGCCGAAGCAGGGAACGCCGAGCTTTTCGATTTCGTCAACTGCACCGAGTACAAGCGGGTCATCGGGTGCAACAACGGCAAACCCGATATCATTATTTTTTATAAAATCAACAATTGCGCCGATATCTGTTGCGCCTATGGCAACACAAGTGGCGTCAGCGGCAATGCCGCCGTTGCCGGGCAATGCAAAAATTTCGGTAATTTGGGGGCTTTCTTTAAGCTTTTTGATAATTGCATGCTCTCTGCCGCCGCCACCGATGACTACGACTTTCATAGAACAAACCTCCGTTTATCAGTGATGGAAAAGGCGCATTCCCGTGAATGCCATTGCCATTTTATATTTGTTGCAGGTCATAATGACGTGATCATCTCTGACAGAGCCGCCGGGCTGTGCAACATAGGTAACACCGCTCTTGCGAGCACGCTCGATATTATCGCCGAAGGGGAAGAATGCGTCACTGCCGAGAGCAACACCGTTAATCTGTGCAAGCCAAGCCTTCTGCTCTTCTTTTGTGAAGGGTTCGGGTCTGACTGCAAAGAAATTCTGCCAAACATCATCGCCGAGAACATCTTCGTATTCATCGGAAATGTAAGTGTCGATTGTATTGTCTCTGTCTGCTCTGCCGATTGTGGGAACAAACTGAAGAGCAAGCACTTTCGGATGCTGTCTTAAGTGCCAGATGTCAGCCTTATTGCCGGCAAGACGTGTGCAGTGAATTCTTGACTGCTGACCTGCACCGACACCGATTGCCTGACCGTCAACAGCATAGCAAACGGAATTGGACTGTGTATATTTAAGAGTGATGAGCGCAATAATGAGGTCACGCTTTGCGCTGTCGGGAAGCTCTTTGTTTTCTGTTACAAGGTTTTCAAGCAAGGAATTGTCAATTTTGAAATTGTTTCTGCCCTGCTCAAATGTGATGCCGAAAACCTGCTTGATTTCCTGAGGGTCGGGAATGAAATCGGGGTCAATTTTAATAATATTGTATGTACCCTTTCTCTTTGTCTTAAGAATTTCAAGTGCCTCGGGTTCATAACCGGGAGCAATGATACCGTCGGAAACCTCGCGCTTGATGATATTGGCGGTGGTAACGTCACAGACATCGCTCAGAGCAATCCAGTCGCCGTAAGAGGACATTCTGTCTGTGCCTCTTGCTCTTGCATAAGCGCAGGCAAGCGGAGAATCGTCAAGACCTTCGATATCATCAACAAAGCAGGCTTTTTTGAGTGTATCGCTCAGGGGTGTGCCGACAGCCGCAGAGGTGGGGCTGACGTGCTTGAATGATGTTGCGGCGGGCATATTGAGTGCCGCTTTGATTTCCTTGACAAGCTGCCAGGAATTAAAAGCATCAAGGAAATTAATGTAACCGGGGCGACCCGACAGAATTTCAATGGGAAGGTCGGTGCCGTCGTGCATATAAATCTTGGCGGGTTTCTGGTTGGGGTTACAACCGTATTTGAGTTCAAATTCTTTCATTTCAAAATCCTCCGTTAATTTCCTAAATGCTTGTTGTAAAGCTTTGTTTCACAAGCGCCGGTTGCCAAGTCAAAATAACGAACATAAAGCGAAATTTTATTGTCAGGATTAAGATTTGCCCAAATTTTTTCGGCAAACTCATTAATATCATCAATAATTTCAATTCTTTCAGGTTCGCCTGTGAATGTGGGGATGGGATTACCGTCGTGGTTATAGGTGTGGATAAAGTGGCCGACACCGTTAACGGGAGCATAAGTAAAGGTATAACGGTTGCAATCACTGCCGACGGCATCGTTGCTTTTGAGGATGCTCATTTTATAAGTGAAAGCACCGTCTTTTTCGGTAAGCTGTGCGCTGATTCTGGGTGTGAAATTGGGGGCATCCGGCTCAAAGCAGCGTGTTTCAAGCGCCTGCTCAAAGGTTTTGCCTTCTTTAATGAAATCATAAACCGTGTCGGTCTGGTCGCCGTTTGTGACAACAAGAGTATCCTCAAACTTGCGAACGGGATAATAAATGATAAGAGAGGGATCCTCTACCTTTGATGCGTCAAAGGGAAGAATTTTGATTTCATCCTTCTTTTCTTCAAAAACACGGTTACGGCTGTTTTCGCTTCTGCCCATAATAAAATATGCAGAAACCGCCTTTGTTCCGTCAGCAGATTTGCCCACAATGATTCCTCTGCCGGGATATGTATTCTCGCTGAGAATCTTGCCGATATCGGCGCACTCGTAAATGCTCATTTTAGCTTACCTTACCTTTCTTATTTTCCTGCAATAATGTCTTTTGAAACAAGCTCAACGGCTTTGGGAAGAATCTTCCACTCCGCCTGCTGCATAACTCTTTTTTGGAGTGTTTCGGGTGTGTCACCCTTACGGATCGCGACAGCCTTTTGCAGAATAATTCTGCCGCCGTCGGGAATTTCATTAACAAAATGAACGGTTGCCCCCGTCACCTTGACACCGTATTGAAGCGCCGCCTCGTGCACGCGCAGACCGTAAAAGCCCTTGCCGCAGAAAGACGGAATAAGTGACGGATGAACGTTGACAATTCTTTCATCGTAGCGTCGTGTGAAATCTGCGCTGAGAATGCACATAAAGCCCGCAAGCACAATAAGGTCAATTTCATTTTTGTTGAGAATATCAATTATTCTGCTTTCAAACTCAGTCTGAGATGCACATTCTTTTTTTATGACGGTCGCTGTTGCAATGCCTGCGTTTTTTGCGCGGGTGAGTGCATAAGCATCCGCATTATTGGAAATGACAACCGCAATTTCACCGCTTGTGATTATGCCGCTGTTTTGTGCATCAATCAGCGCCTGCAGATTGGTGCCGCCGCCCGAAACAAGGACGGCGATTTTTGCCTTTAGCATAATTCAACACCCTCGCCGCTGACGATTTCGCCCATTATATAAGCGTCAATGCCGCTTGCCTTAAGTGTGGCAACAGCCTTGTCAGCCTCTTCTGCGCCGACGACACAGCTCATACCGACGCCCATATTAAAGGTATTGAACATATCGCGTTCGCAGACATCGCCTGCTTTTGCAATCATATTGAAGATGGGCAGAGTCTTAACGGCTGCCTTTTCAATTTTTGCAGCAAAGCCTGCGGGGATGCTTCTGGGAATATTTTCATAGAAACCGCCGCCGGTGATGTGTGAAACAGCCTTGACGGTTACGTTATCAAAGAGGTTAAGCATGGGCTTTACATAGATAACGGTGGGGGCAAGAAGTGCCTCGCCGATTGACTTGCCGCCAAGCTCTGCAACGGGAGTTTGGATGTCTTTGTTTTCAACATCGAAAACTTTCCTTACAAGAGAAAAGCCGTTTGAATGTACGCCGCTGGAAGGAAGAGCGATAACAGCATCGCCGACCTTGATTTTTTTGTTGTCAACAACCTTGTCACGGTCAACAACACCGACAGAGAAGCCGGCAAGGTCATACTCATCAACGGGATAGAAGCCGGGCATTTCAGCGGTTTCGCCGCCGATAAGTGCCGCACCTGCCTGAACGCATCCCTCAGCAACACCTGCAACGATGTCTGCAATTCTTTCGGGAACGTTTTTGCCGCAGGCAATATAATCAAGGAAGAAGAGAGGCTTTGCACCGCAGCAGATAATGTCGTTGACACACATTGCAACGCAGTCAATACCGACTGTGTCGTGCTTGTCCATAATGAATGCAAGCTTTAACTTTGTGCCGACACCGTCGGTGCCGCTGACAAGAACGGGCTTTGAAATTCCCGTTAAATCAAGTTCAAACAAACCGCCGAAACCGCCGATATCAGACATTGCGCCTGCAGTAAGGGTTCTTGCGATGTGTTTTTTCATAAGCTCAACAGCTTTGTAACCCGCGGTGATATCTACGCCCGCAGCTTTATAGCTTTCACTGAAACTGTTCATATTGCAGCCTCACTTTCAGAAATCTTTTTCTCATATTTTCTTTGTTGTTTTTTGCTGGGTATTTCGGTGGGATATTCGCCGTTGAAACAGGCAAGACAATAATCCTTTGCACAGCCATTGGCAATTTTCGGTGCGTTTTCTACGCTTAAGAAGCCGATGGAATCCACACCGAGGATTTCTTTGATTTCCTCAAGCGAATGCTGTCTTGCGATAAGCACCTTTTCGGATTCGATATCGGTGCCGTAGTGACAGACATATTTGAAAGTGGGGGCTGAGGAACGCATATGAACCTCGGTTGCGCCCGCATCACGCAGAAGTTTGACAATTCTTGCGCAGGTTGTGCCTCTGACGATTGAGTCATCAACAAGAACAACTCTCTTACCCTTTACGGTTTCGCTGATGGGGTTAAGCTTTATCTTAACCTTATCTTCACGTGAAGCCTGACCGGGTGCAATGAAAGTTCTGCCGATGTACTTGTTCTTAATAAAGCCCAGACCGTAAGGAATACCGGACTGTCTTGAGTAGCCGATAGCGGCATCAAGTCCGGAATCGGGAACACCGATAACAACATCCGCCTGAACAGGATGTTCAAGGGCAAGGAATGCACCCGCGCGGAGTCTTGCGCTGTGAACGGAGAGCCCGTCAATTATCGAGTCGGGACGGGCAAAATACAGATACTCAAAAATACAGAATGAGGTGGGAGCTTTTCCACAGTGGTCGCGGATGCTCTTGATTCCGTCTTTTGTGAAAACAAGAATTTCGCCGGGTTCAAGCTCACGGACAAGCGTTGCACCGATTGAGTCAAGCGCACAGCTTTCGGAAGCGACAACATAACCGCCGTCTTCAAGAACACCGTAGCAAAGCGGTTTAAAGCCGCGCTCATCTCTTGCTGCAATAAGCTTTGACGGGGACATAACAACAAATGAATATGCACCCTTGATTTTGCTCATTGCTCTGTTGACAGCCTCCTCAATCGAAGGAGCCGTCAGACGCTCTTTTGTGATGATGTAAGTAAAAATTTCAGCGTCGCTGGTGGTGTGGAAAATTGAGCCTTGAAGTTCAAGTTCCTCACGAAGCTCATAGTAGTTGATAAGTGCGCTGTTGTTTGCAAGCGCCATTCTGCCCTTGACGTGCTCAACAACAACGGGTTGAGCGCTCAAACGGGGGTCTGTACCAAGCGCACCGTAGCGCACATGGCCGATTGCCATATTGCCGGGACCGAGTTCTTCCATAGTTTCGGTTGTAATTGCATCATTGACAAGACCGATATCCTTAAAGGAATGGAAAACACCGTCATCATTTACAACAATGCCGCAACTTTCCTGTCCCCTGTGCTGAAGAGCATAAAGTCCGTAATAAGCAGAGTGCGCAACATCCTGACGCGTGGGAACAAAAATACCGAACACGCCGCACTCTTCGTGGAGCTTGTTGTTAAGGTCACACATATACATGCCTCCGGATAGATTCAAGTTTAATTATTCTGCAAAGAAAATTTCAGAAAGCTCAAGGGGTTCAATATATTTGCCGTCCTTATAAGCTCTCATATTGCCGGAAGCGATTTCGTCAATAAGAACAACTTCGTCGCCGCAGTAACCGAATTCAAACTTGATGTCATAAAGTACAAGACCCTTTTTGAGAAGCTCATCAGCAACGATCTGTGTGATCTCCTGAGTCATTTTCTTAACAGACTCATACTGTTCGTCTGTCATGACATTAAGCGCGACAAGGCCTTCTTTTGTTACAAGGGGATCGCCTCTGTTGTCATCTTTGAAAGTCATTTCAACATAAGCGGGAAGGTCAGCGCCTTCTTCAATGTAATCGCCGTAACGGCGGATGAAGCTGCCGACAGCCTTGTGTCTGCAGATAACCTCAAGACCCTTACCGAAAACCTTTGCAGGAAGAACTTCCATTGTTGTATCTTCAAGGTTTGCGCTTACATAGTGAGTTTTGATGCCTGCTTCCTTGAGCTTTTCAAAGAAGAAAATTGACATTTTGAGATTGAGATTACCTACGCCGTCAATGCTGAGACCGACTGTGTTAGCGCCGGGATCAAAAACACCGTTTTCACCTGTAACGTCATCTTTGAATTTAAGAAGATAGTTACCGTTTTCGAGTGCGAAGACATCCTTTGTTTTTCCTTTGTAAACGAGCTTGTTCATTGTTTTGTTCCTCCTGAATTATTTATTGAATCTTGCTGAAATTTCAGCGTTTTTTGCAAGAACTTTCTGTGCGGCCGCCGCGCGGGAAGCATCAAGCTTTTCAGCAAGAGCACTGTCCTCAACGGCAAGAATCTGTATGCAAAGCAAAGCGGCATTGACAGCGCCGTCAATGGCAACCGTGGCAACAGGAATGCCCGCAGGCATCTGAACGGTTGACAAAAGCGCATCAATGCCGTCAAGTGTTGATGATTTTACGGGGATACCGACAACAGGCAGAGTGGTGTTTGCGGCGATGGCACCTGCAAGGTGTGCTGCTTTGCCGGCGGCGGCAATAATTGCGCCGAAGCCGTTTGCGCGCGCAGTTGCAGAAAATTCTCTTGCCTGCTCAGGTGTTCTGTGCGCAGAAAAGACATGCACCTCATAAGGCACACCGAACTCGTCAAGCGTGTTGAATGCTTTTTCAACAACAGGCAAATCGCTGTCGCTGCCCATGACAATTCCGATTTTTTTCACAAGACATACCTCCTTAAACTACAATAAAAAATACCGCTTACAGTATATCATATAATTATTAAATAAGTCAAGCAAACAAGCGCTTGCCGCTGTTTAAAAATGTAACTGTATTAAAGGGTAACTTTTGGTAATATTCTACAACAAATGACAAAAAGCAGACCAAGGGAGGCACTTCATAAGGAAGTTGCCTCCCTTCTGCTTTTGTAGACAGTCGGAATGATTGAATTGTAAGGATTATCAATTTATTACGGAGGTTTACAAAATGTCTGGTTTTATTGAAGACTTTTATTATGGCAACATTGAACCGCAGGAATGCTGTTCAGAACTTAAAAGTGAGTTAAAGAAAAAGTTAAACTCTCTTACAGAAAAAGAAGAATTATTAGCTTCAAAGTTAAGTGGCAAAGAAAAAGCTTTGTTCGTAACTTACACAAGTACATATAACGATTTTTTAACAGTCAGTATAGCCGATAGTTTTATTTCAGGTTTTCGGCTTGGTGCAAAATTCACACACGACACATTTGTTACAGATTGAAAGGAATTTACATTTATGAATAAATCATCATTTGAACAGAACGGCGGTACATATAGAACCGTTGGTGATTATCGAATCCCCAACATTACATTACCTGCCGAAGCAAACAAACCACTCGGTGTATGGGGACTGAAACGCAAAGATTATCTTATGCAACACAAACGAGTTCAATTTAATATTATGCTTATGAACGGCACATTGTGGTCTCATCTTTCAGAGGTTGATGAACAGGTATCTGCTATGTTCTCTCGGCTGGTAGAACAGATGAAGGTTAATGAAGAAATCACAGAACAACTCAAAGAACAAGACCAAATGGAGTGGGTTGCTCGTATGAACAGCATTGAAGCATGTGCAAAAGAGATTGTTAATCATGAGTTGATTTTTACAGCATAATCATTTCTAAAAAACATAATCAGGTGCAACAGAGATAATTTTCGTTGCACCTGATTTTTAATTTTATTTATCTCAATCTATAGCTTTGATTAGTCATTATATTCCTTATCAGAAGCTATTACTTTTCCTGATTCGGCGTTTATTTCATATTCGTATTCGAAATCACCGACAACAAACTCAACATCGTAATGGACTATCAGATCGTCACGGTCAAGCTCAGCTTTTGAGAATTTCACGTCTGCCGCCTTTACGGAAGCGTGGTCGAATGCTATTGATTTTGCTTTATCTGCGGAGATATATTCATTTGATGCGGAAGGGCTGTTAACAGGTTTTCTTTCCTTATCAACGTCTTTTTCAAGAACCGAGCCGTCAGAGGCTTTAACCTCATATTCGTATTCATATCCGTTTGCTTCAAACTTAACATCATAATGAGGAACAAGATCATCTGAATCATAGTATGCTTTAAGGAATACTGCATCTTCTGCTTTGACACCTGCATCGTCAAGAGCCTTCTGCTTTGCGGCTTCAACGCTGATATAACCGTTGTTGTTTTTATTGCTGTTTTTGTTTTCTTTGCTTACAGGAACTTCGGGCTTTGCGGGAACGCTTTCCTTTTCGGAAACTTTAACCCTTTCGGCTTCCTTTTCTGCTTTCAGGATTGAACCGTCAGGAACTGCAACCTCATAATCATATTCAAATCCGTTATATCCGAATTCAACGTCATAATGGACTTTTCCGTTATCTTCATCAAGTGAAGGAGCACCGAACATCACGGCGTTTTCTCTGGATACTCCTGCGTGTTTGAGTGCTGCATCAATTGCCTCATCAGGAGAAACGCTTAAGACTTCGCTGTTTTTAACCGACGGTGCGGATGCTTGTGCCTGATTGAGATCAACGTTTTCTTTTTCAGGTTGATTTTTGGCATATGCTGCAAGCAATACAACCGATAAAACCAGAACCACCGAAACTAAAACTGCAAATACCTTTTTCTTCATTTTAATTCACCTCTCAATATATTTTTTATCTCTGACCGGAGTTTATCCGAAAAGCTTTGCCAGAAGATTTCTGAGGAATCCGATAAACCAAAAAGCTTCGAATCTGTCGGGAGCATCGTAATCACGGTCAAATTCAACGATTTTTCCATTTACGGCATTGATTGAATAATCATATTCAAGATTACCGTCGGCTCTGAATTCGATTTCGTATTCATATCTGCCGTCATCACGGTCAAGCTTTGCTTTGACGAATCTTACTTCGGATTCTTCATATCCTGCGTGGTCAAGTGCGATTTCCTTTGCCTTCTCTTCTGAAATCAGATTTTCGGAAGATG
>JAZNVG010000028.1:0-126430 GCA_045592705.1 Acutalibacteraceae bacterium | reverse complement strand
TTCATGGATACTACTGACATATTTTTTCCTCCTTAGTTTAGGTGCTGTGCACCGTCCTCCGCAAAGTCTGATTTCACAACGGTGATGAAGCTCGCCGCACTTGCGAAAAAAATGACCATGCGTGCGTTTTGCCGCGATATTATATCACAGCGATATTAAAAATGCAAGCATTTTTTTACAATTTATTAAATTATATAAATATTATTCTCTGTGCCACTTAACACCTTGTGCAGTATCCTCAAGAACAATGCCCATTGCCTTAAGTTCATCGCGGATTCTGTCGGCCTCTGCCCAGTTTTTATCTTTTCTTGCCTGAGTTCTTGCAGCAATCATAGCGTCGATTTCGGCATCAAGATTTTCTTCTTTTCTGTTGTAAACAAGGCCGAGAACGCCTGTCAGCTCATCAAACATTTTGATTGCCGCTTCAACAGTTGCCTTTGTTGCATCTGCCTTAAGTGCCTCTGTGTTGATTTCACGTACCATATCGAAAACAACGGCAATGGCATCGGCTGTGTTGAGGTCATCGTCCATAACCTCAATAAAGCGCTCACGTTTAGCATTAAGCTGAGCAACAAACTTCTCATCCGCTTCACCTTCAGGTGCATTTTTAAGTGCAAAATCAAGGTTATCACGGCAGGTATAAAGTCTTGTGAGTGCGGCTTTGCACTGTTCAATGATATCAACACTGTAGTTGATGGGACTGCGATAATGAGATGAAATCATAAGGTAACGAATGGGTTCATAACCGTATTTTTCGGCAACATCACGAACGGTGAAGAAATTGCCGAGAGATTTTGACATTTTAACATTGTCAACATTGATATAACCGTTATGCATCCAATATTTTGCAAAGGGTTTTCCTGTGAAGCACTCGCTCTGGGCGATTTCATTTTCGTGGTGCGGGAAAATAAGATCCTGACCGCCGCAATGAATGTCAATACTCTCGCCAAGATATCTGCAAACCATTGCAGAGCACTCGATGTGCCAGCCGGGTCTGCCGTGACCCCAGGGAGAATCCCAGTAAGGCTCACCGGGTTTGGCAGATTTCCAAAGAGCGAAATCCATGGGATTTTTCTTGATTTCGCCAACCATAATTCTTGCGCCGGCTTCAAGTTCTTCCAACGGCTGATGTGAAAGCTTGCCGTATTCTTCAAATTTTGCAGGGCTGAAATAAACGTCGCCGTCAACACTGTAAGCATAGCCTTTTTCAATAAGTCCGCTTACGATTTCAATAATTTTGTCAATGTTTTCGGTTGCTTTGGGGTGAACGGTTGCAGGCTTGAAATTAAGACCTGTTGCATCCTTCCAGAATTCCTCAATATATTTTTCGGAAACCTCTGTAAATGTTGACTCCTCTTCATTTGCACGCTTGATGATTTTGTCATCAATGTCAGTGAAATTCTGAACAAAAGTTACATCGTAGCCTCTGTACTCAAGATAACGGCGAAGAACGTCAAAAACACAGATGGGACGTGCGTTACCAATGTGAATAAAATTATATACCGTGGGACCGCAGGCATAAATTTTTGCCTTACCCTCTTCAATAGTTACGAAATCTTCTTTTTGTCTTGTGAGAGTGTTGAAAACTTTCATTTATTTTTCCTCCATTATTTAATCATCAGTTTAAGTTCTTCAATCTGCAACTCAAGTCGCGCAATTTCCTGCGCAACGGGGTCGGGAATATGAACCTGGTCCATATCGTCAATTCTGATTCCGTCACGCCTTACAACTTTTGCAGGCACACCGACGGCGGTTGCATTCGGCGGAATTTCTTCAAGGACAACGGCACCCGCCGCAATGCGTGAATTGTCTCCGATTTCAAAAGGTCCGAGCACTTTGGCGCCCGCACCAATCATCACCTTGTTGCCGATTGTCGGATGACGTTTACCTGTATCTTTACCGGTACCGCCGAGAGTAACCCCCTGATAAAGAGTTACGTCGTCGCCGATGACGGTTGTTTCGCCAATGACAACACCCGTGCCGTGGTCAATAAAAAATCTTCTGCCTATCTGTGCGCCGGGATGAATTTCTATACCCGTTTTTCTTGACGTATGCTGTGAAAGCCAACGGGCAAGAAAATAAAACCTGTGCCTGAAAAGCCAGTTGGCGATTCTGTGATTACGAATTGCTTTGAATCCCGGATACAGCAGCATAATTTCAAGCGCCGAACGTGCCGCAGGGTCGCGAGCTTTAACGCACGCAATGTCCTCGCGCAAAAGCTTTAATAACATAAAGCACCTCCAAAAAATAAACCTCCGCACCCAAAGGGTAACGGAGGCGTAAGAACGCGGTTCCACTCCTGTTTATAACTCAAGAAGGACCTGTAACGGGGTCGGGCCGCACGGGAATACTGTAATTTTCCTCACCGTGTGCTGGCGGGTGCATTTCACCTTAACGAAAATAAGAAGCATTTTCAGCTGCCTGCTTCCTCTCTGATATTGCCGAAAAGGTTACTCTCCCGATAAACGCATTTATCTGTTTATAACATTATATTAATATCACTTTGAAAAGTCAATGATTTTTTTGCCGTTTACAATATAATTAACGCCCGAAATTACGGTAAGAACAGCGGTAATCCAGAGAAGCGCATTTGAAACAACAGAAAGTGTAAAAATTCCCTCAACGGGCATAAACGAATAAACCGAATTGAAATGAGTAAGCAGAATGATAAGCGGAATAAAAACCATCTGACTGACCGTTTTGATTTTGCCCCACACATCTGCAGGAATTACAACACCCTGAGCAGAAGCAACAAGGCGGAATGATGTGACCGCAAACTCACGGGTAATGACAATCATAACAATCCAGATGCTGCAAAGGTCAATTCGCATAAGAGCAAGCAAAGCGGCCGTTGTCAGCATTTTGTCGGCAACGGGATCACAAAGCTTACCGAAGGTTGTAACGAGGTTGTGTTTTCTCGCAATATTACCGTCAAGAAAATCGGTTATTGATGCCGCAATAAAAATTATTGCCGCAACAAGGTAGTGATAATTGAACTCAAGAAGCATTGCAAGCAGAAAGAACGGGGTAATTATCATTCTTGCAACGGTAAGTTTATTAGGTAAATTCATAATTTTGTCCTCAATCAGTTAATATCTTTTGCAATCAGGTCGTAATCATTAACGCCGATAACGATAACGTCGGCAAAATCGCCCTCTTTGTAATCATTATCGGTCGTGAACATAATTCTGCCGTCAATTTCAGGGGCATCCATATATGTTCTGCCGATGTAAGCGTCGGAATAATGGTCATACTCCTCAACGATAACTCGGTATTCTTTGCCTATACGGCTTTCATTCTTCAGAGTTGTGATTTCAAGCTGATCCTGCATAATAATGTCTATTCTGTGTTGTTTGACACCCTCATCAACCGCACCGTCCATATCATAAGCCGGTGTCCCCTCCTGCGGAGAAAAAGCAAAACAACCGAGACGGTCAAACTCAATTTCGTTGACAAATTCGGCAAGGTTTTCAAACTCTTCCTCACCCTCACCGGGGAAGCCTATCAGCATTGTTGTTCTGAGAACGGCATCGGGCAGTTTTGCGCGGATTTTTGCGATAATATTGCGGTATTCTTCGCAGGTGCCGGTGCGGTTCATTGCAGAAAGGATACCGTCATCTGCGTGTTGCAAGGGAATGTCGAAATAATGAAGAAGTTTCGGCTGTGCGGCAATGACATCAAGCAGTTCATCGGTAATTTTATCGGGATAGCAATACAACATTCTTATCCATTCAATGCCGTCAATCTCGCACAAGCGGTTAAGAAGTTCAGGCAACTTAATTTCGCCGTAAAGGTCAATGCCGTAATTGGTTGTATCCTGAGCAATAAGAATCAATTCTTTAGTACCGGAAGCGGCAAGTGTTTTCGCTTCTTCAATTACAGTTTCCATTTCAACGCTTCTGTAACCGCCGCGGATAGCGGGAATCGCACAGTACGTGCAACAGTTTGAACAGCCGTCGGCAATCTTAAGATAAGACCAGTATTCGGGAGTTGTCAGAAGACGCTGACCGGTAAGCGGAAGATTCGAAACATCGGGATAGCACGAAACCTTTTCTCCGGTAACAACACGTTTGACAATGTCTGCAATGTCACCGTTTGCACCGATACCGACAACAGCGTCAACCTCAGGAATTTCAGCAAAAATCTCATCTTTGTGACGCTGAGCAAGGCAACCCGTAACGATGATTTTTTCAATAATACCATCCTCTTTGAGGGATGCCATTTCAAGAATCGTTTCGATTGCCTCTTCTTTTGCGGCATCAATAAAACCGCAGGTGTTGATTATAACGGCATCGGCACCCTGATAAGGGTCAACAACCGAATAACCGACAGCCTCAAAAGCCGCAAGCATACGTTCGGAATCCACTTGGTTTTTAGGACAACCAAGGGAAATAATACCAATGTCAAACATCATAATCCTCCGTTTCAAACTCAGTGCCGATGCGATTAAATGCGGTTCGCACATCGGAATAAGAATAACCTGCTCGGGCAAGAGCGGCAAAAGTGCGGCGCACACCCTTTTCATCATAAAGATTTTTCTTATGTTTATTTTGCAACAATTCTATAATACGCAAAACTGTGTCTTTGTCAAGCAAACTGACGGCATTCTGCGCAATTTCGTCAGAAACACCTTTTAAAATCAGCTCATAGCGAATTTTTTTAGGCGAATAGCCCTTTGAATTATATAAGTGTTCGGCAAGACGTTCGGCATAAAGCGCATCGTTTACATATCCCATTTCTTCAAGTTTTTCCACTGCCGACTGTGCATAACTGCGTTCAATATTTTTTTCACAAAGCTTTTTTATAAGCTCTTTTGCACAGTAATCGCGTCTTGAAAGGATGTTGAGCGCCTTGTTAAAAGCAAAGCGGGAGCCTGCCGCTTCAACAAAAGCAGCAAGCTCCTCATTATTCATATAAACTTCGCTGCCGTAACTGTACGACAGCCAAAAATCACAGTCAACGGTTAAAAGATATTCGCCGTCGCAAAAGACCTTAACAGTTGACGGTGTAACAAATTCGGCAGTTAATTTCATAATTAATCGTCATCAACAACAATGTCAAGCTTCGCTCTTGCACTTGCCTTTGTCGTGGGCACGGGGGCAGGCATAACCGGTGCGGAAACAGTAGCCGCTTTTGCCTTTTTAGCAGCCGCAACAGCAGCCTTCTGTTCATTCATTGCGGCGACAATTTTCTTTTCAATCTCACTTGCAAGTTCTTCATTGTTGGCAAGAATCTCTTTTGTGTTGTCACGGCCCTGTCCGAGACGCATATCGCCGTAAGAGAACCAGGCTCCGCTCTTCTGTACAACACCGAATTTTACACCAAGATCAACAAGCTCACCCTCACGTGAAATACCTTTGCCGTACATAATATCAAACTCCGCCTCTTTGAACGGAGGTGCAACCTTGTTTTTAACAACCTTACATTTTGTACGGTTACCGACAATTTCGTTTGAGGAATTTTTAAGAGATTCAACGCGTCTTACATCAATACGGACGGTTGAATAATATTTAAGTGCACGGCCGCCGGTTGTAACCTCGGGGCTACCGTAAACAATACCTACCTTTTCACGCAACTGGTTGATAAAAATGAGAGTAGTGTTGGATTTTGAAATAACGCCTGCAAGTTTACGCAGTGCCTGCGACATAAGTCTTGCGTGCAAACCGACGTGAGAGTCACCCATATCACCCTCAATTTCAGAACGGGGAACAAGTGCGGCAACCGAGTCGATAACAACAACGTCGAGAGCGCCCGACCTTACAAGCGCATCGGCAATTTCAAGTGCCTGCTCACCGTAATCGGGCTGAGAAACAAGAAGTGCATCAACATCAACGCCGAGATTTGCGGCATATACGGGATCAAGCGCATGCTCAGCATCGATAAACGCGGCGTCACCGCCGGCTTTCTGAGCCTGTGCTATAATAGAAAGTGCAAGAGTTGTTTTACCGGAAGACTCAGGACCGTAAATTTCAACAATTCTTCCCTTGGGCACACCGCCGACACCGGTTGCAATATCAAGAGCAACAGATCCGGTTGAAATGGCGGCGACATTAAGGGCTGAATTCTCGCCAAGACGCATTATTGAGCCTTTGCCATAAGTTTTTTCAATCTTCATAAGTGCGGTTTCAAGCGCTTTTTGTCTGTCTTCCATTTATTTTACCTCCGAAAAGCTTAGTGCAAACAAATGTTCTGTGTGTATTATATATCAATCAAACGTAAAAATCAATAGTTTTTTCCAAAAAAATTGCAATAAAAATAAATAGTTTTACAACTTTTAAAAATAAATCATAAAAAATCAAAAAAACACTTGCTTTTTGCAAAGCAATCTGTTAATATGTCATCTGTTACAGATTAAAAAGGAGGTGCGAGACATGGCAAAATGCGATTTCTGCGGAAAAGATGTTGCTTTCGGCATCAAAGTTTCTCACTCACACAGACGTTCAAACAGAACTTGGAAGCCCAATGTTAAAAGAGTTAAGGCAGTTGTAAACGGCTCCCCCAAAAGAGTTCACGCTTGCACACGTTGCCTTCGCTCCGGCAAGGTTACCCGCGCTATCTAATCAATTTAATTGATTTTGAAAAAGGCTGTTTTACAACAGTCTTTTTTTCTTTCTGTCTTTTTTGTTTTTTCTCTTCCATTTGTGTAACAATTTGTGGTATAATATTTAAATGTATTAAATAATAAAGGAGGTTTCTCTGTGAGCTTTAAAATTGAGCCGAAAATGATGGAAAGCACCTTTGCCGTTCCCTCGGCAATCGTTGACAAACACATCAGGCTTGCAAACGAACACCAGCTCAAGGTGTTGCTCTGGATTCTCAGACGTTATCCCGAGGAAGCCGACTTTAATAAAATGTGTGCCGATTTAAAAATGAAGCCTGACGACGCAAACGATTATCTGCAGTATTGGATTCTTACCGGTGTTATCAACGAAAGCGGTGTTGCCGTAACCAATGATAGCCCTTCGGCAAAATCAGCCCCTGAGCAAACCCAGCTAACGGTTGTGCACGAGCCTTTTTCGGCACCGACAAGCGCAGAAATTTCCGCACGAATCGAGGAGTCCCCCGAAATAGGAAACCTGTTTGATGAAGCGCAGACTAAAATCGGCAGAACAATCGGATACAGCGGACAGTGCACCCTGCTTATGATGCACGACCATTACGGAATGCCGGTCGAAGTAATATTTATGATTATTGATTACTGCGTTTCAATCGGCAAATTCAGCTACGGATACATAGGTAAAATCGCTCAGGATTGGTTTGCCAAAGAAATTGATACACTCGAAAAGGCCGCTGAGGTCATTTCCAGGCTGCGCAATTCCAACGCGGTGTGGAAAGAATTCAGCATAATGGCAGGTCTGCCGAACACTCAGCCGACAACGAAGCAGGCAGAATACATTAACCGTTGGAACAAAGAATGGAAATTCTCTGCCGATATGATATTCCTTGCTTATGAAAATATGGTTGACCACACGCAGAAATTCAGTCTGGCTTATATGAACAAAGTTCTGCAAAGCTGGCACGAAAGTTCAATTTCAACACCCGAGGCGGTTAAAGCGGCAAATGAACTGCATGCCGCCAAAGCCAAGGCAAACAGCACCAAGACCGCAAAAACCAAAAACACGCAAGAAGCTTCTTACAATCTTGATGAGTTTAAAAAAGAATCGTTATTCGGAGATTTGACATACGAGAGGAAGGACAATAAATGAGTTACGCCGAAAGAATTCATTCTGCCGCCGCGGCGGAATTGGCAAGACGCCGTAACACAGCCGAAAAGGCACAGCAAACCCGACACAGTCAGGTGCTTGCTGCTCTGCCCGACATTGCCGTGCTCGAGCAAGAGCTTGCAATGGACGGTCTTGCGGTTGTAAAAGCAATCGGAATGGGCAAAGATGCAGCCGATTTCATTGACAAGCTTTCAAACTCCAACCTTGAAAAACAAGAAGAAATCAAAGAAATGCTTGTCAGCAACGGTTTTGCCGCCGATTACCTTGAGGTTAAATATGCCTGTCCCCTTTGCAACGATTCAGGTTTTATCGGCGGTATAGCCTGCGAATGTTATAAATCTCTGCTCAACGCTCTCGCCGCCGCCGAGCTTAACGAAACGGCACCGGTTAACGAATGTACGTTTGAAAATTTCAAACTTGACTATTACCCCGATCAATATAATGAAAACATAAAGAGCACCGTCAGGGAGCGTATGTCAAAGATTTTCGAATACTGCAAAAGCTATGCCGAGGATTTCAGTGAAAGCTCCCCCAGTCTTTTTATGTTCGGCGCAACCGGTCTGGGCAAAACACATCTTTCACTTGCCATTGCTTCCACCGCGACAAAGGCCGGCTACAATGTCATTTACCGCTCTGCGCAAAATCTGTTAAGACAGCTTGAAAAAGAGCGCTTCAACAACCGCGGCGGTGATGAAAACAACTTTGAAGATGAAATTCTCAATTGCGACCTTCTTATCGTTGATGACCTCGGCGTTGAATTTTCGACACAGTTCACAGTTGCCGCAATATATAATATTATCAACTCCCGTCTCAACAGCAGACTGCCGACCATTATCAGTTCTAACCTTTCTGAGGATGAGCTTGAGGCAAAATATACACAGCGAGTAACATCGCGTATTATAGGAAACTATACTCCCCTGCTGTTTCTCGGCAAAGACATCAGACAATTAAAGAAATTTTATTAACGGAGATTAAAAATGGACATTATCCGACAGTTAACAGAACAGTTCAGACTGCAGGAATGGCAGGTTGAAAACACCGTAAAACTGCTTGATGAAGGCAACACGGTACCTTTCATTGCACGTTACAGAAAAGAAGCACACGGCACACTGGATGACCAGATTATCAGAGAATTATCCGAAAGACTTGAATATCTGCGCAACCTCGATAAGCGCCGCGAAGAGGTCAGCAATTCAATCATTTCCCAGGAAAAGATGACCGACGAAATTGCCGCCGCCCTTGCGGGTGCAAAGACGCTTGCGGAAATCGAAGACATTTACCGTCCCTTTAAGCCCAAGCGCAAAACGAGGGCATCTGTGGCAAAGGAAAAGGGCCTTGAGCCCCTCGCCGATGCAATCTTTGAGCAAAAAACAGATTCACCTGAACCGCTTATTCTTGCAAAAGATTATATAGATGAAGAAAAAGGTGTTGATTCTGCAGAAGCCGCTCTTGCGGGTGCAATGGATATCATTGCGGAAAACATTTCCGACAACGCAGAAATCAGAAAGCGCTTGAGAAATCTGTTCACGGTCATCGGCACCGTAACCGCAACCGCCGCCGACAAGGCTGCCGAAAGCGTTTACACAATGTATTATGATTTTTCTGAGCCAGTCAATAAAATTGCAGGTCACAGAATTCTTGCCATTGACCGCGGCGAAAGAGAAAAGTTCCTGAAGGTCACCGTAAAAATCGACACAGTCAAAGCTTTCAATGTCATTACAACCCTAACTCTCAACCCGATCGGGTCCCCCTGCACCGAAACAGTAAGACTTGCGGGAATTGACGCTTACGACAGACTGATTTACCCTTCAATTGAAAGAGAAATCAGGAGTATGCTTACCGAAAAAGCCTGTGCAGGCGCAATCAAGGTTTTTTCAATGAACACAAAAGAGCTTTTGCTGCAGCCGCCCGTCAAGCACAAAACCGTTATCGGTCTCGACCCGGGTTACAGAACAGGTTGTAAGGTTGCCGTTGTTGACGAAACCGGCAAAGTGCTTGACACGGGAATAATCTATGTCACACATTCAGAAGCACAAAAAGCTCAGGCAAAGGTAACAATCAAAAATCTTATTGCAAAGCATTCTGTCAACTGCATTGCAATCGGTAACGGAACAGCCTCAAAAGAAACAGAAATCTTTACGGTTGAGGTTCTGCGCGAAATCAGTCAACCCGTTTCATATATGGTTGTCAGCGAAGCCGGCGCTTCCGTTTATTCCGCTTCCAAGCTTGCCGCCGAAGAATTTCCGCAGTTCGACCTTTCTCTCAGAAGCGCAGTTTCAATTGCAAGACGCTTGCAGGACCCGCTTGCCGAACTTGTAAAAATTGACCCCAAAGCAATCGGCGTCGGTCAGTATCAGCATGATATGCCTCAGAAAGAGCTTAACAGTGCGCTTGACGGTGTTGTTGAAGACGCGGTTAACTCTGTCGGCGTTGACCTTAACACCGCTTCCGTCCCTCTTTTGTCACGTGTTTCGGGCATCAACTCAGGTGTTGCAAAAAATATTGTTACTTACCGCGAAGAAAACGGAGCTTTCAGCGACCGTTCACAGCTCAAAAAGGTGCCGAAACTCGGTGCAAAAGCTTTTGAGCAGTGCGCCGGCTTCCTGAGAGTTGCCGAAAGTAAAAATATTCTTGACAACACGGGTGTTCACCCCGAAAGCTACACCGCTGCAAAAGCATTACTGAAACTGTGTGCATATTCGCTTGATGACGTTGCAAACGGAAAAATTTCTGAACTCAACGACAGAGTTGCAACCCTCGGCGAAGAAAAAGTTGCAGAAAAGCTTGGTATCGGTATTCCGACACTTAAAGATATTGTAAAAGAACTCCTGCGCCCCGGTCGCGACCCGCGTGATGAGTTGCCGCCGCCGATGCTCCGTTCGGATGTTCTTGACATAAAAGACCTTACCGTCGGAATGGAGCTTAAAGGCACAGTCAGAAATGTAACCGATTTCGGCGCTTTTGTTGACATCGGTGTTCATCAGGACGGACTTGTTCACATTTCACAGATTACAAACAAATTCATCAAGCATCCCTCGGAAGCTCTTAAAGTGGGCGAAGTTGTAAATGTCAGAGTGCTGAGTGTTGACCATGCAAAAGGCAGAATAGGTCTTACAATGAAGCCGCAAAAATCCGAAGAAAATAAATAAAAGTCAAAAACACGGAAAACAAAATGTTTTCCGTGTTTTTTATATTGCCTATTTTTTCAGCAACTTATCTGTATCTGCAAGCTTGATACGTTTTGACACAACATAGGTTTTATAAGTACCGTCTGCATTACGCTTGCCAAAGCAACCGTAAGTTGATGTTACGATTGTACCGTCGGGATAAACAACGTTACCACAGTAGCCGACATCACCGTTGGCACAGATTTCCGGCTCAGTCTGTTTAGGAAGATAAGTATGGGCAATTTTAATTCTGTACTGTCCTTCCCTGCCGTTTTTCAAATCGTCATAAGTACCGACCCACGCAATCCATCCTTCGCTGTACCATGAACGGCCGGGCTTTTCGCTGTATTTCTTTGTTTTTTCCTCATCACGCTCAATGGAACGGAAAGTAATGAAAAGTCTGCCGTCGGGTGTATAGTCAGCCTTGTGGCGCTCACCGTTGAGAGCAGACGGTGCATAGACGGGTTTTGACCAGGTTTTTCCTTCATCCCTTGAGAAAGACAGAAGAGAATTTGTGCGTTTTTTATTGCTGCGGCTGATAAGACACAGCTCATCACCCTTACCGCAATCTGAGCGTACAACCTCAACCTCGCACATATTGGTGGCTTTTTCAATTTTTCTGTGTTCCGAAAAATAAGGCTCAGGCTTTGACCAGTGCGGTTTTCCATTTTCATCAAACGAAAGAATTGTTTTATAATTTATAAATTTACGGTCGTGGAAAAAGCCCATCCACTTGTCAACGAACTCACCGTTTTCCTTAAGCCTTGTCAACGATGCCATTGCAACAATGGTTATGAAATTATACCCCTCATCCTTCGAATAAACAAGCTCAAACTCTGTCCAGGTTTCACCCTCATCTTCAGAAATGGAATAGTTGAATCCGCCCGTTGTCGGTTCAGTGCCCCACTTGGGGTTACCGGCAATCATAATAAGCTTGTCGGGAGTATCGGGCGAGTTAAACTCAAGACGGTAAACAGTAGGAGTCTCACGTGAATTTTTCCAGCTTTTCGGAGGATTCTTAACTGTTTCGGTATAAGTGACACCGCCGTCGCAGCTGATGCGGCTTCTTATTGCGCCCTTACCGTGACCTGACGGAAACACTGTTAAAATCTTACCGTTTTTAAACAGAACGGAATCGGGATGTCCGAGATAATCAAGCTCATCATCAACAGTTGAAAGCTCGTATAAATATTTAAGTTCTTCGGGAGTATCGGCAGGCATAACGCTCAGATCAACCTGCTCAACCGAATAATTTTCACCTTTTACACTTTTTGAAAACAACCTGCACATAATTATTCCTCCACTTTAATTCTGAAAGCTTTTACGCCATGAGAAGGTACGGATGCGACGATTTTGTCACTGAGAATCTGTGTTGTTTTTTCCCAAAGGTCAAACACATTGTATTTTTCAGCAAAGGGTGTTTCAACGAAAGGACGAACAACGATATCCTGCAAAGAACACTCCATATTTTTGGGCTCACCGCTTTTATTAAAGAAGCAAACAGCTGCCTCTTTGTTGCTCAGAGGTTTGACGAGAACATCCTCAAGACCGTTTGTTCTGATTCTGCGGCATTGCTGACCGAGAGAATCCTGGTCAACAGCAATAAGATCTTTGTCGGAAACGATTTGATAAGTAAGATTTTCGGTATCAACCGTACCGTCACTTTTTATAAAAGCACGCACGTCGTTGCCAAGAATGAGCGGAGCCGCCATCATACACCAGAGGGTGAAATGACTCTTGTTTTCTTCATAAGTAAGGTTACCGTTACCGACCTCAAGCATATCGGGATCATTCCATCCGCCGACACCTGCATATTTATGAAGTCTTACATTGATTTCGTAAATTCCGAGAACAGATGCCCAGAAAGGCTTGATATCCATAGTTGTGCGCCAGAGGTTTCCCGCCTGTCTGCCCCAGCGCCAAGGCAGATTTGTGCCCCACTCACAGATTGAATAAGTAATCGGTTTTTCGGGCTGACCCGTTTTTTCTGCATATTCGCGTGTTGCACGCTTTAATTCCTCACCCATTTTTGTGTACTGAATTGCGGTACTGTCCTGAACGGATGCAACGGGATTATAGAATTTAATTGTATTCTCTCCCGCTTTGAGGAAAAGCTTAACCTGATGTCTGCCGCCGGGACTTGTGGGCCACGCAGCAGGGAAAACAGTTGAATATTTATCTTCGCCGTTTACGATAATCTCAAGATATTTCTTTGCAAAAGTCTTCTTACGGAAGCAGATGGTAAGAACATATTCGCCGTCTTCGTCAACAGTAATTCCGTTAAATTCCGCAGAACCGCCATTTGATGAAAGACCGGTAATTAATCTTTCGCCCAGCTTGGCATCTTCAACAATCTTAGCTCCACCGCTCAGAAATACATATTCAAGACCGTAAGCTGTTTCGTTTTCGATTCCGCCCTTACTGATTGTGATTTTTTCAATCGAAGGCGCTCTGAAAGGAATGGGAATATTATGACAGTAATCATATTTGAAATATTCAATTCCCCACTCTGCAAAGGTATCCGCATCAATTGCTTCGTTACCGAGGCTTGCGGGCAAATCTTCACAGGTAAGTGTACCGTTTGATGAATAAATGCCGAGTTTAAGACCCAGTGCATTCACCTTTTCAACAAGTGCCTTAATTCCGCTCGGGAAGGTTATAAGGTCGCCCTGAAGTCTTCCGTTTGCATCACGCAGGGAGGACTGCCAGCAGTCATCAATATTAAGGTGAATATAGCCTGCATCCGCAAGACCGCTGTCTTTGAGTGCTTTACCCGTTTCATAAATAAGGTCTTCGTTTATCTTATTACGGAACAGATTCCAGCTTGACCAACCCATCGGCGGTGTAAGAGCGGCACCGTTACCGTAGTTCTTCTCAACGGGAATATTGAGCTGTGTTGCACCGTAAGCCTTCTTTGCAAAATCAACGGGGTCAAGCTTTTTCTTTGTAATTGCATAAACGGCAGCAGCGCCGGCAGCAAGAATTGTTGCTGAAAAAAGTTTTGACATTTGTAAACCTTCCTTTCAATCACTCAGCAGGGCTGTAAGTCTTTAAGAATATAAGTAAATCCTGTCGGGTCATAAGCATAAGCAATGCTGTTCTGGTCAACGGTATCGGTGTTATAAGCTGTAAGCATTTTACGTTGATAAAGCGGCATTTCAACCGTTTCTTCCATAATCAGTTCAAGCAAATCGGAAACAAGCGTGCTTCTTTCTTCGAAATCCAGTGCATTTCTGATTTCAAGTATCCGACTGTCGATTTCTTCGGAATTGACTGAAACAAGATTATCGGTGCCGGTTGAATGGTAACGGTTATAAAAATCGCAGGTCTGCCCATCAGCAACGCTTGCAAACCAGATATCCGCTCTGTTGTCTTTTACGGCTGTCTCAAGGTCAGACAAAGAAACAGAATTGATGTTCAGCTTGATCCCGTGTGAAGAAAGCTTGTCGGCAAGAGTCTGCAGAATTTTGAAATCCGGCGACGTTTCACGCTCGGCAATATAGGCATTGTAAACAAGCGGTTCACCGTCTTTGTCGAGCATTACTCCGTTTTCCGTATAGCAACCGATTGTGTTAAGATAAAGCAACGCTTTGTCATCATTCACAGAGTAATAAGGCTCTTTGATTTCAAGGGGATATTCACTGAAATTAAGGCTAAGCGGTCGGTAAACGGCGGTGTAATAAGCGCCTATTGACTGCTCAAGCGGACCAAAAGCATCAAGCATTTGTACAATAGCGTTTCTTTCCTGCTTTTCAAGAGTTTGAGCGTTAAGATACAGCGTGTGATAACAGTTTTCATCATAACTGTTATATTTTATTTTTGCTGTATCAAGGTCAGAAACAATCTGAGCGGCAGCTGCAATTTCGGCAACGTCAATGTCGCCGGAAATAACCTTAGCGGCAGCGTCGTCATTTTCGTTCAGAATTTCAAAGCGAAGATTTTCAAAGCCGACAGGGCCATCGTAATAATTCTCGTTGGCAACCAAACGCACCTCTGATTCTTTAAATTTTTCAAGGACATAAGGACCGGAACCGACATTTTCAGTTGTAATTTCCTTAATCACCGAGGCATTTCCCTTTGTATAGCCCGTGCCGTAAAACTGTTTGCTGACAATGATTGGGTTAATCTGT
Source organism: Acutalibacteraceae bacterium (assembly GCA_045592705.1). Lineage (GTDB taxonomy): Bacteria > Bacillota > Clostridia > Oscillospirales > Acutalibacteraceae > CAG-177. The sequence goes on along the minus strand of JAZNVG010000028.1, from coordinate 111,409 downwards.
GAAATTGCATTGATATTGTGAGAATTAAAAACAATTGTACAGGTATAGTCGTTAATTTTCTTAATACCTGAAATTTTTTCGACATTCACGCCGTCCGCATAATTTTCGGCAAGATAGTCATCGACAAGCTTTGCGTACCACCAATCTTCCGCATTGTAATATCCGGGTCTTGCCTGAGACTCAATGCGGGCAATAAGCTCAAGATAATCATCGGAGTCGGCATTATCTCCGAGCTGTTCCAGTTCATCTTTGCCGCCCATTGTCTCTATATATGATTTCCAGGATTTTCCCGACGGGGATGTTTGGGCATTGAGGTCGCCCGCCCACGCACCTTCAATCTGAGTTGCAAAAAGGTATTCATACATCGCATCCTCAGAAATATTACCCTCGGTGTAGTTATTGTCAACTTTTTGCTTAATTGTATTAAGCTTCACTGCATAATTTGCATCATCGAAATAAAATTCCTTAAGCCCCTCGATGTCATTAAGATACCAGTCGGAATAAGGTCCGTCATAGCTTGCATCAGCAAGCACATAATAATAAAAAATTATATCATCAATCGTAACCGCAGTGCCGTTTGAAAAAAGCATATCATCACGGATGCTGACTGTGTATTTTACCTTTTTATTGTCAAGGTATTCATAAGTAATACTGCCGCAGACATTTACAAGGCGGTTTTTTTCGCCGACACGCTGAACACTTTCAAACACCTGAGCAACAATTTTTTTATCATTTTCATTACTGCTGTAAAAAGGATTAAAATTACCCTCAACCTGACCGATACCGATTTTCAGCACACTGTCAGAAGAAACAAAAGGAAGACTGCACGAGCACAGCAGAAGCAGCGCACAGGTCAATAAAAGACAAACAACTCTTTTTATCATAAAAAGCTTCACTCCGAATTCAGCATATTATTATTTATATAATAACATATTATTACTTTAGCCACAATAGAAAAATCAAAAAAATCGGGAATCCCGCGTGGGATTCCCGACTGAAAATTATGTAATTATTTCTGATATTCTTTGAAATCCTTGTAGATTTCTTCTGTATAGACGTTGTTTTCGCTCTTATCGTGAAGAGGATACCAGACCTGTGCAAAGAAAGGATTGACCTTTGCTTCGTCGTCATAAGCCCAACGGAATTTCTTCTGAGCAGCCTTTTCTTCGCTTGAGGGCAGCTCTTCGGGGCACCAGTGTCCGCCGCGGAGAACAAGGTTGGGAGACATCATGAACTCGTGACCGTGTGCGCACTTCCAAAGGATGGGTGTGTACATATCAACGATTTCAGTTGCAAGGCATTCGCCGCCTCTGAAAGCAGCAGCCTTCTTAAGGTCTTCAATTGTAAGAGAATTGAAATCCTTTGTCTCGTCATAACCGTGGTCAAGAACAAGCGCCTGTGAGGGATCGTCATTGGGACGGTAAACCTTTACCTTGCTCCAATCCTTACCGATTGCGTTCCATTTCTCCATTGAACCGACATAAGCGTTGATTCTGGGAGTAACATTGTTTTCTCTCCACCAAAGTGTGCCGTAAACGGGAGTCTGGGCAATCTTCTTCATGAAGGGCTTAACTGCGAATGCAAAGGGCTTTGCAAGCTTAGCAAGCTTATAGAACCACTCAACATTGTTCATAACGTTCTTGAAATACTCTTCAATAGGCATATTGGCACGGAAATGACAGTACTTTTCAAGTTCGTCAGAGTCAAGATACCACTGGCCGTGGAAGTTTCTTGTGATGAACCAGTCGGGATCAAAGAGCTTTCTGGGATCACCAAGACCGAGACCGTACTTACCGAGAAGAAGCTGTTCAAACTCAAAGTTGGTGATTCTGTACTGTGCGCCGGAACCGATATTATAGAATCTTCTCCAGAACTCTTCGGGAATATCGTCGCCGCAGATATTTACGAGAAGGCGGCCGGAATCTTCAACTGTTGCCCACTCAAGAACACCGTTGATAACAACGTGATACATAATGGGTTCCATATTCTTAACGATATCGGGATAAAGGATACCTGACTGACGCAGAGATACCCAATATTTAAGACCTGACTCAGCAAAAATGGACTCAGCAATTACCTTACTGGTTGCATAGTGGTCATAAACACTGATTTTGATGGGGTCGCCGGTACGTGCCCAGTGGATGGGGTCATCTCTTTCACCTGTTTCAGCGACTGTACCGATATAAACAACCTTGATAGCATCGGGGTCGGGCTGAGCCTTGACAGCATTAACGATGTTCTTTGCTGCGCCGACGTTTGTTTTGATTGTGTTGATGGGATAGTAGTCAGCTGCGGGAGAAACCATACCGCCGACGTGAAGAACGTAATCGGAACCGGTTACACACTCAAGAACATCTTTGTAATTCTTGAGGTCGCCCCATACGATTTTGACCGAAGGATCATTCATATAAGGAGCAAACTTTTTTCTGTTCTTTTCGCTGTCACGAAGAAGAACAACAATTTTAAACACTTTCTTTGCGTAAAGCTGCTGGAAGCCTTCCCAGCCCATGTTACCGGAAGCGCCGGTAAGGAATACGGTCTTTTTTGCCATTATTTCTTCCTCCGTTTTGAATTTTTTGATTCAAAAGTAATCAATTAATGTTAACATATTACATTAATTAAATCAAGCAAAATTCACATAAAAAATTAAACTTTTGTCACAAGTTGTTATTTTATGCCGTGTTCTGCCTTAAATCTTTCGGTTATGACATACATCTGCTCAATTTCGTTTTGGAAATTCTTGCGGAAAAGTGAAGCATCACGCGCACGGCTGGTGTAACCCATATCAATACCGCAAAGCGAAAGATAATATTTTGCATTTACAGGATATTGCTGGCATTCGGCAAGCGAAGCAAAACCGATGAAAGCCTGAATAATTTCCGCTTTCTCGGGGTCATCCTTGAAATTTTTGCAAAGCCACGAATAAATTTCAGGATGGAAATTGCCCATAACGCCTGAGAAGCCCGCACAGCCGAGGCGGAGAGATTCGAGCAGAGTTGCGGAGTTGGCATTATAAATTTTAAGCTCTGTATCCTCAACCGCTTTTAATTTTTCACCGATAAGCTCAATATTGCAGCAGGTATCTTTGAGGAATCTGAGCGGACTGATTTCCGCGCACTTGCGAAGAATTTCCGGCATCATAATACGCTTATAGGGATAAGGACATTCATAAATACCAAGAGCGATTTCGGGGATGCCGTTGACAACGGTTTCGTAATTTTTGAGAAAAACATCGTCACTTTCATCCTGCTTTGCAAAACGATTTGCGATGAAAACATAGGCATCGATACCGCAGTCAATGAAAGCGTTTGCCTCACGAATCTGAGTATCAAGGTCATCTGCAGTGTGACCGGATGCGACAATCGACATACCCTTAGGCAGATTTTTAATTATAAATTTAAGAAGTTCAAGCCTTTCCTCGAAAGAAAGGAAGAAAATCTCACTTGACTGGCAGATTGCGAAAACGCCGTCCACACCGTGAGTTGAGTAAAACTCAAGAATTTTAAGCACCGCATCATAATCAATTTTGTTATCTGCGGTATAAGGTGTCACCATTGTCGGATATACACCGTCGGGAATATTCTTTACCATCATTATACCTCCCAATAAAAATAGAACGGTAGATTTTTGTACCGTTCTAAGTTTATCACTATCTTATAATTTGTCAATGTTATGCGGACATTTTTTTCAAAATCCGCAAAAGAATTGCTTTTTCGCGCCGCGAAACCTGCACCTGAGACATTCCGAGCTTTGCCGCCGTAACAGTTTGCGTAAGTCCCGAAAAATACCGCAGCATAATAAGCTTACGGTCACAATCGTTTAATGTTTCAAGCACCTCACGCAAAGCAATAATGTCCGACACATGCTCTTCATGTGACTCAACCGGAATATCAAACTGCCCGGATTTGTCATCATCAAAAACCGTTAAAGAAATTGCAGGCATTGACGCGCTGATATACTCCGAAGCCGTTTCGGGCGATACACCAAGCGTATGGGCAAGCTCTCCTATTGTCGGTTCACGGTCAAGCTGCTTTGCCAATTCTTCACGAATCGCCGAAGCCTTACGCGAATTTTCTTTAAGCTGACGGCTAACCTTGACCGTTCCGCCGTCACGGAAAATCCGCCGAATTTCACCGAGAATCACGGGAACGGCATAGGTTGAAAAAGAAAAGCCCAGGTCGGGATTAAAATTATCGGCAGCTTTAATCAGGCCGAGGCACCCCGCCTGAAACAAATCATCGTATTCCACTCCCCTGCCTTTGAATCTGTTCGCACAGGAATGCACAAGGCCGAGGTTGCTTTCGATTCTGTTTTCTCTGTCTGTTTTATTGCAGGACATTCTATCCACGCCCTTTTATCACTTTTTCAATCGTGACCGTCGTCCCCACACCGACAGATGACCGCACTTTCAGGTTGTCGGAAAAGCTTTCCATCACAGCAAAACCAAGTCCTGCACGCTCACCGCCGAGGGTTGTAAAAAGCGGCTCCATAGCCTGCCTGATATCTACAATTCCGCATCCTTTGTCACGAATTCTGACCCTGACAAGACCGTTTTCATAAAGTCCCGTCCATATGTAAATTTTCCCGACACTTTGAGGATAAGCGTGAACAATGCAGTTCGTCACCGCCTCACTCACCGCCGTTTTTATATCCGAAAGCTCGTCAACGGTCGGGTCAAGCTGTGAAGCAAAGGCGGCAACCGCAACTCTTGCAAAGCTTTCATTGACCGACCGGCTGTCAAGCTGCAGTTTCATTTCATTGACAGGTTTCATTTTTATTCTCCTTTTTTCTTAACATTACAAGCTTTTCAAGACCTGCAAGACGCATTATTTTATAGTTGCGCTCCGAAAGATTAACAACCTCAATGTTCCCCGAATAAGCCGAAACAAGGCGGTATCTGCCCAAAACAAAACCGATTGCAGAGCTGTCAATAAAAGTAACCTCGCCGAAATCAAGACGTACATTCGGCGGCATTCTTTTCTGAATTGCTTCATCCGTTTCCATTCTCAGAACCGCGGCATTGTGATGGTCAATTTCACCGATGAGTTCAACCGTCAGCCGAGTTGGAGTCGATATAATTCTGACTGCCATTATTTTTTCCTCCAAATAAAAAAATCCCTTATCACAAAGATAAGGGATAATGTGTAAATAAAATGTCACATTGTGGCAGGATTTATTAAAAATTTAAAATTTCGTCACGTACCTCGCCGGCAAGATAAAACGAGCCGCAGACAAGAAGCAAGTCATCATCCGAACAATGCTCAAAGCCGCGCTTCACCGCCTCGACGGGATTATCGAAAGCAAGCGTGTTTTGCACATATGGTTTTGCGGCATCCGCCAATTCCTCCGCTGACAGTGCACGCGGCACATCCGCCTTTGTTGCAATAAATGTTTCCGCCAAAGGAGCAACAATCCGCAGATATGTTTTATAGTCTTTATCTGCCATCATCGAACTGACTGCAACGATTCTTTTGCCGCCAAGATGTTTTTTAACATGGTCACATAACGCATTGGCACAGCCCTCGTTGTGACCGCCGTCAAGAATAATCAGAGGCTTCTTCCTGAGAATTTCAAGCCTTGCAGGCATTGAAGATGCCGAAACACCTTTTATGATATCGTTATCGGAAACCTTGAAGCCCTGCTCGGAAACAGCCTTTGCCGCCTCAACCGCAACGGTGCAGTTTTTGAGCATATGTGCACCCGAAAGCGGCAAGTAAAGAGAAAGGTTGCAATATTGAGCGCGTGTGCCGTCATAGGCCTCGCTGATGTCAGAAAGTAATGATAAATCGGGAACAATAAGCTTATTTTCGCGTTCAAGGCAGGTTTTTGAAATTACATCAAGAACACTGTTTTTTTGTTCGGGATAACAAACGGTAACGCCGCCCTGCTTTATAATTCCGCATTTTTCGACAGCAATTTTTTCTACCGTATCACCGAGAATTGCGCTGTGGTCAACAGAAATTGATGCAATAACACTTACAAGGGGTGTTGAGATAATATTCGTCGAGTCAAATCTGCCGCCGAGACCGACCTCCAGCACAACAAGATCACATTTTTTCTCTTTGAAATAAAGAAAAGATGCCGCCGTTATAACCTCAAATTCTGTAGGTTCAATCCCCTTTTTATTAAGCTTATCAACGGCAAACTTGATTTTTTCAACAGTTGCGGCAAGCTCATCTTCCTCAATCATTCTGCCGTTAAACATAATTCTTTCGCGGAAGTCAACAACATAAGGCGATGTAAAAAGACCGACATTGCAGCCTGAAGAAATGAAAATATTTGAAAGCATTGTTGAGGTTGAGCCTTTACCGTTTGTGCCCGCAACGTGAATAAATTTAAGGTCATTCTGCGGATTGCCGAGTAACTCACACAAAGCCGAAATCCGTTCAAGCCCCGGCTTTATTCCGAATTTTTCAAAAGAGTGTATATAATCAATTGCCTGATTACAATTCATAAACTCACCTTAAAAATGTTGCCACGATGAAAGCTCACCGCGGCAACAGAATTCTGATTATTTAAGCTTCGCTATGCTGTCATTAAGCATGGTGATTTTTTGTGTCAGCTTTGCAGCCTGCTCACGCTGAGCGTTGACAACCGCCTCGGGTGCTCTTGAAACGAAGTTTTCATTTGAAAGCTTTGAGTTGACAAAATCAAGGTCTTTCTGTGCGGCAGCAATTTCCTTGTTAAGTCTTGCTCTCTCCGCCTCGTAATCAACAAGGTCACCGAGCGGAATGAAGATTTTGGCATCGCTTGTAACAATGCAAACGCTGCCATCCTCGCTGAAGGAATCACCGACATTAACCTCAGATGCACTTGCAAGCTTCTGCATAAACACGCCTGCCTTGCCGAATGTATCTTTATAAGCGGTCATAATGTTGATTTCAGCCTTCTTTGAGGGAGCAATGTTCATCTCAGCTCTGCGGTTACGGATTGCACGGATAGCGGTGATGATGCGGCTCATTTCAGCTTCTTCAGCCTTGAAAGAGAAAGCCTCATTATAAACGGGCCAATCGGAAACCATAATTGCTTCGCCGCTGTGGGGCAGAGTCTGCCAGATTTCTTCAGTGATGAAGGGCATAAAGGGATGGAGAAGCTTGAGAGTGTTGCTCATTACATAAACGAGAACATTTCTTGCATTCTCTGCACCTTCGCCGCCCTGCTGAAGACGGATTTTTGCAAGCTCAATGTACCAGTCGCAGAAGATATCCCAGATAAAATCATAAAGCTTCTGAACAGCAATACCGAGTTCAAACTTTTCAAGGTTTTCGGTAACCTCTTTAACAAGGTCATTGAACAGACTGAGAACCCATTTATCCTCAAGTGCAAGGTCGGCAGGCAGTGTACCGTCAGCTTCACTTTCATTGAGATTCATAAGAATAAATCTTGAAGCGTTCCACAGCTTGTTGGCAAAGTTACGGCTTGCCTCAACCTTTTCGTCAGAGAAACGCATATCGTTTCCGGGGCTGTTGCCGTTGGCAAGGGTGAAGCGTAGAGCATCGGCGCCGTATTTCTCAATAATTTCAAGCGGATCGATACCGTTACCGAGGGATTTCGACATTTTTCTGCCCTGAGCATCGCGGACAAGACCGTGAATGAGAACTGTGTCAAAGGGTGCTTTGCCCATATTTTCGCAGGCTGAGAAAATCATTCTGGCAACCCAGAAGAAAATAATGTCATAACCCGTAACAAGAGTGCTTGTGGGGTAATAATGCTGTAACTCGGGAGTGTTTTCAGGCCAGCCGAGTGTTGAGAAAGGCCAGAGTGCGGATGAGAACCAGGTATCGAGTGTATCGGGATCCTGAGTCATTGCACCGCCGCACTTCGGACAGGTATCAACGGCAGTTTTGGAAACAACAAGCTCGCCGCAATCCACACAGTAGTAAGCGGGAATTCTGTGACCCCACCAGAGCTGACGTGAAATACACCAGTCTTTGATGTTTTCCATCCAATGGAAATAGGTTTTATCAAAACGCTCGGGTACAAATTTAACGGTACCGTCCTTGACAACGTCGATTGCGGGACCTGCAAGGGGTTTCATTTTTACGAACCACTGAAGAGAAGCGCGAGGCTCAATTGTTGTGCCGCAACGGTAGCAGGTGCCGACGTTGTGATTGTAATCTTCAACCTTGACAAGTGCACCTTCAGCCTCAAGGTCCTTTACGATGGCTTTACGTGCCTCAAATCTGTCCATACCTGCATAAGCGGGATAATCGGCGGTAATCTTTGCATCCTCGGTAAGAGCATTGATTACGGGCAGGTTATGGCGCAGACCGACCTCAAAGTCGTTGGGGTCGTGAGCGGGAGTAATTTTAACGACACCCGTACCGAAATCCATTTCAACATAATCATCGGCAACAACGGGAATTTCCCTGTGAACGATGGGAAGAATGAGTGTCTTGCCGACAACATCCTTGTATCTTTCATCGTTGGGGTTAACGGCAACGGCGGTATCGCCGAGAAGTGTTTCGGGTCTTGTTGTTGCAAGCTCAAGATATCCGCTGCCATCCTTAAAGGGATAACGCAGATGCCAGAAATGACCTGCCTGATCCTCATATTCAACCTCTGCATCAGAAATTGATGTAAGGCAATGGGGACACCAGTTGATAATTCTTTCGCCTCTGTAAATTAGACCTTTTTCATAAAGTCGGCAGAAAACCTCATTGACAGCCTTGCTGCAGCCTTCATCAAGAGTGAAGCGTTCTCTGTCCCAGTCGCAGGAAGAGCCGAGCTTTTTGAGCTGTTCAATAATTCTTCCGCCATACTTTTCTTTCCATGCCCAGGCGCGTTCAAGGAAACCTTCACGGCCGATATCTTCTTTTGTAATACCCTCAGCCTTCATTGCCTCAACAATTTTAGCCTCGGTTGCAATTGAAGCGTGGTCTGTGCCGGGAAGCCAGAGGGTATCATAGCCCTGCATTCTTCTGAAACGGATAAGAATATCCTGAAGAGTGTTGTCAAGGGCGTGACCCATGTGAAGCTGACCCGTGATATTGGGAGGCGGAATAACGATTGTGTAAGGTTTTTTATCGTTTTCTACCTTTGCGTGAAAATACTTACCCTCAAGCCAGAAGTCATAAATTCTGTCTTCTACCTCACGGGGTAAATACTGTTTTGCAAGTTCTTTTGCCATTGTGTATTCATCCTTCCTGAAAATAAAAAATCGCCCCATTAATCAAGAAATCAATGAGACGAGTAAAATTACCCGCGGTACCACTCAGATTGCGCTTTGAATTACGCCGCTTATGGAGCACTCAGGCTCCGCACTTTAACGCAGTGAAAACGGAAAGGGTCTAATTGCAAAAAGCTTTCTTCCTTTCGGCTCCGGGGCGACAGCGGACATCTGCCGAACGCTGACTTGCACCGACCGTCAGCTCTCTGTGAACGCGTTTATGCCGCACTCCCCATCAATACCTTGTATTAAATTTGCCTAATTCTAACATATAAATATTTTAATGTCAACATAAATTTAAGTATTTAAGAGAGGAAGCTATGGAAAACAGGTCAAACATTCTCATCAACACATTAATAATGACCGCAGTCAACCTTATAATGCGCTCGGTTTCGGTCAGCTTCAATGTTTATCTGACAAACAGAATCGGTCAGGCGGGTATAGGTCTTTTTCAGCTGATTATGTCGGTTTATTCTCTTGGGGTAACGTTTTCCTGCGCAGGTATGCGTCTCGCAGTAACACGCACGGCTGTCGGGCTTATGTGTGACAAATCCGCAGACGTTTACACAGCTGTTAAAAAATGCATCAGATTCGCCTGCCTTATCGGCATATTAATTGCGTCGGTTTTGCTGATTTTCTCTGATTTTATCGCAAGCACGGTTCTTTCGGACGCTTCGTGCGCGGTGCCGCTTAAAATTCTTTCGCTGAGTCTGCCGTTTATTTCAATGTCGAGCGCACTCGGCGGTTATCTGACTGCGCAAGGTGCAATTGCACCTTACGGAGTCATTCAGTTTATCGAACAGCTTTCAAAAATCGGCGCGGTAATTTTTTTCCTTTCTTTATTTTCTTCCGCCGACAGTCAAAAATCCTGTATCGCCGTTGTGGCGGGAATGACGGTTTCTGAGGTCGTTTCTTTTTTGCTGGCAACCGGATTATTCAAACTCTTATGCAAACCGCAAAAGAACAGAGAAAAATCATTCCGTTTATCTTCTCTGCTGAGAATCGCCTTACCCGACGCGGCAGGCACCTGTGCAAGAAATATATTGCTGACGATTGAACACATTCTCATTCCCCGTCAATTAAAGCTTTCGGGTGTTTCGTCCGACGAGGCGCTTTCGGCATACGGGGCACTGCACGCGCTTGTAATGTCCGTTTTGCTCTACCCTTCCGCAATTCTTACTTCATTTTCATCACTTCTGTTACCTGAAATGGCAAAGAAACACGAACTCGGGCAGCATAAAAGCATTGCCGAAGCCTGCGAAAAAGTGATACGGATGACATTGATTTTTTCAATCGGAACCGCGGGAATTTTTATGATTTTCGCTCACGGAGTTGCCGAACTCGCAAATCTTAATGCAGAGTGTGTACAATTCATAACGGTGCTGGCACCGCTTGTTCCCGTGATGTATCTTGACATGGCGGTTGATGCAATGCTCAAAGGTCTTGACCAACAGATTTATTCGATGCGTTACAACATAATCGATTCCGCACTCTGCGTTATAATGGTAATCTTCTTATTGCCGCCTTTTGCTGTCAAAGGATACATATTCGTGCTGTACATCAGTGAAATAATCAATTTCACCCTGAGCATTATGCGCCTGATAAAAGTGGCGGAGGTTAAAGTGCATATATCCGATTGTTTATTAAAACCTATCATCTGCCTTGTTATTCCGTCTGCGGTTTCCCAAATAAAAACAAACACCGCCGTAACGTTAATCACGGCGGTTGTCGGATACATATTTGCGGCGTGGCTTTGCGGTTGCATGAAAGGAATAAATCTCAAAAACTTTCTGCCGCCAAGACATAAAGGAATCAGTTTATCATCGAGTTGAATTCTTCTTCACTGATAATTGCAACTCCGAGTTGCTGAGCTTTCACAAGCTTGCTGCCTGCTTCCTCACCGGCAAGCACGAAATCGGTTTTCTTTGAAACGGAAGAAGCGGTTTTGCCGCCGAAGCTTTCAATAATTGCACTCGCTTCATTGCGTGAATAAGTTGGCAAAGTGCCCGTCAGCACAAAGGTTTTTCCCTCAAAGCGACGGTCAATAACCTGCTTTTGTGATTTCATATTAACACCGTATTCACCGAGCAATCTGATTTCTTCACGTGACTGCGGCAACGAGAAAAAGTCAACAATACTCTTTGCCATTATTTCACCGAAGCCGTCAATTGCTGTCAGGCGCTCAAGCGAAGCATTCATAACGGATTCCATGTCGCCGAATTCATCGCACAGAAGCTTTCCCGCTTTTTGACCGATATGACGGATACCAAGCGCAAACAAAAGCTTTGACAAATCGTTTTTCTTTGATTTCTCAATTGCCGCGAGCATATTTTCGCAGGACTTTTCCGCAAAGCCCTCAAGGGTCATAAGGTCATCGAAAGAAAGTGTGTAAATTTGGGAAGCACGGGTAAGCAGCCCTGCGGAAACGAGCTTTTCAAGCACCGCCTCACCAAGACCTTCAATATCCATTGCGTCGCGCGAACAAAAGTGAATCAGATTACGCAGAAGCTGTGCGGGACATTCGGGATTTATGCAACGGATTGCCGCCTCATCCGCCTCACGCACGGCCTTTGCACCGCACGAAGGGCAAATGTCGGGAATAATAAACACCTCACTGCCCGAAGCGTGAGAAACAACGCGGACAACCTCGGGAATAATGTCGCCCGCTTTGCGGATTATCACCTTATCGCCGATTCTGACATCCTTTTCGGTAATGTTATCCTGATTGTGAAGAGTAGCACGCGAAACAGTTGAACCCGAAACAAGAACCGGTTCAAAAACAGCTGTCGGAGTTAAAACGCCGGTTCTGCCGACAGTAATTTCAATGTCAAGCACCGTTGTTTCTTTTTTTTCCGGCGGGTATTTGAAAGCAATTGCCCATTTCGGGAACTTGCTTGTCACACCGATTTCCGCGCGCTGTGAAAATTCATTGACATTGATAACGGCACCGTCAATATCAAACGGCAGCTGCGAGCGGATTTCACCGATTCTTGCCAGTTCATCAATCACACCGTCAATGCTGTCAAAAGTGTTGTAAAAAGGAACGGTTTTGAAGCCGAGAGATTTAAGAAAATCAAGCGATTCCCTGTCGTTTTTTATGGTATCGTCACTGCTTCTGAGGATGTTAAAAATAAAAATATCAAGTCCGCGAGAAGCCGTTATTTTGGGATTTTTCTGCCTTAATGAGCCGGCGGCGGCATTGCGCGGATTTTTAAAGGTCTTTTCACCTGCCGCCTCTTGCTCTTCAACAATTCGGGCAAAGGTTGTTTTCGGCATATAAACCTCACCGCGCACCTCAAGCTGTGCAATATCGGTGTCAATTGCCAGCGGCACCGAGCGGATTGTTCGTATATTGGCGGTAACATCCTCACCGACATTGCCGTCACCGCGGGTGGAGGCTCTCACCAGAACACCGTTTTCATACTCAAGCGCAACGGAAAGCCCGTCAATTTTAGGCTCAACAATATATTCGATTTTCTCAAAAGAATCGCGCACACGCGCATCAAAAGCCCTGACCTCATCAAGACTGAAAGCATCCTGCAGACTGAGAAGCGGTGCAAGATGGGTAACAGGCATAAAAAGTCCGTCAGCACTGCCGCCGACACGGTGTGTGGGCGAATCGGCAGCAATCAACTCCGGATACTCGGTTTCAATGGCAACAAGCTCACGCTGAAGCATATCATACTCATAATCGTCAACAACGGGATCATCGTCAACATAATATTTTTTGCTGTAATAATTAAGCTTGTCTCTTAATTCTTTTGCCTTCGCCTGAGCAACTGAAAAATCCATAAAAATCACCTGAAAATTTGATAATTACATTATAACAAATCTGTCATTTAAATCAACACTTATTTTAACTGTGCGCTCACATTGGGCACAGTGCCTACAATTATTGTCTGAGCAACACAAAAATCCGTATCAAGCGTCGCTTGCACACTGCAACCGTCAAGAATAATTATTATATTCGCGGTGACATTAAGCATAACGCTGTGCTGAGTCTGGTTAATTCCGACTGACTCGAAAACATTTCGAAAATCCGATGTTGAATAGCCGTCAAAGCTTAGGTCAACATCTATATCGGGACCTGCGCCGGCAAACAAAGCAATCCCGGTTGCCGAGCCGAAAGGCACCGTAACACTCGCATTTGAGGTGTTTTTTATCAAAGAATCAACAGCGCGGGTTATATTGGCTTTGAGCAGATTCATTTTTAAGATGTCCGTTGTAATGCAGGAAACACCTCCGTCGGCAGCATAAGAAACTTTAACAATATCGGAATAATTAACCGGATTTTTGGTAAGCTCTTTTTCGACGGCACTGTTAATTGCAACAGTTGCAAGACGCCTTGCCTGCCCCGCAGCAAGAGTATAAACCGTAGGACGTATCTTTGCATCGGCAACAAGCAAAAAAACAGAAAAAACAATTATTAAGCACGCACATCTGTAAAAATTCTTTCTGTAACGGTGTTTCCTTGCAAATCTCATTAAATCACTCCGCACGATAAAACTTATTAAAGTATATGCAAAAAAACAAGCCGTGTCGCATTGCACAGCTTGTTTAATATCTTTAATTCAGTTTTACCGTGGCTCACAACCGCCTTTTGACCGATTCACAACTAAAATAAGTTACATTAACGATTATGCGGTTGATTGTGAGATATGCAAAGCATCAATTCACCGATAAATACGTTTTAATCTTATTCGGTCGGTCGGGCGGCTGTGAGCGAAAAATCTGCGGTGTACATCGGTACCGCCCCCTTTCATTTGATATTAAATTCACAACCGGGTCGCTGATAGTTTTAAATTTTTACATTTTGACAATCTATATAAATTTGCGACCCGTAACTGAGAGTTTATCTCTTAGTTCGTCTTTATTATAACGTCATTTTTGGTGATTGTCAATAGTTTTTATCAACTTTTTATGATTTTTTTATTTAATTGCTACTTATCAACATTTGCTATTGACTTAACGGCGCATAGCAGTTAAAATATTTAACGTGAAATACATTTTATCTAGCCCGAAAGGAAACATTAATTATGAGCGAAAAAATGAATGAAGAATATATGCCCGACATTGTCAGCGTTGTTGACGAAGAAGGAAAAGAACACATCTTTGAGGAACTTGACCGCATTGAAACAGATGACGGCCGCTACGTTGCCCTTCTCCCCGTTTATGACGATGCCGAAAAAATTGTTGAAGCTGACGGCGAGCTTATAATCCTTAAAGTTGAGGAAGAAGATAACGGCGAAACTTATCTTTGCCCGATTGAAGACGAAGAAGAATTCAATGAGGTCGGTCAGATTTTTGAAGAAAGACTTGCCGAAATGTTTGATTTTGATGAGTTTGTTGAAGAATTCAACGAATAACAATTAAGTAATAACAAAACCCCTGCCTTGTGCGATAAATTGCGGCTATAAGTAACCCAACACGTTTTAATTAGGGAGCCCGTCTCCGGCGTAGGATTGCAGACCTCCCGCCTTTTCGGCGGACGAAGGGAGCGAGAGACCGTCGGGAGGCACCCACCTGCTGAGAGCAGGTTACTATCAGCCGCATACGGCTTGGCGGGGCACATTATTTTGCGTTTTCATAATTACACGGAGGAAAATATGCGAAAGCTTTTGGACGGTGAAATTCTCGATGTAATCCCCACCAACCGGGGTTTTGTTTACTGCGCGCGTGAAACTCTTGCCAACGGCAGTCAGGCAGGTGCTTTTTACAGCTACGATCAGGAAACAGATACTTTTTCGCAGGCAACAATGCTGCTTTATCTGCAATCAAAATTCGGCTCTTTTTGCCGCAAAATCGCCGAACATCTCGGTGATTTTATCAGCTGTGAAGTTGCCAGAACGGAAAACGGTTGCATTGCCGCAATTTTCCCTGACGGCGAACTGAAAATTTTTGACAACGAAGGCAACATCAAATATGAAAATAAGCTTGTATATCAGACGGTGCCCGCCCGCGCCCCCGTAAGTGACGGCAACGACCTGTGGTTTACCGTGCCGGAGATTAATGCCATAATCAACTACTCAACCGTTTACAACCGCGTTGAGCTGAGAATCGGCGGTGCGAACTCAAAAGCTTTCTGTCACCCCATTAACCTTTTTAAAGATGACAAAAAGCTTTATGTCTGCAACGAGTATTCATATAAGATAAGAACAATAAGGCTCGACAACTACGCCGTTGAAGATTATATAAACTTTAACGAAGCGGTCACCAAATTTTTCAGAGTTTATGACGTTGAGTATGCAATTCTGCAATCAGGCGTGTACATAGTCAATTAAAAATCAATCCCTCTTTCCGAGCGAAAGGGGGATTGATTTTTATCGGTTAATATGCTTTTTTATGTAATTCATATAAACCTGCCAGTCCTGACGGGTTATTGTGTGAGTGCCTGCACGCAAATGGAATGCAACACAGCCCGCATCAAAATTGTCACCGGGTACAGGTAATCTGTCGGGGGCAACAAGTGCTTTTTTGGAATAAAGCGCATAAACATTATCCACCGCCGCGCACGAAAGGAACTGTGAAACAGGGTCCGCCCACAAATCCTCAACCGCGGCACCTACCATAACACGTCGCGGCGCGCAAAGAGCAAGAAGATAATGCTGGTCAAAAGGCTGCATCTGCTCATTATCGGCATATTTTTTATAGTTTTCACAAAACCAATACGGGAATACACGCGTAATATCCGAAATGCGCTCACCGTTTTTGCCGCGAGAAAGAGCCTCACCCGAGCAACCGCCTTCATTGCTGACAACAAAAGCAAAACGTTCATCAAACGCACCCGTAAGCAACGCTGTTTTTCCGAGGCGCGAATGACCGATTACACAAACATTTTTCAAATCAACGCAGTCGAGAGTCTGCGCATAATCCATTGCTCTCGATGCTGCCCAGGACCACAGACCTATTTTTCCGCAGTCGTCGTCCTTTCTTCCGTTTTTATACATAACCGCATCGAGCAAAGTATCAAAGGAATTACGGTCGGGTGAAATGTAATTATGATGCACGGCAATAATTCCGAAGCCGTTGTCGCAGATTTCTTCGGCAGGCAGGTAACGGTCGGGAACATCGGGACGGAAGCAAAGGTTTATAAATAACGGATATTTTCCCTTTGCCACGGGAAAAAGCGAAACAATGTCAAAAGAAAAATCCCCTTGCGGCAGAGTTGCGGTCAGTCTGACGGTTTTCTGTTCAAATTTTCCGCCGTAAAGAATCTCTGACGAAACCACTTCAGAACTCAGTTCAAGAGGAGTCGAAGGTAAAAATCCGTATTCCTCACGGCAAAGAAGCTCTTTGATTTCACTGCGGCGATTCTCCCATTCAGGAACAGAGAATATTCCCTCTGACGGTGAAGGCAGACAGCGCCGGGCAAGCATATTTCTTATCATCGAAGTTACGTCCTCTCGGAATACATTCTTTTATAATATTCACGGTATTCGCCGCTGATAATATCCTGCCACCAGTCACGGTTGTCAAGATACCAATCAACCGTTTTCTTTATACCGTCATCAAAAGAGGTTTCGGGCAACCAACCAAGCTGTTCGGAAATTTTTGTGGGGTCAATTGCATATCTCAAATCGTGACCCGCACGGTCGGTAACATAAGTTATAAGACTTTCGGGCTTTCCGAGGGCGGCAAGAATTGTTTTGACAACATCAATATTTTTCTTTTCATTATGACCGCCGATATTGTAAACCTCACCGACGGTGCCATTATGAAGAATCATCGCAATCGCTTTGCAGTGATCTTCAACATAAAGCCAGTCACGCACATTGAGTCCGTTGCCGTAAACGGGCAAGCTTTCATCGTTGAGAGCTCGTGAAATCATCAGCGGAATAAGCTTTTCGGGGAAATGGTAAGGACCGTAGTTGTTTGAGCAACGTGAAACGGTTACGGGCAAACCGTAAGTTCTGTGATAAGCAAGAGTAAGAAGGTCTGCAGAGGCTTTTGACGCAGAATAGGGACTTGAAGTATGAATGGGTGTTTCTTCGGTAAAGAACAGGTCGGGTCGGTCAAGCGGCAAATCACCGTAAACCTCATCGGTTGAAACCTGATGATAACGTTTTACACCGTATTTGCGTGAAGCATCAAGCAAAGCGGCGGTTCCCATAACATTGGTTTTAAGAAAAATTTCAGGCGATTCGATTGAGCGGTCAACATGGCTTTCGGCGGCAAAGTTGACAACCCAGTCAAAGTTTTCGGCCGCAAAAAGCTCATCAACAGCCTTGCGGTCGGCAATATCGCCTTTAACAAAACGGAAATTTTTCTTTTCCATTGCCTTGTCAAGAGTTTTCAGATTGCCGGCATATGTGAGCAAATCCAGACAGACGATTTCGTAGTCGGGATATTTCTCCTGCATATAATAAATAAAATTACTGCCGATAAATCCGGCACCGCCGGTTACAAGAATTTTCAAATCAGGTTTCCTCCTTTTCCTCAACCTTTTCAGGTTCAACAACAGAAACGATTTTGCGAACATCAACGTGGTCAAAATATTTTTTGAATTTCACACCGACGGCATAAACCTTACGGCACTCGGGACAAGAATAAGTTGCCCTGAAAAACTGATTTTTATATTTCCAATCAGCAAGAATCTCGCAGTCAACACCGCATTTTTCGCAACGGTGGTGAAGCTTTGTTTTATCAACAAGCGGATTGTTTATATTGCAGATAACTTTTGCCTTAAAGAAAAGACGCTTATAAAAATCCTCGTTACAAGCAAGATAAAACGGGGAAAACTCACTTTCGTCATAAATTTGTCTGAAGATTTCCGATGTCATGAGACTGTCACCGAGAGCGCGGTGCTGCAAAAACTGCTCAGGGTCAATCTGCAACATTTCAGCGGCGGTTTTAAGCCCCGCCTGATTGTTTTTAGGGGTTTTCATCTTTCGGTGAAAGCAAGCCTGCAAATCACAGTAATTTGTAAGGAAAGGAACGGTTGTAATTCCGTTGAGGTAAGAAAAATTTTCAATCAAAACGCGGATATCGGTGTCACCCCAGGTAAAAACGACAGTTTCCTCATCACCGATCCAACGGCGGAAATCGGAAACAGCCTTTGTAAAAAGCGTTCCCGTGTTAAGGTCAGCGTTCGAAATATGAGTAAGGCGTTTTACACTGCCGCGAAGTTTTTTACCGACCTGTGAGCGAATAAGGCACGAAAAGGTGTCAACCGTTTCAAGCGAAGAGTTAAGCTTCACCGCACCGATTTCAATTATTTCATTGAAAAACATCTTTTTCTTTTTTGCGTAAGTGTTGTTCCACTCAAGGTCCATTATTACAAATTGCATTGCTACATCCCTTTACGAAATATTGCGATTCACCAAAAATATCATACAACATAAAGGGAATCTTTTCAAGTATAATATTGATTTTTATAAATAAAGGGTGTAATATTTATAAAGTAATAAATACAAGAGGTGTGGAACTATGTTTAAATCTCCCCTTAAACTTGCAGAAAACAGAGTGTGGCGAATCTATCTGGGCGGCAAGCTTCTTGACGAATTCCGTGCGAAAGACGGCGATGACGGCTATTTCCCCGAGGATTGGCTCGCTTCCGTGGTAACCGCCAACAACCCCGAAAGAGAAAACGCTCCCGCACTCGAGGGCTTGAGCAAGCTTGACGATAACGTTACATATCTGCGTGATGTTATAAATTCAGATACCGCCGCAATGCTCGGTACAAATCATATCGCAAAGCACGGAGAAAATTTCGGCGTTCTTACAAAATTTCTTGATTCCGCCGAAAGACTGCCCATTCAGGTGCACCCCGACAAGCAGGCGGCAAAAACATATTTCCACTCCGATTTCGGCAAAACAGAGGCTTGGTATATCCTTGGCGGCAGAAGCATAAACGGAGAAGAGCCGCACATTCTTCTCGGCTTCAAAGAAGATATGACAGCCGACAAGCTTCACGAGCTTTTTGACAAGCAGGACATTGCCGCAATGAGCAAGGCAATGCACAAAATTCCCGTAAAGCAGGGTGATGTTTTCCTTATCAAGGGCGGTACACCTCACGCAATCGGCCCCGGCTGTTTTCTGCTTGAAATTCAGGAGCCGACCGATTACACGGTAAGCCTTGAAAAATGCAACACACTGGGCGAAAAACTCCCCGATTTCCTTTGCCATCAGGGAATCGGCTTCGACAATATGTTTGAATGCTTCCACTATATTAACCACAGCCTTGACGAGTTCAAGTTAAAGCCCAAAGAGGGTGAAAAAGGTGACGGTTACAGTGTCACCAATCTTATCACTTACGATGACACAACCTGCTTTTCACTCAACAGAATCGATGTTGAAAAATCCTGCGTGAAATCCGCAAAAGAAGAAAAGCCCTCTGCCCTCGTCGTAATCGGCGGCAAAGGCAGAATAGGCTCTGTTGACGTCAAGCAGGGCGACTGTATGTTTGTGCCCGCTTGTGTTTCGGATATTGAATTTACTGTTAATGAGGGCGACACCCTTGCAATTATCGAGTGCCTTCCCCCCTGCTGATTTTCTTTGAAAAACTCACATTGATTACGGTGATGCTGACAAAAATCAGTAATATGCCGACAGCTTTGAAAAAAGTCATTTCTTCATTATAGATACCGACACCCACAACGGTTGCCGTTACGGGTTCAACTGTTGCTATAATTGCCGCCTTGCTGTTTTCAATGCCTTCAAGACCTTTCGTATAAAACAGAAACGGTAATGCACTGCATATAAATCCGAAAAGAGCAATAAACACAACTGTTGAAGCGCCGTCTATGAGTACAAATGTTTCGTTAATATCGGAAAACGGCAAGCCGCCGAGAGCGGCAAGAATAAGGGTATATAGCGAAACGGTAATCGGGTGATAGCCTCTGTCAAGGGCAAACCTGCCGAAAATGCTGTAAAGCGCATATGCAAGACCCGAACAAATACCTACAACAATGCCCTTGGCGCTGACAGTTGCACCGCCGCCGTCAAGCAGACCCGTAACGCACAGACATCCGAGAATTGTAATCGGCAACGCCGCAAGCTTTCTGACTGTAAGTTTTTCTTTGAACAGCAACGCAGAAAGAAGCATTATGAATACGGGTGAAGTATAAAGCAAAACTGCCGCAACGGAGAGGCTTGTGTGTTTAATCGAATAAAAATAACACAAATTGAGCATCAGGGTGCTGACAAGACCCGTACCGATAAAAATCCAGAAATCCCTGAATCTGATTTTAAAAAGTTTTCTGTCTTTTATCAACGCAATCAAAGCAACAATGATTGCTGCAACTCCCGTTCTGTAAACGGCAAGCTGAACCTGCGTAAAGCCTTTATCGCCGAGAGTTGTAAGAAAAATACCGATTGTTCCCCAGCAGATTCCCGCAAGCGCCACAAAAAGATAAGATATTTTTTTGTTCAAAGCAATGCCTCCGATTATATTTTTCAAAGAATGATTATGCTTCAACTTTGAAGATTTGTCAATATCAATCTGAAACGAGCGGTGATATTTATGTTACACACAAAAAGAAATTACTCTTTGCCTCGCGCCGGCTGTCCCGAAAACGTGGGTCTTGACTCACAAAAAATTATTGACCTTATCAATGAATTACTGGCAGCGGATTACGAGCTTCACAGTATGATGATAATCCGCAAAGGTCTTGTTGCTGCGGAATGTTACCGCTATCCGTTCAACCCCAACACAACACACTGCCTTTATTCCGTGAGCAAAAATGTCACTGCAACCGCACTCGGCTTTGCCATCAGCGAGGGTAAGGTTTCGCTCGACACAAAAGTCAGTGACATTTTCCCCGACAAATATCCCAACAAAAAAGATGATGACTTTGAGGCGCTGACTTTACGTCATCTTGTTACAATGACATCGGGGAAATCACCCAGTCCCCTGCTCAACAAATCCAAGGGTGACTGGTACCGCCACCTGAGCGAGGCAAAGCGCATTTCAGCACCCGGCAAAAGATTCCAGTACGTTAATGAATGCACCTTTGTGCTCAGCGCCTGCCTTAAACGAATCCTCGGCAAAGGCATCAACGATTACCTTGAGCCCCGTTTGTGGAATCCCCTCGGCATTGATAAGCCGTTCTGGGAAACGGATTCAAACGGCATTGAAGCGGGCGGATGGGGCTTGCAGATGCACACAGAAGACATTGCAAAGCTTGCTCTCTGCTATCATAACAACGGAATGTTCAACGGCGAACAGGTTATCCCCCGCGAGTGGGCAACTCAGGCAAAGATTAACCAGACAACCGAGGCGGATTATGCCGAAACAGAGCCCAACAGATACGGCTACAGTGTCTGGATTGAGGGTGACAATTGCTGGCGCTTTGACGGAATGTACGGTCAGACTGCTCAGGTTTTTAAAAATGAAGATGTAATTATTGTAATAAACGGTGGCGATATGGACCACAACAGAGCAATTCCGTTTTATTACAGATTTGTTGAAAAAGCAATTATTGAGCCTGACGAAAATGCGACACCGAGCAAGGAATTCACCGAATTTATGTCTTCGCAGGCAATTGACGAATTCAAGGCAAGCGAAATCCGCTCACCCCTTGAGCAAACGCTTGAGGGCAGAATCATAAAGTTCAAGCCCCACTCAATTCTCAACGCCGTCGGTTTTTCAATGGGTGTTCTTCCCCCGCCTGCCGTTTATATGTCCAAAAACCGCGCCGGTGATATGGGCTATGCCGCTTTCAATTTCACAGATGACGGATGTTATTTTACATGGAATGAGGGCGAAGAGGAAAACACGGTTTTCTGCGCAATGAACGGCGGTTATGCCGAAAGCAAAATCACACTTGGTGAAATCCCTTTCACCGCTTTCAGCGCCGCACGCTGGCTTGACGAAAAAACTCTTGAAATAAAAATCAGACCGATGCAATCTATTGCAATCCGTGTAATGACATTCAAATTTGAAGGCAACAAGGTCAGCATGGAATCCGAATCCTCACCGGGCACGGCAGAGATTATCAACTCGATTTCGGGCACGGTAAGCTCTGTTGTCAAAAACGAAAAGCTGCAGAAAACCATCAAAGAAAAAATGTATCTGCTTAAAAAATTTATGGAGCCGACAACCGTTGGCAGATTCAGGAAGTGATAAATCTTGCAAAAGATTACAGACAAAAAGCAAGTGGCAATGTTCATTGGGCTTTGCTGGATTGTTTATTTCACAAGCTACATAACTCGAATTAACTACGGCGCCGCACTTGCAGAGGTTGTTAACGCAATGCAGGTGACGAAATCCGCCGCAGGTCTTGCAAGCACCTGCGCCTTCATTACATACGGTGCAGGTCAGCTTGTCAGCGGATACTTCGGCGACAAATTCAAGCCGAAAAGTATCATATTTTTCGGTCTGCTTCTCACCGCAACCTGCAACATTCTTATGCCGCTTTGCGGAAACATTAATCTTATGACCGCCATCTGGGCAATCAACGGCTTTGCACAGTCTATGATGTGGCCTCCGCTTGTAAGAATAATGTCAGACTCATTAAACGACGAAGGATACCGTAAAGCAAGCCTGCAGGTCACTATCGCCTCTTCATCGGGAACAATTGCAATTTATCTGATTGTTCCTGCCTGCATTGAAATTTCAAGCTGGAAGACCGTATTTTTCTTCTGCGCTTCCTGTGCCGTTGTCGTTTCGGTTGCCTGGTTCATAATTATGAAGCATTTTGAAAAGATAACGGGAGTCATCGGCGGCAAAAGCAAGAAAAAAAGTGCGGCAACAAATGCCGACACCGCACCAAAAGAACCGCTCACAAAAGCGGCACTTGCAAGCGGACTTATCCCGATTGTGCTGGCAATCTTCCTTCAGGGCACGTTGCGTGACGGTGTAACAACCTGGTTGCCCAACATGGTGTCTGAGGTGTTTGAACTCGGAACTTCCGTTTCAATTCTCTCGGCGGTTGTGTTACCTATTCTTTCGATATTCAGCGTTTCCGTCGCATCTGCTATCAGAAACAGAGTTGAAAGTGAAGTAAAATGCTCACTCATTCTTTTTGTTGTTGCTTTCCTGTGTGCAGCTATGCTTTCAGTTTTCTTTGACCTTAACGCATTTCTCAGCGTTGCACTTATGGCGGTCATCACCGCTTGTATGCACGGCATTAACCTTATGCTTGTGTGCCATGTGCCCGCACGCTTTGCAAAATTCGGGAAAGTTTCAACTGTTTCCGGTATTCTCAATTCATTCACTTATGTCGGCAGTGCGGTTTCAACTTACGGCATTGCAGTGCTCAGCGAAAAATTCGGCTGGGGCTTTACGACCGTAATCTGGGGCGTTGTTTGTGTTTTAGGCGCAATAACCTGCCTTGCCGCAAGCAAAAAGTGGAAAAAATTCATCACCGCATAAAGCAACGGCAGTTTTCCTTTTTCGGAAAACTGCCGTTTTTTTATTTGGTTACAGCTTTTTTAAGAACTTTTCCTGAACATGAAAGCAGTTCTTTGTTTTCAACATCGTTGTCAAATTGGAGAGTCATTATAATTCTGCCTTCATCAAGCACAATCGTTCCGCTGCCCGACGATTTGCAACGCGAGGTTTCGGGAAATTCAAAATAAATCACATCATCTTCAACCGTACCGACAACATCCACATAGTCGTGATTATAGTCATAGGTCTTGTTTTCATTTTCGGAATACCACCACATTGAAATACCGTAAATATAAACTGAAGCACTGTTCTCATCAATGCTTTTGATTTTGGCGGTAAGGCCCGTCATTGTCACAATGTCACGGCCGTCTTCGGACACACCGGCGGTTTCTTTTCTTGTACCCCACTCAGCTATGTAAGAAGCATAATCAACAGCCTTTTTGGTTGTAGTTGTAGTTGTAGTTGTAGTCGTAGTGGTGGTCGTCGCGGTGGTGGTTTCGGTAGTCGGCTTTGTTGTGAGAGTTGTTGTCGGTTTTTTCGTGGTTGTGACAACGGAAGATGTCGGCTCAGTTGTGGGTTGTGTTGTGGCGGTAGTTTCCGTGTTGTCGGTAAGGTCGGTTTCAACGGAAACATCGGCATCTGCTGTCTGAGAAAAGTCCGTCTGACTTTCACTTACATCAGGCACCTTTGAGCAGGACGCAAAAGTCAGCAAAGCAATAAGTGCGGCAAGAATTGCCGAAATATATTTTTTCATCTGAATTTCCTCTTTTTTCTTTTATGTTGTTTTATTATAAACAAACCTGCATTTATTTGCAACCTTTTAATGTTTTGTTAAAGAAAAATTTAAAAATCCGCTTTCAGAAGAAAGCGGATTTTTTGACAATTACTGTTTTGCGCCGCCGTCAAACTTTTCAAGAACTTTAACGGAAACAGCGAAGCAATCTGCAAGACCTTTTTCATTCATATTGGTATATGTATCAAGTCTGGTATGATAATAAGTTTCAAGCTTATGATTAAGTGCGGTAATACCGGTTGCACGGAAGCCTGCCTGAGCAAAAGCGGCTGAGTCGGTTGCGCCGCCAAGCGGAGGAACCCAACCCTTAAGGCAATGGACACCCATTTCCTTACTCGTTTCCATAAAGAGATCAGAAACATCTTTGTCAGCCTTAACTGTGCCGTTAAGGTCACGGTAGTTTGTCATAAGATATTTGGGGTCATAGATTGTATCGTAAGAATAAATGAAAGTAGGAACGTCGTCAAACTCGCCCTTGTGAGCCTCACACCAGGCTTTGGCACCGCGAAGACCTGCTTCCTCGGAACCTGTGAGAACAACGCCAAGTTCTGTGTTCTCAAACTCAATGCCCTCTTCCTGAAGAGCTTTGAGAATTGCAATGCCCATATAGCAACCGGAAAGGTTGTCGTTTGCGCCGTCAACAACTCTCTTTTTGTTCCACATAAAGAACATACCAATCTGGAAAGGAACGAAAAGAAGACCCCAGAGAGCGCATTTGAAAAGAACGGATTCTTTGTCGGCAGCAGCAAAGGCACCTGCCTGAACAGCCTGCATTATTGCAATAACAAGGTAATAAACGGCACCGAGAGCGGAAATGATGATGTGAGCATCAAAGCCGACACCGCCGAATTTGTAGTTGAGAGGCCATTCCCAAGCAGCATCGGGGTGACCGTTGAAGATGATGCGGCGTTTTGTTTCGCCGGTACATTTTTTGATTGCGGTAACGTTGTGTCCGATTTTCTTGGGGAAGAAACCGTCCATAAGCTTTTTATATGCACCGAACTGAATAAAAGCAATTGCAAAGCCTGCAAGGATAAGTACTGCGGAAACAGCGGGAGCAAAGAAGAAGCAAGCTATAGCGGCAAAAATCAGACCGAAGGTGAAGTAAATCCAACCGTAGAATGAGCCGGGATGTTCCTCAAAGGATTCAACCGAAACCTTGTCACAGCCGCAATCTTTTTTAAGAACTTCAGCCATGTATTCACAAGCCTGATGCTCGCCCTTTGAACCGGGGTCACGCTTTTCAAAGTTTTTGCAGATATAGGTGATTTCATCAACCATATACTTTGCAAATTTGTCTTTCTTTTCGATAATGCTGTTAAGATTCATATACCACATCTCCTATTAAGTATTTACCTGCTTAATAAATATAACACATAAATTATTTCATTTCAATATGATAATCCCAAAAAATAACAGAACCCCGACAAAAAGTCGGGGTTTGAGAGCATTATTTGTTTTCGGTGGAATTGCGAGAAAATCTCGGGCTGATTTTCGATGTTTTCTGAGGCTTCTGCATATTTTTGCGAACGATTTTGAGTGTTGTTGTTTTCTCAAATTCAGTGTCGCGGATTTTGATTTTCTGAATATTTTTAAACAACGGCATTTTTCTGTTAATTTCATTAACATCAGCCTTGAGCTTATTTCTCGCCTCGGGGAATTCCTCTTCATTAAGATAAAACTCTGCGCAGATTTTCTTATCTTCCTCGTAAACAAGAACTTCCTGAACATATTCGATTGTTCTCAGCTTGTCTTCAAGCTCCTCGGGAGAAACGTTTTTACCGTTTGAGAGAATAATCAGATTCTTTTTGCGACCGACCATAAACAGGAAACCGTCTTTGTCGATTCTGCCGTAGTCGCCAGTTTTGAACCATTCGCCGTCGAAAGCTTCTGCAGTTGCCTCGGGGTCGTTATAGTAACCGACCATAACGTTTGTGCCCTTGACATAGATTTCGCCGACACCTTCATCATCAGGCTCGTGGATTTTGATTTCACAGCAATCCATCGGTGTGCCGACACTGCCGTATTTGAATTTACCGGGGCGGTTGCAGGTAACGGCGGGTGAACACTCGGTAATGCCGTAACCGTTGTAAATTTCAATGCCGAAGTCGTGCATACCCTTTTCATATTTGCGGTCAAGGTTTGCACTGCCGCAGACAATCATATTAAGATTGCCGCCGAGGTTATCAAGAATTGTTTTAAAAATCTTGCGTCTTTTATCAATACCGAAGAACATAAGCGTTCTGCTGATTGCGAGACCGATTTTGAGGGCTCTTTCTCTGCCCGTGCTTCTTGCGGTTTTCCAGATGCGGTCGTAAATGGTTTCAACAACAAGCGGAACACCGGAAAAATTGTAGGGCTGATATTTTTTGAGGTCACGCTGAATGTTTTTGATGCTGTCGCAAAGATAGCCCCACTGAGTAATAATATAAGTTGAGAAAAGCGCACTTACCCACGCATAAGTGTGGTTAAGCGGCAAAAATCCGATTGCGTGTCTGCCTGTATGGGCACGGCAAGCAGATGAACAGTTTGCGGCAACATTTCTGTGGGTAAGCATAACACCCTTACTTTTGCCGGTTGTGCCCGATGTGTATGCAATGCAGGCAAGGTCTTCGGGTTTAACGACTGTATCTGCAAAGGTTGTATCGCCCGCTTCAAGCAAAGCCTCACCCTCTTTGAGATACTCGGGCATTTTGTCAAAGCAGAACCAATGTTTTACGGGCATATCGGGATTGTTTTTGAAAGCTTCAACAGCAGCAGAAAAATTTGCGGAATAAAACAAAGCATCACAGCCGCCGCGAATAAGCTGATCTTCAAGAATTTCGAGTTCAAGCTTTGCATCCATTGCAACAACAATGTCATCCATACAAAGTGTTGCATAATAAGCAAGCATCCACTCATAGCAGTTTTCGCCGATAATTGCAATTTTCGACTGACTGACAAGACCGTTCTTGGCGTAAAAAGTGCCGAGGCATTTCATTTCGTGCCAGGACTGGTTATAAGTGCGCATACATTCATTTTTTTCTTTGTCAAGAAAAACAAACTGCTTTTTGTCACCGCCGACCTGCGTGCCTTTTTCAATAATTTCACGCAGAGTGTAATATTCGGGAATGTCGGCATTACCCATATTACTTGACTGAACTTTTTTCATTTTCTTTCTCCTTTTAGTAAAGTGTAACACACATACTTTTACACACAGTTGTGTATTATACACCATTCGGTTTGTTTTTGCAAGTCCAAAAAGACTTTTGTAATTATAATAAAGAGATTGTAAAAAACTCTTGAATGTGGTCGAAAAGTGTAGTATTATATAAAGGATAATTTAAAATGGAGAAATGCTTTTATGAAGATTTTTATAGTTTGTCTTATTGCTTGGTTTATTGCACAGCTCATCAAGGTTATAATTAACTACACAAAATATCTGATTGACAAGAAAAAAGGCAGAAAAGCAAAAAAAATCAGTCTTGCCACACTTTTCAAGCTCGGCGGAATGCCCAGCTCTCACACCGCCACCGTTGTTGCGCTCTGCGGTTGCGTTGCACTTAAAAACGGCTTCAATTCAGACATTTTTGCCGCTTGCGGTGTTTTTGCTTTCATCATTATGTTTGATGCCGTTAAGGTAAGACGCCCCATCAGCAAACTGACTGACGCTTTCAATAAGCTTCAGGACAAGGTTTATGAAGAAGATGTCAAAGATGTCAAAAAGGTCGAGGGTCACACAATCCCCGAAATCATCGGCGGAATTGTCGTCGGTGTTACCGTGGCACTTTTCATGGTAGAAGTTGTCGGATTTTTAGGCTGATGCAATAAAAACCTCTCGGGTGATTCAAATGAAATCAAAAATCAAGAATTTAATTGCCGGCACGGTTATTCTCGTGCTGGCTTTGTGTTATACACTCAATGCTGCGGCGGCTATCTCAATTGACGGGAATATGGATTCCGTCGAATGGGACAGCGCCGACAAATATGTTATAATTGACGGGGACGACGAAAACTGCGATGTAAACTTTGCTTTGATGAAAGTTATTGTTGACAATGAAGCCCGAACGGTTACTTTCTGCTTTGCCTGCCTTTGCGACAATCTTGAGCAAGACAACACAAATGCAGGTGTTTCCGTTTGCATTGACTCAAGCGATGCCGTTATTTCAAATGCCGCCAACAGTCCGCTTAACCGTGAGGCAAACGATTACGTATTCTCTGCTTACACAAAGCTTGACACACATAACGGGCTCATCTGTGAAATGCGTGTCAGTTTCAGAAACGGTATTCCCGAAAAAATACCGGTAAAAATACAGATAATTGACGGAGACGGCAGATATTCAAACGTTTACAGATACACCATCGCCAATGCCGACTACACCACGGAAAGCACAATTTTCTACAATTCAACGACAGAACGTCAGACAACAACACAAAGAAAAACAACAAAAGAAACAACTGTTAAAAAGTCAACCACCAAGAAAAACACAACCAAGAAATCCACCACCAAAAGCAGTATAAGCATCTCAATCATTGATATATTCCCGGATTTCAACTTTGCCACAACATCTAAGAAAACCACCAAGCCAAGCACGACCGATTCAACAACTGTCAAAAAAGAAACGACAAAAAAGAAAACAACCACAACAGAAAAAGCCACCACTGTTATTTATTACATTGTAAATAATATAACAAACGTTGCGCAAAGTGAAACAACAACCGATGCGCAGGAAATAAGCACAGAGACCGACAAATCTGCAAGCATCAATGAAAATCTTCTGCCCTCCTCGGAATCAGCAGAACAATCGGTCAAAGCTTTGCTTGAAGAAGAAAGCTGCAACAAGAAATACATAAAGCGCACGGCTGTTACCTGCGGTTTGATTCTGGGTGCTGCCGCATTATGGGGTGTCAGCACAAAAATTGCTGTCAAGCATCAAGCAAAGAATTCGGATAAAACCGAAGAATAATTCAAGGAGCAAACAAGGCGAAAAAACTTTCAAAAAAAAATGTTGACAAGTTAATAACTGTGTGCTACGATATAGGTGTGATACCACTGGTATCACACCTATATTTTCACATTTACGGGAGGGATGCAATATTATAACGGTTGATAAACGAAGCCGTGTACCGATTCACGAGCAAGTCAAGCAAGAATTGCTGACATTGATAAGACTCAACATTTGCCCGCCTCACTCACGTCTGCCGTCAATCAGAAGCATTGCCGCCGACGCAGGCATAAATGTGAACACCGTAAAGAAAGCCTTTGCCGATCTTGAGTCAAAAGGTGTTATTTATACGGTACCCGGAACCGGAAGCTTTGTCAATGAAAAGGCACTGGACTGTGAAAATCTGCATGATGCGGCAATCAGTGAATTTACAGATGCGGTAAACGCGGCAAAGTCAAGAGGAATAACAAAAGAGGAATTAATTGAAACGATTATAAGTAATTTCGAAAAGGAGTGATAAGCGTGATTGATGTTCAGTCCGTCACCAAACGTTACGGAAAATTCACCGCTGTGCAAAACCTTTCTTTCAAGGTTGGCAAATCTTCAATTTACGGTCTTGTGGGCTACAACGGCGCAGGTAAAACCACCCTGCTCAAAACAATTGCAGGTGTTTTTAAAGCCGACGGCGGAAAAGTGCTTATCGACGGCAAAGATGTTTTTGACAACGCCGAGGTAAGACAGAATCTTTTTTATGTGCCCGACGATATTTATTTTGAGCCGTACACCACAATGAGCAAAATGGCTGATTTTTATAAAGGATATTATCCCGACTTCAACCAAAACACATTTGACAAGCTTGTCAAGGTTTTTGAGCTCAACAAGGATGCTCGTCTTTCTTCTTTTTCAAAAGGTATGCAAAGACAAGCTGAAATGATTCTCGGTATGTCAACACATCCTCAGGTTCTGTTGCTTGACGAAAGCTTTGACGGTCTTGACCCTGCAAAGAGAAACTTAATGAACAATATGCTGCTCGAATACATGGCGGAAAAAGAGTGTTCCATTGTCATTTCTTCTCACAACCTGCACGAGCTTACCGACATCTGCGACCACATCGGTCTTATCAACGGTAAAAGAATTGTTCTTGACTGTTCAACAGAAGAAATCAGCGGCAGCCGCTGCAAATTCCGTCTTGTTTTTGACGAGGACAAAGCACAGAGCGATTTCAAAGACCTTGATATCAAAAAATTCCACAAAGACGGCAGAATTATCACAATTTCCGTAAACGGTGACAGTTCGGAGGCAGAAAGAAAAATTGCCGCAATGTCACCGCTGATGCTTGAAAAATTCCCGCTTACACTTGAAGAAATATTCCTTGAAGAAATGGAGGGTACAGATTATGACTTCAAAGAAATCTTCGGCTGATACTTTCCGCTTTACTCTGGCAAGAACAATGAAAAAAACGTGGTATCTTGTTCTGCCGCTTTTTGCTTACACATCTTATCTTTATCCGATTCAAGCACTTATTGAAATTCTTGAGGAAAGAGAAGATGTCAAAGAATATCTGACCTTCAACAAATTTTATCTTTCGTTATCAACGTCGGCATCCGGCAACATTTGCTTGGTTGCACTCATAACGGGCATTGCCCTCGGCGCCATTATTTACAGATTTGTCACGGCAAAGAAAACAACAAATGTTTATTTCAGCCTCGGCATTTCAAGAGCAAATCTCTTTTCGGCAAGGTTCACGGCAGGCGTACTGTTGCCGACAATTGCAATCTTTATTCCCCTGCTCGTTTCTTTCCTTGCAAACATTATTTATTACGGCAGCAGCCGTGAGTTAATGATAACAGCCGTCTATCACCTGCTTGTACCCACGGCCGTGGCGATACTCAGCTTTGCTGTCACAGCTTGCGTAATGAGCCGTGTCGGCTCGGTGCTTGAGGGCATGGCTTATTCGGGAATTATTATGTTCATTCCTTCAATCGCAATTTTTGCAATTGAAACAATGCTCATTCCCTTCGGATACGGAAATCCCTATGAAAGAATGACGGCTTTTCACACGGTTGAAGGTGTCGAATATGTGACAGCTAAACTCAGTGATGTTTTCAGTGTCGGTTATTTCAACCCCCTGGCACATTTAATCACAAGGAAATATGACCTTGCCCCACTGCTCAGAAGAACAAGTCCTGCGGTTGATTTTGCCTTTGAGACACCCGATTTCGGTCACGTTTTCCTCTGGCTTGCGGTGTGCGTTGCCGTTTTCTTCATCGGGCTTGTTGTGTTCAAAAAGAGAAAAACCGAAAACGCGGAATTTCTCGGTGCCGATAAGCTGCTCACACAGATTTGCAGTTTTATGAGCGCAATTGCCGTTTCGACATTTATTTTCAAATATTTTGTTGATGTCACATCAAAGGCTGCTTTTATTGCAATGACCCTTGTCGCAATTCTGCTCGCTTACATAATCTGTGAAATCATCATTGTAAGAAGCTTTAAACAAATTCTCAAAGGCTTGTGGAAACTTGCGGCACAGGCGGCAGTTTTCGGAGTTGTTTGCGGTGTGTTTTACGGCGGACTTTTCGGCTATTCCTCAAGAATTCCGTCAGCAGATGACATTGAAAGCGTTGATGTTTCAACCGGCACGGCACTTAACTTGCTTGAGCCTTTCAGTTCGGGAGCAGTAAGCTATTACTTTGCCGAAGACGAAGCCGTGGACACATCGGTCTATGAGCTTCTGTCACAGCTTTCAGCAAGCTCAAGCTATCAGTCGGATGTTTTATGCGGCTTTGACAGTAAGGAAGATATTGAAAAAATAATTGCCGTTCACAAACAGCTTATTGAGCTGGAGGGCTTTGAATTCGACACTGAAACAGCAAATGCCGGCGGTGACGAAAGACCGATTGAAATGCAACTGACTATCAGTTATAACCTTAAAAACGGCGAAAAGCTTCAAAGAGTTTATCCGGTTGCAACGGTCGGCATTTTAAGACAGCTTGTCGAGTTGCAGAACAGTGATGTCTATTATGATATTCTTGCAAGCAGATTCAATCTGGTTGAACCCGATGAAAACGGAGAATATTTCTTTACAAACGAAAACTTCGGCGGACACAACTTAATCGGTTTTGCCTCAAAAAATCTCACAAACATCACCCTGCTCAAAGACTACAGCCTTCAGAGCGAAAAGAACAGAGAGTTCCTTGCCGCAATCCGGAAAGACATTGAAGAGAAAAACTTCCCCGCTTACACACTGCCGACAGATATTCCGTTAGGCTACATTGTCATATGCGCCGCATATGAAACACCCAAGGAAGATAATATTATCGACTTTGCAAAGTGGGGCGCGGCGGAGAGTTTCGAAATCAACTCCCATATGTCAGAAGCTTTTCCGATTTTCGAGTCAATGACAAACACCGTTAAATTTATTGAAGACAACAACCTCGGCGGATATATTGAAGAAACACAGACTCCCGTAAGCGCGAAGATTTACAACTGCGCTGACAGAGAATATCTCCCCGAAGAAAACTTCTCTAATTATTACGGTAACCCCTTCACCCCTCAGTTCAACGGCAGACGCGATTTCACAAAAAACAGAATCGGCACACCCGAAAGCTATGAAACCGTGACAGACGCGGCTGAAATTCAGAAGCTGATGGATGTTACAAATTACTCTTGTATGCTGTTTGACCTCGGCTACGTTGTTGAGTATGTACTCGAAGACGGCACATCGGTTTACGGTTGCATTGCCGCAGAGAATTACGCAAAATAAACATAGCAAAAGCTCCCTGCAATCTGCAGGGAGCAATTTTTTTGCATTATTCGTTTTCTTCGGTTGCTGTATCTTCTGTTACGGTTAACTCCGCCGCAAAGCTTTCGTTGTTTTCCATAAGAGCAATGAACTCGTCTGATTCAACCTTTTCTTTTTCAAACAGAGTTTTTGCAACAAGGTGAAGCTTATCCATATGGTCGGTGAGGATTTTCTCTGTTCTTGTGTATGCATTTGTAACAATGCTTTCAATTTCCTCATCAATGCGTGCCGCAACGGTTTCGGAATAATTTCTGACGTGGCTGTAATCTTTTCCCAGGAAAACCTCTCCGCTGCCCGACTGGAAAGAAATCGGGCCGAGCTTTTCACTCATACCGTATTTTGTTACCATATTGCGTGCAATTTCCGTGGCACGCTCAATGTCATTGGAAGCACCGGTTGAAATGTCACCAAGCACAAGTGCTTCGGCAACACGGCCGCCCAGAAGGCTTACAAGACTGTCAAGCATATCGTTCTTTGAACGGTAGCTCTTGTCTTCGGTGGGTCTGTGAAGAGTGTAACCGCCCGCCATACCGCGCGGAATGATTGAAATCTGTTGAACGGGATCCTGATTTTCAAGAAAATAGCTTGAAACGGCGTGACCTGCCTCGTGATAAGAGGTAAGCTTCTTTTCTTTTTCGGTCATCTTGTGAGACTTTTTCTCGGTGCCGACAAGCACCTTGATTGTGGCCTCATCCACCTCTTGCATTGTGATTGCCTTTTTATTTTCTCTTGCGGCAAGCAATGCGGCTTCATTAAGAAGATTTTCAAGGTCTGCGCCGGTGAAACCGACGGTTGAGTGAGCAATCGCCTTGAGGTCAACATCTGCGGCAAGAGGCTTACCCTTTGCGTGAACGGCAAGAATTTCTTCTCTGCCCTTGACATCGGGGTAATTAACCGTAACCTGACGGTCAAATCTGCCGGGACGGAGCAATGCAGGGTCAAGGATGTCGGGACGGTTGGTGGCGGCAATTATGATAACACCTTCATTTGCACCGAAGCCGTCCATTTCGACAAGCAACTGATTAAGGGTCTGTTCACGTTCATCGTGACCGCCGCCCATACCTGCACCTCTGTGACGACCGACAGCATCAATTTCATCAATAAAGATAATTG
Organism: Acutalibacteraceae bacterium; assembly: GCA_045592705.1. GTDB lineage: Bacteria > Bacillota > Clostridia > Oscillospirales > Acutalibacteraceae > CAG-177. Next base: position 77,275 of record JAZNVG010000028.1, on the reverse strand, counting down.
ATGGCGAGCTTTTCTTTGCCTGGTCAAAAAGGTCTCTTACACGGGAAGCACCGACGCCGACATACATTTCAACGAAATCGGAGCCTGAGATTGAGAAAAACGGAACATCCGCTTCACCTGCAACGGCACGGGCAAGCAATGTTTTACCTGTACCGGGAGGGCCGACAAGCAGAACACCCTTGGGGATTCTTGCGCCGAGGGCCGAGAATTTTGAGGGGTCACGAAGAAATTCGACAATTTCTTTAAGCTCCTCTTTTTCCTCATCCGCACCCGCAACATTTGCAAAAGTTGTTTTGCGTTTTTCATCCTTGCCGTGCTTTACACGTGCTTTACCAAAGCTTAAGGTGCGGTTGTTTTCGTTTGTCATGGTCTGGTTCATACGCTTGAACATAATAAAGACCATAACACCCATAATTCCGAGAAGCAATGCCGTGGGCAGAAGATTGATTATCCAGCTGCCGGTTGAGCCCGCCTGATACTCAGCTTTTATCGGTGCAGTCGGGTTTTCACGGTTATACTCAATGACATCAGAGTGTATATCCGCAATAAAGAGCGAAACGTCGGGAACGGTATATGCATATTCCTGAGTGCCGTCTTTAAGCGTGTAAACAAGTGCGCCGCTGCTGAGGTTGAGGGTATATTCGCTCACCTTACCCTCGTCAAAAAGAGCAACGATCTCGTAATATTCAGTTTTTTCACGGGTGTGATTCATAAAAAAGTATGAGGTACCGGCTATTATAAAAATCGGTATCAGAATGTACGGCAGAAAAGTCAGTAATCCTCTGCCACCGGGTTTCTTATTTCTGTTCGGCTTGTTCAATTGTTACAACAACTCCTTTTTCTATCTTTCCCAAACGAGTAAGATTTAATCTTCTTCATATACACAACGTTTGAGAACGCCGATGTAAGGAAGATTTCTGTATTTTTCATCATAGTCAAGGCCGTAACCGACAACAAATTCATCAGGCACATCGGCACCGACATAATCAGCGGTAAGATCAACGCAACGGCGCTCGGGCTTGTCGAGCAAAGTGCAGACTTTAATACTTGCGGGATGGCGTGAATAAAGTAAATTGGTTATGTAACTGAGTGTTCGTCCGGAGTCAAGAATATCTTCGACAATCAGAACATCGTAACCTTCAAGATTGATATCAAGGTCTTTGACAATTTTCACAACACCGCTCGAAGTTGAGCCTGCGCCGTAGCTTGAGACTGCCATAAAATCAATACGGCAGTTAACGGTGATTTCACGCATAAGGTCGGCAAGAAAAACCGCCGAGCCCTTGAGAACGCTGACAAGAAGAAGGTTTTTATCTTTATAATCCTCGCTTATCTGCGCGCCGAGACGTTTGACAATGCCCTTGAGCACCTCTTCACTGTAATATACTTTTTCAATATCATTAAGCACCTTAATCCCTCCGAATTTCAATACACAGAATTTTTCGGGTTTTATCCGTCACTTTGCATCTGTCACAAACGCCGAAGTTTTCGACAGCAACAACTCCGTCTCCGTCACAAACAACCGCAATACCGTTTCTTTTTTCCGGTGCAATTCCCTTTTCATTGAACATTTTACGAAGATTTTTTGTAAACGGATGCCCCGAAAGCTTAACCGCATCACCCTCGCGGCGGTTTCTGACAACGAGGCTTCCGACAACCTTATCATAATCAATGCTATATTTTACTACACCGTTGCGGTGGGTTTGTAAACAGTTTGTTTCGTTAATGTTAATTATTGAAAGACCAATGTTGCAAGCGTCGCAAGAATTGAGTCCTTCATTCAAATCAAACTGCCAATCAGAATCGGCGCCGAAAATCGGAAAATCAATAATTCCCCTGCGCACGCGCACAAAAGAACCGCCTGAAATCTGAATCTGACCGCCCGTTTCAAGCAAATCGGAAACAGCAAGCACGGTTGCATTATCTGCACTTATGCCGACATTTTCTTTGATTATAACGGCAACGGCACGGTTTTTCAACGCTCTGTGAGCAGTCAATAGTGTTTTCGCATTATAACCGTCATCTGACTTTGCAGACGAAACGAGCTCCTTTGCAAGCGAATCAAGCAAGTCGTTGTCATCGTTAAGACTTTCAACACAACGTCTTACGCTTTGCTCAAGCGAAGGGTTGATTTTTTTTAGTTCGGGAATGACATTAAGACGGATTCTGTTTCTTGAATAAGCAACATCGCCGTTTGTTTTGTCGGTGACATAACTGAATGAATTCCGGGCACAGAATGCCTCAATTTCAGCACGGGAGCAATCAATAAGCGGTCTTATAATGTTTCCCCTGACGGCAGGGATTGAGCAGAGACCCGAAAGCGATGAGCCGCGCGTAAGATTAAAAATCACAGTTTCAACGCGGTCGTTGAGATTGTGTGCGGTTGCGACGGTTGCATCCGGGTCAATGCTTCTGAAATAATCGTAACGCACTTGTCTGCCGCATTCCTCAAGACCGATACCGCGCTCTTTTGCAAGGGCAGAAACATCGGCTCGCAAAACATAAATCGGCACACCGAGTTTTTTACACAGCGACCTGACAAAAGCCTCGTCGCTCTCGGCATCCGCACCGCGCAAGCCGTGGTTGACGTGAGCGGCAACAAGCTCAATTTCATATTCATCAAGCAAAGCAAGCAGACAGTAAAGCAACGCAACAGAGTCCGCACCGCCCGAAAGGGCAACAATAACACGACCTCCGCGGCGCAGCATATTATATTTGTCAATGCTCGCCTTTACTTTACATATCATTGTGAATTTTCTCCTTTGCAACAAAGAGAGTATGCTCTGCATCCCAGACAAATTCAACCGTGCCGGTTGAGCCGTGTCTGTTTTTGGCGACAATTACCTCAACAATATTGCTCAGTTGCACAGCCTCTTCACCGCCGGACTGATCGTCTTTCTTTTCGGCGTTGTAGTAGTCTTCACGGTAAAGCATAAGAACCATATCGGCATCCTGCTCGATTGAACCCGATTCACGCAGGTCGGCAAGCTGAGGTCTGTGAGATTTGCCTCTGCCTTCGGTACCTCTGGAAAGCTGTGCGCAGCAAATAATCGGAATGTTAAGATCCTTTGCCATCATCTTGAGGTTTCTCGTGATATCACTGACCTCCTGAACTCGGTTCTCGGTGCGTTTTGCAGAGGTGATAAGGCCGAGATAGTCAATGATAACACAGTCAACATCACGAAGTTGGCGGGTCTTCGCCTTCATTTCGGGAACGGTGATTGTTGAAGTGTCATCAAAATAAAGCTCACAGTCATTGAGCGCTGCAGTTGCCTGCCCCAGACGCACCCATTCATCGGGTCCGATAATGCCTTTTCTCATATTGGAGCTCGAAACTCTAGCCTCAGTTGAGAGAACACGCTGGGCAAGCTGTTCCTTTGTCATTTCAAGTGAGAAAAACAACACCTTACGTTTGCCGATAGCGGCAATATTTCGCGCAAGATTAAGCGCAAAGCTTGTTTTACCCATTGCAGGACGCGCGCCGATAAGAATTAGGTCGGAGCGGTTAAGTCCGCCGAGAATGTTGTCAAGATCCTTAAACCCGGTTGTAAAGCCTTTATATAAATCCTTGTCTTTGCCCGTAATTTTCTGAAGCCTGTCATAAACCTCATTAACAATTACGTTGCTGATTTTTGACGGCGCATTTGTTACTTTACCCTGACGTATGTTATATATTTTCTGTTCGGCATTGTCAAGAAGAATATCTGCGGATTCTTCTTGAGCAACGGCGCTTTCAATCGTTTCACTGGAAACGGTTATCAATGTGCGCAGATAATATCGCTCTCGAACAATTTTCGCATAAGTTTCAACATTCGAGGTTGACGGAACATTCTGCGCAAGCTGGAAAAGATATGTTCTGCCGCTTGCGTTGTCATAAACATTCTGTGCAACAAGCTCGTCAAGAATTACAAGCGGGTCAATTTTTGTGCCAATGTTATCGAGAGTTATCATTGTGGCAAAAATTGCCTTGTGCTGCGGCAAAAAGAAGCTGTCGGGGTTAAGATAAACCTGCACTGCCGAAAGACACGACGGGTCAACAAGAATGCTTCCCAGCACCGCCTGCTCGGCAGGCATACTGAAAGGCATTGTAATATTATCAAGTAATAAATTTGAATCTGCCATATTCTTTCTCCTTGGCCGGGGGTTAGTTTACTGCTCGTTTACCGAAACATAAAGAGATGCAACAATACCCGTGTAAAGCTTGACCTCAACAGGGAATGTTCCGAAGGTTTTGATATCTTCAACGGTTACCTTCTTTTTGTCAAGTGTCAGGTTGAATTGCTTTGAAATTTCGGCTGCAACATCCTTTGATGTGACGGAGCCGAAAAGCTTACCGTTTGCGCCGCCCTTGGCAACAAGTTTAACAGTTTTGCCTTCAAGCTTTGCCTTTGCCTCGTTTGCGGCGGCAACCTCAACGGAAATGCGGTGTTTTTCCGCAGCTTCTCTGTTTTTAAGTTCGCTCATTGCCTGAGAATTGGCTTCCATTGCAAGCTTTTTGGGGAAAAGAAAATTTCTGGCATATCCGTCGGAAGCAGATACCATTTCGCCTTTTTTTCCAAGACCTTTAACATCCTGAGTTAAAATAACTTTCATTTTATTCAAATCCTTTCAGTTGATTTACCTGTTTTCATTGACGGCATCAATGGCTTTGCAAAGCTTTTCGCGTGCCTCTTCAACAGTTGACTGCCTGAACTGTGTAGCCGCCATTGTCTGATGTCCTCCGCCCGAAAGCTGTTCCATAACAATCTGAACATTCATTTCTCCGTAGGACCTTGCAGAAATATTAACGGTTTCGTTATCTTCAAAAATCACAAATGCCGCCTTGACATCTGCAACATTGAGCAATTCATCCGCTGCCTGTGCACAGATAATACGGATATCCTTGCTTTTGAAATCGGCGCAGGCTATCACACATTCGCCGTAGTTCTCAGCGCTTGCAATAACAGCATTTCGCTTCTGACTGACCGTCATTGAGTTTGCAAAAAGCTTTTTGACTTTTACCGTATCGGCCCCCTTATCCTTAAGGAATGCCGCCGCCTCAAAGGTACGGACATCAGCGCGCAGAACAAAATTCTTGGTATCAAGCATTATGCCCGCCATAAGTGCCTCGGCAACAAGCGGTGTAACCCGCGGCTGAGGTTTCATATAGTAAAGCAGCTCCGTAACCATTTCGCAGGTTGAGGAAGCTGAAATGTCGTGGTAATTAATAACCGCCGACTTAATGGAATTAACTGCCGCGCGGTGATGATCAATTACAACGAGAGAACTGGCCTGAGAGCACAGATAAGGAAACTCCGTAAAGCTTTCAATATGTGTATCAACAACAATAAGCAGAGTTTTCTTGGTCATCATCTCAACAGCCTGTGCTTCGGAAATAATGTTATCCGCCATTCCCTCTGCCTTCATTCGCTCAACAAGCGTATTTGCAAGCGTACGTTTTTCGTTTGTTGCGATATAGGCTTTAACACCCATTGCTTTTGACGCGGCACAAAGACCCGCCGCCGCGCCGAAAACATCGAGATCAGGGTAAGTGTGACCCATAATGATAATATTATCGCTTGCACTCATAAGCTCGGAAAGTGTTGAGCTGAGAACTCTTATCTGCACTTTATCCGTCTTTTCGGTGAGTTGGGCAACACCACCGAAAAACGAATAGTTATCATTGTTTTTGTCAAGAGCAAGTGCCACTTGGTCACCGCCGCGGCTGAGAGCCTTTTTCAAAGAAATGCGTGCACTGTTTTCGCACTCGGAGAGCGTGTCGCAAGCATAAGAAATTCCGATCGAAAGAGTGGTGCCGACCTGTATTCCCTTATACTGATATTCACGCACGGTTTTAAGCACGGAAAATTTATCTTCAATCATTTTTGCAAGGTAACGGCTTTCGGTAAAGATTATATATCTTTCACTGTTAAGACGTTTCATTACACCGGAATAATCGGACAGCCAATTTTCAAGTGCTGCCTCAACCCCGCTGCCTATTTCGGCAATTTCGCTTTCTTTGTAATTTCTCAAATGATTTTCAGGGCTGTCAACCTCAACATAAATAATTGCGGGTTTTCTGAAATTAAACTCACGCTCGATTTCACGCAATTCGGTTTCATCGACAAAATAAAGCGTAAAATAATCTTTGCCGTCAATTTTAAGTCTGCTTGAAAAAACAGAAAAAGCCCTGTCGCTGTATGTAACGGCAGCACCCTCACAATTGGCAAAAGTTTCAAGGTCAACACCGTTTGTGAATTTGGTAATATCAGAAATCTCGTCGTCGGCAAGTGCGGCAATTGCACTGATGAACCTGCTGTTATACCACTTAATGTTACCCGCGGCATCGCACACAACCGCCGCAAACGGGATTGACTCAAGCGCATTTTTTTCGCTCATATCAAGCTCTGTCACAAGCGCGGTTTTAAACGATTTATAGCGTTTTTTTGCTACATAATCAAGGATAAGAGCAATAATGGCAACAACAGCAAACACCGCCGCCTCAATCAAAGCCAGCAACGGCTTGTAAAACGCTGTTACCGCAATGAAAACAGCCGCCGCAACAGCAGCTGTAATCAAAACAACTTTTCGGCTGAAATCGCTGTTGTGTTTCATAGGTTAAACCTCCATAATAAGGGGAAGTATCATCGGACTGCGTTTGGTTTTTTCGTAAACGAAATGAGAAAGCGTATCTCTCATTTTTGACTTGATTGCATTTATATCCGTAATACCGCTGTCATAGCAATCTTCAATTGCATCGCTCGCCAGACGGCACGCCTGCTCAATAAGCTCCTCGGCTTCCTTGACATAGACAAAGCCTCGGGTAACAACCTCAGGACCTGAAACCAACTGAAGTGTTTCGTAATCAAGGGCGGCAACAACAACGATGATACCGTCTTGTGCCAGATGCTTTCTGTCGCGGAGAACAACGTTTCCGACATCGCCGACACCGTATCCGTCAACAAAGACCTTGCCCGCGGTTACGCTCGCGCCCTGACGGATATAATTGGCTGTCATTTCCGCCACGTTTCCGTTATCGGCAATAAAAATATTCTTTCTGTCAATGCCCATACTTTCGGCAAGAATTGCGTGCTTTTGCAGATGCTTCTGCTCACCGTGGACGGGAATGAAATATTTGGGTTTTACCAAGCCGATTATCATTTTCAGCTCTTCCTGACAGGCGTGACCCGAAACGTGAACATCATACATACGCTCATAAACGACCTCAGCACCAAGCTTCATCAGCTCATTGATAACATTGCCGACGGTTTTTTCGTTGCCGGGAATGGGTGTTGCGGAAATAATAATAAAATCATTGGGGCAGATTTCAACCTTGCGGTGGTCGGAAAAAGCCATTCTTGTCAGTGCGGACATCGGCTCACCCTGACTGCCCGTTGTTATAATTACAAGCTTGTCGGACGGATAGCGGTTGATAAGGTCAATGTTAATGAGCAGGTTGTCGGGCACATCAAGATAACCGAGCTGTGAACTGATTGCAACAACGTTTTCAAGACTTCTGCCGACGAGTGCAACTTTACGGTCAAGACGTTTTGCAACATTCATAATCTGCTGAACACGGTGAATGTTTGACGCGAAGGTTGCAACAATGATTCTGCTGTTTCCCGCACGGCGGAAAAGAGTTTCAAAGGATTCACCGACTTTTTTCTCACTTTCGGTATAACCGGGACGCTCCGCATTGGTAGAATCGGAAAGGAGACAGAGTACACCTTCGCTTCCGATTTGGGCAAGTCTTGCAAGGTCAATCATTTCACCGTCAATGGGTGTTGAGTCAATTTTAAAGTCACCGGTCTGAACAATAACGCCCTCCGCACAACGGATTGCAAGCGCAAGAGCGTCCGGAATTGAGTGATTGACGTGAATAAGCTCAACACTGAACTGGCCAAGCTCAATTGTGTCGCCGGCATTAACCTCAATAAGCTTTGTTTCTTTGAGTATTCCGTGTTCACGAAGCTTACCCTGAATAAGTCCGACTGTCAGGCGCGTTGCATAAACCGGAATATTCACAGCCTTGAGAAGGTAAGGAATCGCACCAATGTGATCCTCGTGGCCGTGAGTGATGACAATTCCCTTAATGTTTGCGGCATTTCTTTCAATATAGGAAAAGTCGGGAATAACAAGGTCAACACCGAACATTTCGGGATCAGGGAAAGAAAGACCGCAGTCAACAATGAACATATCACCCCTGTATTCATAAAGAGTCATATTCTTGCCGACCTCATTGAGACCGCCGAGAAAACTGACTTTTACGGGCGGATTATTTGCACCGCGCTGAGCCTGCTGCTGTTTTTTACCGCCCGTTTTTTTACCGCCCTGAGTTTTTGAAAACTTCGGAGCGGAATTCTTCTTATTTTTAAAGGTTGCATCAATAATTTTTTTCTGCATAATATATCTCCTAAAAATCGAAACACAAACAATCATATGTAAGTGGGGCAAACACACATACCCCGATTATAATATTTTACTTTTTTTATTATTAATTGTCAAGCTATATATATTTATTATTTATAAGTTATTCATTTTCAGCCGCGAGCAAACGCTCTATATCCGCACAAAGCTCACGTGCAATTTCAGGCGAATTTGCCTCGGCAATCACCTTAACTCTGTCACCGTTTCCGGCAGGCACAATAAGCAGTTTACCGTTATCGCGAACAATCCTTATACCTTCTTTTTCGCCGCCGAGACTTACATGTTCATTGCCGATTATTGAAGAAAGATTTGCCGGAGTATAGCCGAGATTTATAATTTTTTTGGAAAAATAAACCTGCGGCAACTCCGTAACTAACTCAGACAGAGTCATTTCTCTTTCAAACATAACGGAAAGCACCCTGACCGCCAAAAAGAGTCCGTCGCGCACAAACAGTTGCTTTGCCGCATACCGCCTTGCAACCGAATCGGCAGTATCCCCCGGGTTTGTCAGATAACGCAAAACCTTTCGGGAATAACTCTCCGCGAGCGAATCAAGAAACATCGGGGCATCATAAGGCACGGCAATATCATTGCCCTTTTTGATTTCATTTAAACAGCAAACCGCAAGCATTTTTTCGTATTCAACAGCTTCATCACCGCTGACAAGCGCCGAAACCTTTGTGCCGTCAGGGCTAACCGTAATCACAAGGTCATCGGATGAAACCGCACCGAGTTTTTTGAGCATATCATCAAGCAAATCGGATATCAGAGCGTTTTCACTTTGCGCACGCACACGCAAACCCTTAAGGCCGTAAGGTGCCTGTTTCGAAAGCTCACGTCTGTAGAGCATTTTCATTGCGCTCATATCTGAGCTTTCACGCATTTCGTCCTCCCCTGCCGTGTGAAACTCACATTTTGCGAGGCGTTGCTCAATATCCCTTTCAAAATATCGCGGAATTGACAAACCGCCCTCTCCGCAGATTTTAATGTGTGTTGAATCTCCGCCACCGATAAAAACACCTGCACCGAGGCCGCAGAAATCGACAAAGAAATTCAGTTGGGATTCAAAGCACTCCGAGAAATCCCAGATATTAGCTCCCGCCGACATAAGGCCTGCAGAAACCGCAAGAGACACTGCTTTTGAGCGCTTTTCTCCGTCGTGGCCGATTCCCGTTTTCTTACCCGAATGTGTGCTGCCCAGAGCACAGCCGAGCCGCGTGCACATATCAACGGTCAGGTCGTTTGCACCCTCTCCGCCTTCCAACAAAGTGTGTGCCGAGGTACCGTATTTGACGTTAGAGGACACAACCGTCCGTTCACCTATAACTTTTCCCGGCCAGATTAAGATGCCCGAATTTATGCGACAATCGGCACCGATTATGGCACCGGAACCTGCCGCGCTGCCCTCAAACATTGCGCCTCCCCTTTTAAGAGCTGCTCCCGAGCACAGCAACGCTCCCGTCATTGCACATTGTGCGCATACATCCGAATTTTCAAGTGTCACGGAATATCTGATGTGTGCATCACGCCCGACATAACAACCGTCATCAACAACTGTATAAGGTCCGATAACAGCACCGTTTTCGATTTCGGCACCCTTGCCGATATAAACAGGCGGCACAAGCGTAAAGCCGCTGTTTTTAATGTTTTTTTCTACAAAAAAGCCTTTATCATCAGTCAGTTTCTGGCGCTTTAGTCTGCCGTCAAGAATATCTCGCTGACATTTCATGTATGCCTCGAGATTTCCTATGTCGCACCAATATCCGTCGGTAATATAGCAAAAAATAGGCATATCCTTTTTTAGCATCAGCTTAAACAAATCTTTTGCAAAATCGAACGGTACGTTGTCTTTAATAAGCGGCAAGCACTCGGGATTAACAACATAAACTCCTGTATTTACAAGGCCGCTGACCGCCTGACTCCAACCGGGTTTCTCCACAAATCCCGTCACTCTGTTTGTCTTGTCAACCGTGATAATTCCGTATTCGCGCGGATCATTCACCTGCGTTGCGACTATTGTAACCGCCGCTTTTGATGCGGAATGATAAAGCATAATTTTATCAAGGTCAAAATCACAAAGAGCATCTCCGCTGATTACAAGAAACGGTTCACGGATATCCCCTGCCGCATTCTTGACACCGCCCGCCGTACCCAACGGTTCATCCTCACGCACAAAAGAAAGTTTCATTCCGCGGTATCCGTCGGCAAAATGGTTTTCAACAACATCCGGAAGATAACCGAGCGTCATTATCGCCTCTTCAATCCCCGCATCAATCAGGCTGTCAAGAATATATTCAATAATCGGTCTGCCGCAAAGTCGCGCCATTGGCTTCGGCACGGTGCAGGTAAGCGGACGCAATCTGTTACCCTCGCCGCCTGCCATAATAATTGCTTTCATCACGTTACCCCCAATGAAATATTCGCAAATATTATTAGCAACCGTGCGCACGTTTATGACAAAATCGGCTTGCAAAAAATTTTCAAAATGATATAATAATGTTATCAGAAAATAACGGAGAAATATGATGTCAGATTTAAAAAAAGTTGAAATATTTACCGACGGTTCCTGCTCAGGCAACCCCGGTCCCGGCGGTTGGGGTGCTGTTTTGCGATACAAGGGGCACGAAATAGAAATCAGCGGCGGTGAAAGCCTTACCACCAACAACAGAATGGAACTGACAGCACTGATTGAAGCTCTCAAAAGACTCAAAGAAAGGTGTGAAATTGTCATCTGCACCGATTCAAAATACATCGTTGATGCATTTAAGCAGGGTTGGATTTTCAACTGGATAAAAAACGGTTGGAAAAAAGCAGACAAAAAACCTGTTTTGAATGCCGAAATGTGGCAGGAGCTTTACCGCGAAATCTCAAAGCACGAGTATTCTTTCATCTGGGTAAAGGGTCACGCAGGACATCCCGAAAATGAACGCTGCGACAAAATGGCAACCGACCAGACTGCAAAATTCAGCAAGGAGGCATAGTTTATGTATATTCTTATTCCTCTGTTACTGTTGCAATCGGTAACAATGGTTATTTACAGCCTCAGTAAAAGCAACAAGCTTGCGGCAAAAATGGCTTGCTCGGCAGTATTCATCGCCACCGGCATTGCGTCAATGATTCTAACGCGCGATAACATAACACTTTATTCTGCGCTTATTATAGCAGGTCTTGTTTTCGGTGCAATCGGAGATTATGCACTTGAGGTCAAGATTTTCGGAAGAGATTTTATTTACGGTTTAATCAGTTTTCTTGTCGGTCACGTTTTATATGCTGCCGCATTCTATTTTGCCTTTGACCCGCCGTTACATCAGCATATCGTTCTTTTATTAATCGGAACCGTAATTATAACAAGCGCAGGTGTCGGCGCCGTTTTTCTGTTCAAAATTCCCGTCAAGCGCTACAAAGTCGCTTTGTTAATTTATTCGGTAACAATCTCTGCAATGATTGCAACATCCGGTGTGCGCTCATTTACGCTCATTTCCCAAGGTAACATTCTTGCCGGTGTTTTAATGCTTACAAGCTCGCTGCTTTTTGCTGTTTCGGACACGGTGCTCGGACTTGCCATTCACGGTATAACATATAAATTTTCCGATAATGTTATTCTGTTTGCATATTACATTGCTCAAACGCTGTTTGCGGTAAGCATTTACCTTAATGCAGCATAACAGTATCTGAAATGCAGTTGATTTCAAATATGATTTTTTGTTTAATGATTATTAACTTTTGAACAGGAGGATTAACAATGACAGCATTATCATTAATTTTATTCTTCGGCACACCGATAGCGGCAATCGTTTGCGCGGTTTTTTTCCACGGCAAACACCGCTTGGCACAAGAGGTGAATAATGAAACACCCGGTACTTACAGCGAAGAACAAATTAAAAAGCTGAAAACAGCCATGATAGTATCTTCAGTCATTGCGGGGGTTCTGTCGGTCGTTGTTATCGGAATCGTCGTTCTGTTATTTATGTCTGTTGCTTATATGTGAGGTATCAGAAATGACAGATCGCACTTTTTTAAAAATTATGGCAGTGGTAATTGCTGTTTGCCTTGCATTTACCGTTGCACACCTTATATATGATATTTACGCATATCAGCACTGCTCAATCATCTACTTTATTGCAAAGGAGCTGTGGTGATATGAACAACAGAACAAAAACAGTAAAACAAATATTGATTATTGTTACGGTTATTGCTTTGTTTGCTGCGTTCAACAGCAGTATGTATCTGTTGCTGACAGTACGCCTTTCCAACAATTTCAGCGGTGCAACACAGTCAAAGATGATTGATGTCGGCAGATATCTGCCTCATGAAGCCGATTCGGATCTGGCTCGGATTGATCCATCCCTTAAGCTCACCGAAAACCTTCCCGTTCTGGACGGCGCAGCTGCTCTCGTGCCGGTATATGCAGCATTTATCAATGCGGTTTATCCCGAAGGCTCGGTTACATATGAAGGCGGTGTTTTTTCCGATGATAACTTCTATGGCGAAAACTTTGCCGCAGACAGCAAAATGCAATACAAAAATACAGTCCGAGGTTATCAGGCAATAGCGGACGGAACAACCGACATTCTGTTTTGCGCCGCCCCGTCCGAGGAGCAGAAGCAGTACGCCGAAGAAAAAGGCGTTGAGCTTGTATATGTGCCCATCGGGCTGGAAGCATTTGTCTTCTTTGTCAATGAAAAAAATCCGGTTGACAATTTAACCGTTGATCAAATTAGGGGAATCTATGCGGGCGACTACAAAAACTGGTCAGATGTCGGCGGAAACAATCGGGTAATCAACCCCGTCACAAGACTTTCAGGCAGCGGAAGCCAGTCTGCAATGGATGCATTTATGGGCGAGCGCAAAATCGCTTTAAAATCACCGTTTGCCGTTACGGGAGGTTCTCTCGGTTTTTCATTCAGATATTATATGGACGGTATTGTCGGTAACGAGGCTGTGAAGATGATTTCACTCAACGGCATTTATCCAAGTGCAGAAAACATTCGTAACGGAAGCTATCCCGTCATTGCCGAATTTTATGCTATATACCGTGCTGACAACACCAACGAAAACATTCCTGTTCTCATTGACTGGATTTTATCTGAGGAAGGCCAGACAATAATTGAAAAAACGGGATATGTCAGAATTAACTGACATTATCAGCAAAATGTTAACGGAGGCATCGCTCGGGCGGTGCCTTCTTTTTTGTCATACTCTGCGGACAGGTTGAATATATTGCAATGAACAATCAAACGCGGAGGAGAACATTATGGAAGGAAGAAGTATTTATAACGACATTGCAAAAAGGACAAAAGGAGACATTTATATCGGTGTTGTCGGCCCTGTAAGAACGGGTAAATCTACATTCATAAAACGGTTTATGGACACAATGGTTTTGCCCAACATTGAAGACCCTGTCAGACGCGAAAGAGCGATAGACGAACTGCCGCAATCCTCGGCGGGGCGCACAATTATGACAACAGAGCCGAAATTCATTCCCGAAGAAGCGGTCGAAATCACCCTGCCCTCTTCAGCAAAAATGAAGGTTCGAATGATTGACTGTGTCGGCTACATTGTACCGAGCGCACTCGGATACATTGAAAACGAAATGCCGAGAATGGTGAAAACACCGTGGTTTGATGAAGAAATTCCGTTTAACCTTGCCGCCGAAACGGGCACACACAAGGTTGTCACAGAACATTCCACAATCGGTCTCGTTGTCAGCACAGACGGTTCAATCAGCGAAATTCCCAGAGCCGAATATGAAGAAGCTGAAGCACGGGTGGTTAACGAATTAAAAGAACTCGGAAAGCCTTTTGTTTTATTGCTCAACTGTACAAATCCGAAAGCGGCATCCGCACAAAATCTTGCGGCAAAGCTCACGGATGCTTACCGTGTACCCGTGTTGCCCGTAAACTGTCTTGAGCTTACCGAGGATGAAATCACGAAGATTCTTTCAAATATTCTTTTTGAGTTTCCGATTAAAGAAATCAGCGTTGATATGCCGAAATGGATTTCTCAACTTGACTCTGACCACGAGCTTCGCTCTTCAATTTTCAGCAACATAAGCGAATTGGCGCAAAAGCTTGAAAAAGTGCGCGATGTTGACAGTTTCGCACACGAAATTGCTCAGTGCGAACACATAAAATCGGCATCAGTTGAAAAGATGAACCTTGCCGACGGAAGTGCAAGGCTGATTGTAACGGTTAACCCCGACTTGTTCTTTAAAGTTTTAACCGAGCAGACAGGCATCGAGGTAACCGAAGAGCTTGAGCTTATGAAAACGCTCAAAGAACTTGCTTCACAAAAGAAATATGTTGAGCGACTTAAATCCGCGCTCGATGAGGTTGAGGCAACAGGTTACGGAATTGTATTGCCTGACATTGAAGAATTGACACTTGAAGAACCCGAGATTATGAAACAAGGCGGTCGTTACGGTGTAAGGCTGAAAGCTTCCGCACCGTCAATTCATATGATGCGTGCCAACATTCAGACCGAGGTTGCTCCGATTGTCGGTTCGGAATCACAGTCGGAAGAACTGCTGATGTATCTGCTCAATGAATTTGAGGAAAATCCCGTGAAAATCTGGGATTCAAATATTTTCGGTAAGTCACTGCACGAGCTTGTCAACGAAGGCTTACACAACAAGCTTTTCCGTATGCCCAACGAAGCGCGTATGAGATTGCAGGAAACTCTTGAACGCGTTATAAATGAAGGCTGCAGCGGTTTAATCTGTATAATTTTATAAAAAATAAGAGCCGTATCGTGAAAACACGATACGGCTCACAGTTGTTTTTAATCAGAAGAAAAGAACAACAAGTGTTGAAATAAGAGCAAGTGCGAAGAAGATGCCTGCACCAATCTTTGTGATGAGGACGAGCTTGCTTTCAACCGTCTTAGACTTGTTTTTGCCAAAGAAGGTGTCAGCACCGCCCGAAATAGCGCCTGAAAGGCCGGCTGAACGGCTTTCCTGAAGAAGAACGACAGCAATAATGGCAATTGAAACAACAATAAGAACGGCACCGATTAAAACCTGATACCAAGCCATAGGTGTAAACCTCCATTTAATAGTTTATTATTTTTACCATAGTACTTTAACACAAACAAAAAAGAATTTCAAGTGTTTTTTCAAAATTCTTGGTAAAAAGTACATTGAATTATATTTTATAGCGGGTAAATGCTATTCTTGCAACGGAAAGTGTGTGATTTAAAGCGTTTGCCAACCTTCCGTTGTGCCGTTTCTGCTTTTTGCAAAAACGGCAGAGTACATAATTATTCAAGAGTCAGCTGCTCGCCCGAGTCATCGGCAGACGGCAATGCGCCGGCGGCAGGAAGATTCTTAGCCTTATAGCGGTAAGGCTTTGCAAATTCGCCGGCGACATAATCTCTGGCACCTGTTACAAACTGACCTTTTTTGAGCGTCATTACGGCAACGCCCTGAGTGTCTTTGGTTGTTTTTGCGGAAATTGTGCCTGTATTAAACAGAAGCAATCTGCCCGCACTGGATGAAACAACAATGTCACAATCTTCTTTGATATGCTTGATTGAGGCAACGGGAGATTTGTCGCTGAAAGCTTTGATAAGCTTTTTGCGGTTTGTCTTTGTTGCGTAGGAGTTAAGGTCAACCTTTGCAACCTTTCCGTTTTCAAAGAAGAACATCATATAACCCGAATAATCGTCGGTCACTGCCATATAAATTGCCGTTTCTCCGTCTTCCATTTCAAGCTTTGATGCAACAAAATCACCGAGAACACTGGCCTTGGTGTCTTCAAACTGGCAGACACGGGCTTTATAAACCTGACACTTGTTGGTAAAGAACAGCAGTTCTTTTGCATTTGAGGATTCAAGCGCAAGCATAACCGAGTCGTTTTCTTTGAGCTTCTGTTCACCGCTCATGCGCAGCGACAAAGGTGTAATTTTCTTGAAATAGCCTTCTTTGGTGAAGAACAGATGCACGGGATAATCGGGTATTTCTTCCGCATCATCTTCTTGCGCAATTTCGGTGGCATAAATAATTTCGGTTTTGCGGGGACGGGCATATTTCTTGATAATTTCTTTGAGCTCGAAAACGATAATCGACTTAATTCTGTTAGGCTTTGCAAGAATGTCGTTCAAATCCTTGATTGCCTCCTCAAGCTTTTCAATGTCTCGCGTGCGCTTGAGAATATATTCTCTGTTGAGGTGGCGCAACTTGATTTCAGCAACAAATTCAGCCTGAATTTTGTCAATCTTAAAACCAATCATAAGGTTGGGAACAACTTCGCTTTCCTCTTCGGTGTTGCGGATAATCTTGATTGCTTT
Organism: Acutalibacteraceae bacterium; assembly: GCA_045592705.1. Taxonomy (GTDB): domain Bacteria; phylum Bacillota; class Clostridia; order Oscillospirales; family Acutalibacteraceae; genus CAG-177. The sequence continues at coordinate 60,583 of JAZNVG010000028.1, read as the reverse complement.
GTCAATATCAAGAAGGATTTTTTCAAGACCGCGGAGCAAATGCAGTCTGTCCTGCGCACGCTTCAAATCAAAATAAGTTCGGCGTTTTACACACTCGGTGCGGAAAGCAATCCACTCATTAAGGATTTCTTTAACGCCCATAACACGCGGATTTCCCGAAACAAGAATATTGAAATTGCAGGAAAAGCTGTCCTCAAGCGGAGTGTGACGGAAAAGCTTTGCCATAAGCTTCTCGGCATCCGTACCGCGTTTAAGGTCAATTGTGATTTTAAGACCGCTTTTGTCTGTTTCGTCACGGATATCGCTGATTTCCTTGATTGTTCCGCCCTTTACTTTTTCAATAATTCTGTCAATTATCGCCTCAGCGGTTGTCGTAGGCGGAATTTCGGTTATATCAATACAGTTGTTTTCTTTGTCGTAAACATACTTTGAGCGGATTTTAAGACCGCCTCTGCCGGTGTTAAAGACATTTTCAATCGCAGCACGGTCATAAACCAGCTGACCGCCGCCCGAAAAATCGGGGCCTTTCATTGTGTCAACAACATCGTGATTGGGGTTTCTTAACAATTCAATGGTTGTGTTACAGACCTCTTCAAGATTAAAAGAGCAAATTGAGCTTGCCATACCGACAGCCATACCCATATTTGAATTGATAAGCACGGACGGGAACGTTACGGGCAAAAGCACGGGTTCTTTCATTGTGCTGTCGTAGTTATCCACAAAATCAACGGTATCCTTGTCAATATCCGAAAAAAGCTCTGCGGAAATGCTTTCAAGCTTTGCCTCGGTATAACGGGAAGCCGCCCACATCATATCGCGGGAATAAGCCTTACCGAAGTTACCCTTTGAGTCAACATAAGGATGAAGCAGTGCCTCATATCCCTTTGAAAGACGTACCATTGTTTCATAGATAGCGGCATCGCCGTGGGGATTAAGCTGCATCGTTCTGCCGACGATATTTGCCGACTTTGAACGCGCACCTGTCAGAAGGCCCATTTTATACATTGTATAAAGAATCTTTCTGTGTGAAGGCTTGAAGCCATCGATTTCCGGAATTGCGCGCGACATAATGCTGCTCATGGCGTAGGGCATAAAGTTAACCTCAAGGGTATCAACAATCTCCTGACTTACGACCTCGCCCGCGCCGTGAATATGTGTATTTTTAAGCAACTGTTCCGCCGTGGGGGCGGCTTTTTCGCTTCTTTTCTTTTTACCTGCCATATTTGTACACTCCTGAATTATGAAATGTCGGCTAAATCAATATACAAGTGGCCGTTCTGAGCAATGTAATCTTTTCTGGCGGTGAGATTATCACCAAGCAGAGTTTCGAATTTTTCTTCCGTTCTCTCAAACAGCGAAGGCTCAACCTTAATAAGACGGCGCGTTGCGGGGTTCATAGTGGTCAGCGACATCATATCCGCATCATTTTCACCAAGACCCTTTGAACGCTGAATGGTGTGCTTTTTGTTGCCGATTTGCTCGAGTGCATCCGCCTTTTCTTTTTCGGTGTAAGCAAACCAGGTTTCGTCGCCGCAGGTAATTTCATAAAGCGGCGACTCTGCAATATACACCTTGCCCTCTTTGATAAGAGTGGGCATAAGACGGTAAATCATTGTAAGAATAAGCGTTCTGATGTGGAAACCGTCAACATCGGCATCCGTACAGATGATAACCTTGCTCCATCTGAGCATATCAAGATTAAAAAGAGAAATTTCTTTGTTTGATTTTGAAGAAACCTCAACACCGCAGCCGAGCACTTTGATAAGGTCGGTTATGATTTCGCTCTTGAAAATCTTGTCATATTCACTCTTTAAGCAATTGAGAATTTTACCCCTGACGGGAATAATCGCCTGAAATTCGGAGTTGCGCGCCTGCTTACAAGAGCCGAGAGCCGAATCACCCTCAACGATGAAAAGCTCGCGCACATTGACATCCTTACTGCGGCAGTCAACAAATTTCTGCACTCTGTTTGTCATATCGTTTGAGCTTTGCAGAGTCTTTTTAATATTGACACGTGTTGCCTCAGCCTTAACACGTGAGCGCATATTAATAAGCACCTGGTCGCAGATTTTCTCGGCATCCAGACGGTTTTCGATGAAATAAATTTCAAGCTGATGTCTGAAAAACTCAGTCATCGCATCCTGAATAAATTTGTTATTGATTGCCTTTTTGGTCTGATTTTCATAGGAGGTCTGCGTTGAAAAGGACGAAATAACAAGCACAAGGCAATCTTCAATGTCCTGGAAGGTTACCTTGGTATCACTTTTGAGATATTTGCCGTTTTGCTTGAGATATGCATCAATCTGGTAAACAAAAGCATTGCGCACCGCTTTCTCGGGCGCACCGCCGTATTCAAGCCAGCTGGAGTTGTGGTAATACTCTTTAAGCTGTGCTTTGTTTGAGAAAGAGACAGCGGCATTTATTTTAAGTTTATAATCTTTCTGGTCCTCTCTGTCCCTGCCGACACGCTCCGCACGCCACACCTGAACGGGTGTAAGCGCAGAATCGCCGACAAACTCGTTGAGATAGTCAACGATACCGTTTTCATAAATATACTCATAGGTTTCAAAGCCCTTGCCGACCTGATTGCGCAGAATAAAGCGAACGCCCTCATTGACAATGGACTGACGTTTTAAAATATCCTGAAAATATTCAAGCGGAACATCAATTGACGTAAAAACCTTCAAGTCGGGGCGCCATTTGATGCGTGTGCCCGTGTCTTTTTTACCGTAAGGCTCTTTAATCATATCGCCGACGGGTTTGCCCTGCTTGAAATGAAGCTCATAGCGAAAACCGCCGGAATGAATTTCAGCCTCCATATATTCCGAAGCATACTGTGTAGCGCAAAGACCCAGACCGTTGAGACCGAGCGAATACTCATAACTTCCGCCGTTATTTGTGTCGTACTTACCGCCTGCATAAAGCTCGCAGAAAACAAGCTCCCAGTTATATTTCTTTTCCTTATTATTGTAGTCAACGGGGATGCCTCTGCCGAAATCCTGCACCTCAACCGAATTGTCGGCATATCTGGTTACGACAACGCGGTCACCGTAGCCCTCTCTTGCCTCGTCGATGGAGTTGGAAATAATTTCAAAAATCGAGTGCTGACAGCCTTCGATTCCGTCCGAACCGAAGATAACGGCAGGACGCTTTCTGACACGGTCGGCACCTTTAAGGGAGGTAATACTGTCATTTCCGTATGTGTTAGCTTTTGCCATCTGTTATCCTCCGAGAAAAAAGCAAATTTTTACAAATAGCATTATACCATATATTGTTTCAATGTCAAGAGAAAGCACAAAATGAAGAATCACGCGAGATTGTTGAGTCGCTGTACAATGTCACAATTCACCTGTAAAGGTATGGAATCGACAGCAGGAACAGCTTCGCCTGTCATATCCGTAAGACCGTTTTGAACAGCCTTGTTGAGCAATTCAGCCTCCTGCGACGGGGTCTGAAGATATCCGTCATTTTCCGCAAGGCGGCACATTGCTGCAAGGATTCCGTAACAGCCCCATTCAGATGTTGTGCCGACAACGGCAATATCCGCCGAATTTGCCGCCGCAATACCCACACCGCAACCGCAGGCACAGGTGCGAAGCTCAGGAATATCACAACGTTTCGCCACTTGTGACATTCCGATTTCATTACCGAGGTCACCGACACAAATGCTGTAAATACCGCGTGAAGCACACAAATCAAACACATCACTGCACTTCGGCTCAATTGCTGAAATATCTTGCCCCTTAAATGAATGGTATATCCCTTTTTTATTTGCACCGGGGCATTCAATGCTGACGACAAGAGAAAAATCGTTTTCGCAAAGCAATCTTTCACCCTGACATAATGCTTCATTTTGGTCAACGGAAATACCGATAATTTCGGTTTCTTTATCTGAAAGCAATGCGCCGAGTGCCGCAACAGCCTCTTTTGCGCAGGCAAAAACGGCTTTGACTCCGCGCTTTGAAAGTGCATTTGCAATCTGTGCCGCACCGATGACACCGTCCGTTTCCGCGTGACAATTAACCGCCATTACAAAGCCCGTAAAAAAGAGCACCTTCTCCCCTGCTTCGAGTGAACAAAGTCTGCGTGCCGCCGCAAGATGAGGCGGTTCGTTCAGCAGAGAAAAAGCAGCACGGTAAAGCTTTTTCGGAATTCCGCTGTTTTTATAATCAGTTGTAATAATTTCACCGATTTCATTGAATATTTTTTCCATAAAACACCAGCCGAGTCAAAAAATTTCCCTGCCGAAGCAGGGAGTAATTTTAATATATGTATTTTATTTTTTTCTTATCCGCAGATATGCGCCTTTTTGTACGGGGAAAGGACATTTAAAAGAAAGCTTCATCGTCGGGTGAGGTGCGCTTTCAATTTTTTCACCGTTTTCGTCACGCAAATCTTCAACCCTAACGGTGCGCGGCGCAATGCCCTTTTCCATTATTTCAAGCTCATCTCCCTCAAAGAATCGGTTGCGCTGATAAGCCGTTAAACGCTCACCGTCAAAGCTTTCGGCAATTGCGGCAACCTCCCATTCACGGATGTAACCGCCGCCGTAATAAATGTTGGCATCATCCATGGGACTGCCGAAATAAAAGCCGGTGCAGTAATCGCGGTTGCTGATTTTCTTTTCCTCTTCGATAATCCATTTTTCGGGCACATAGTCGCTTGCAAAACCGCTGTTTACATAGCCGTCAATTGCGCAACGGTAAGAATTCGTTGCAACCGCCGTGTAATAAGCAGACTTTGCCCTGCCCTCAATTTTGAAGCTGTAAACGCCGGCTTCAACAAGAGCGGCAATGTGACGAATCATGCTCATATCGCGTGAATTGAAAATAAACGTACCGTTATCATTCTGCTCAATCGGATAATATTCACCGGGGCGTCTTTCTTCGGTCAGAGCAAATTTCCAGCGGCAGGGCTGTGCACAGTCACCGCGGTTTGAATCTCTGTTTGTCAGATAATTAGACAGCAGACATCTGCCCGAAAAAGAAACGCACATCGCGCCGTGTACAAAGCACTCAATTTCAAGGTCTGACGGAGTTTTTTCGCGGATTGTCCTGATTTCCTCAAGAGAAAGCTCGCGGGCGGTAACAACACGCTTTGCACCCATTGAATAAAGCAAGTTAGCGGTTGCATAGTTTGCAACACCCGCCTGTGTTGAAATGTGAATATCCACATCGGGCGCATATTTTTTTGCTATCTCCATAACACCCAAATCCGTGATAATAAACGCATCAACACCGCAGGCGGCTGCCTCACGGAAAAACTCAGGCATATCGTCAATTTCATTGTTACGGGCAACGATATTGCAGGTGAGATAAACTTTCACACCGTGTGCGTGAGCAAAGTCAACCGCACCGCGCAAAGCTTCAAGTGTAAAATTCTGCGGAGCGGCACGCATACCAAAACGGGTAGAGCCGAGATAAACGGCATCCGCACCGTAATAAACAGCCGCCTCAAGGCGCTCCAAATCGCCGGCAGGAGCCAGCAGCTCGGGTTTAAAAGGTTTAATCATAAATACACCACTTCGTTAAACTACTGATTGACTCTCAAAACCTCGAGACCGTTTTTACGGTGTTCCGCAAAGGTTTTGGCCATATAAATTCCGCCGTATTTGTCGTGTCTGAAGAAATAGTAATCTGTATCATCGGGATAAAGAGCCGCCTCAATTGCATCAACACCGGGGTTACAAATCGGTCCGGGCGGCAGACCTTCGACAGAAGAGGTGTCGTAAGTCTTTGTAAAAAGAACCTTTTCCTGCGCACTTACATAAGGCGAAGCAAAAGATGTTATATAATTGACAGTTGAATCCATACCGAGAGTGGGATAAGATGCAGGGTGATTAAGACGGTTGTGAACAACCGAAGAGATTTTCTTCATCTGGTCTTTATCCGCCGCCTCACGCTGAATAATTGAAGCGATTGTGATAACCTCATCCATTGTCAGACCGAGTTCTTCCGCACGCGCAGCATATTCCTCTGTCCATTTTTTCTCAAAGTTTGAAAGGAAAACTCTGATTACAGTGTTTGCATCACTGTCCTCGAAAAACTCATAAGTGTCGGGGAACATATAACCCTCAAGCAAGAAGGTTCTGTCGGAACTGTCTTTGATATCACCGACAAAATCATAGCTGAAATCCGACTTTTCCAAAGCATCAATAAGATAGTTGAATTCGCAAACATCGAATTCATCGAGCTTTTTGAAAATCTGATAAATCGACCAGCCTTCAGGGAAAAGCAGCTCAATTGTCTTGGTTTCAACCTGAATCTGTCTGAATTTGAGAAGCATACCTTCAAGACCGATGTCAGCGTTAACATAATACATTCCGCCGATGTATTCGTACTCACCGAGAGTTTTTGCAAAAGCCAAAGCCTCCTTCAAAGCACCGGATTTACCTTTTTCCTCACGGATTTCCTCATCCTCATAAATATCGCTGATGTTGCCGAGATTTTTGAAAATGCTGATACCTTTGAAATAAAGCTTGCAAAGAGCTTTCTGCTTTATAAGGTCATTTTCACTTAAGATATCAATAATCTGATTTGTTGTTGCGTCATCGGGAATGTTAACGGAAACGACCTGATCTTTTCTGTTGATGGCAAGAACATCATTAATGAAGCTTATTGCAACAACCGAAGCAACAATTGTAACCAAACAGATTGCCGAAATAAAAATGAAAGAAAATGTGGTGCCGCCGATTTTGCTTTTCTTGCGTTTCTTTTTGTGTTTTACCTGAGATTTTGCCGACGGCGAACGTGTCGGTTTAACGCTGTTTTGTCCGCTGTTTGCAGATGCTGGCACAGCAGGCTCGTTTTCAGGCTGATAACGGTTTTGTGAAGCGCGATTTGAAAAATAGACCTCACCTTTATATCTGGGCGCAGTTTCATCGTCATAAACATCAAGCAAGCTGTCGTCGTCATCATCAAAATTAACGACAAATCGCGGCGCAGTGAACTTGCTTTCATCATTGGTACCTGAAGCCGTTACAGAATCAGAGTTTTCGCCCGGTACGGGAGATTTATTCAAACCGAAAAAATCCTCAGACGGGGTTGCATTTCCATTTACATTTTTGTTTTTATCGTCATTCATTATGTAAGCCTCCTTTTATGCTGCCTACATCAAAATTTTATTACTGAATTTTCGCAGACAAGGTAATCAACAGTCTTGTCAAAACAGTCGACAGGAAGGTCTTCGTAAAGAAAATTCTCATAGCAAAAGCCGACCGATGAGACACCCGTTCTTGTAAGAAAACGGTCATAATAGCCCTTACCGTAACCCAAACGGTTGCCCGACTTGTCAAAGCTGAGAGCGGGAACAACGCACAAAGCATCGGTAAAATCAACAACAAGTTTTTCATCGCAAGGCAACGGTGCCAAAATATTAAAATGCGACGGCACAAGCTGTGAAATATCATCGAATAAATAAAAATCCATTCTGCCGCCGAAATCCGTACATACCGGAGCGGCAACACGCTTACCGTCACGCAAAGCGGATTTTATAACATAAAAAGTGTCAACCTCAATCGGAGTTGAGCAATAGACAAGCAGAGTTTTGCACCGCTTGTAAAAATCCGAAGAAAGAAAGCGCTCTGCGATAAGCAAATCGGAATTTATCTTTTTCTCGTTCTGCAAAGCTTTTCGTTTTTCAAGCAAAGCCTTGCGCAAAAGCTGTTTTTTCTCTGCAATCATGAGCACTGAAGGGTTGCCTCAAGGCTTGCTGCTTTTTCGGTGCCGATAAAATATGCAGCAATTGCAAGGCCGAATTTTACGGCACTGCCCATACCCTTTGCGGTGATGTAATTACCGTCTGTGCAAACAAACACATCACTGACATCAGCACCGTACAAATCCTTTTCAAAACCCGGGAAGCAAGTGGCTTTCTTACCCTCAAGCAGGCCGAGATGGCCGAGAATTGACGGAGCGGCACAAATTGCGGACACAAGCTTGCCGTTTTCGACACAATGTTTTACAGCTTCAGTAACTATTTTGCTGTTTTCAAGGTTAAGAGTGCCGGGCATTCCGCCGGGAAGAACCACACCCCGCAAAGCTGAATCAAGCGAAATTTCGCTGTCAATAATATCACACTCAACAGTAAAGCCGTGAGAACCGGTAACTTTTTTTGACCCCACACCTACAAGAAGAGTTTCAACTCCTGCGCGGCGAAGCACGTCTGCCGCGGCAATCGCCTCAACCTCTTCAAAGCCCTGAGCAATAAACATATAAAGCATTACATACACATCCTTTTATTCAAGAGTAAGCCCCATATATCCCTGAACATTGCCGCAAAGGCAATCAGAATCACCGACAAGGGGTCTCAGCATTGCTTTATCAAAAACATCAATGTTTTCAAAATCAACTTTTACATCGCGGCAAAAATCAATAACAAATTCATCGCCCTCGCTTTTTTCAAGCAAAGCGGCAAAAATATCTGCATAGTTATTGGCTAAAATTTCTTTGACATAAACCGCGCCGTTTCTTTCGTGATAAAAAGCATATCCTTCAAGACTGTCTTTACCGACAAAAACAGCTTTACCGCCCGTATAAAGAGTTTCATCAAGAGCATAGGCAACAGCGTTTTCATCCCACAAGAAAGCATCACTTTTGAGTAACGCACCGTTTCTCAAAGCGGTGATTTCACCTGAATCGGGATTATATTCACAGAATTCGCCCGCAAACGATGCAAGTGTTTTTCGGTCAACACGCGCCCGTTTTGTCACAAATGACGTCACAAAACCGCAACGTGAATAATAACCGAAAAGCGAGGGTTCGGCAGGAGTAAGACACAAAAATTCATAGCCTGTCTGTGCTGATTTTTCGGCGGCAAATTCAATAAGCTGTGACATCAGTCCCCTGCCGCGACAATTCGGGTGTGTGCAGGCGGCATAGATATAGCGCGCAGGATGTGTTTTTTTGCCGATACGCATTTTGCCGTCAAGCAAAAAAAGCACAGACACAACCGCACCGTCTTCCTTGAACACAGCCGTATTATCATCGGTAAAACGTCGGTTTAAAAAGTTGAGAATATATTCATCCGTATCACCGAAAGAAATTTTCCACAAATCGCAAAGTGCGGAAAAATCATTTTTGTCGGCAAAGCAAAACATAAAATCAGTCTTTCAGAAAAGCGTTGTATTTTTTGAGAAGAATTTCCGGGTGATATGAAAGCTTCGCTTTGCGAAGGCCCTCAACACCCATATCCTCTTCACGGTTGACATATTTATAACCGCTGATAGTGTTTGCGGCAAATTCTCTGTTTATTACGGCATAAGAACCGCGGATATCGAAAAATGCCTTTTCAACGTGGGTACAAAAGCAGTTGTCGTCTATTTTTTCACCTAAAGTAAACGCAACGGGTGCACCGTCGGCAAAAAGGATGCCGCCCGTAAAACCGAGGTCAAAATAATTGTCAAGCGCAATATCGACCGCACCCGCTTCGTTTGCAATTGCGTCAGGATTTTTTTCAAGATTGAGCTGCTTCCATTTTTCATTAACTTCACGGCATAAATGAAAATTACTTTCAGTTATCTCTTCATAGTGCCACTCGTTGCTCTTTTTAAATGCCGTGACATGGTTGCGCTTCGGGTGATATTTTTTACCCGCAAGGTCGGCAAGGTCAGACACAAGGTAGATATAATCAAAGCTTCCGCGTCGTTCAACAAACTCAAAACGCTCGGGATAAAGTTCACAAAGCGCCTGACGGAATGACTCCGTAACACCGTAAAACGACATCTGAATATTTCTTTGACGGCTGTCGGCAATTATTTCGTCAACAGCTTTTTTCAGGTCTTTTGCGCCCGCGGGACAGCAATAGGCGGCAAAGCCGTTATCGCCGATTGACATTGAAACAAATGTGTTATCGAAAACTGTGCAGGATGTGTGAAAAAAATCTGTCCACATCAGCAGGTTTCCGAAGGTAAATTCACAGCCCATATAACCGCTTGCCTGCAAAACGGGTCTTATGATATCACGGTCGGCAAGCGTGGGCTTATGAAAATCAAGCACTGAAATACACTTCCTTACATAATAGCTGACTGAATCTTTGAGGCAATTACATCAATCGGCAAAGCCTCGCCCGAAGCTGAACATTGGATAACGGTCCATCCGAGTTTTTTTGCCGCATACGATGCCGCCTCACGGCAGGAAAGCAGATACTGAATATTTTTTTCATGAATATCTTTTTTATTCTCATCGCCGCTGTAGCGGGCTGTCATAAGTTTTTGCGAAACCTCAATAGGCATATCAAGATAAATAACCTTGTCAGGTTTGGGAATTGAGAGCTTACCGTATTCAAACTCTTCAAGCCACGCAAGATATTCATCCCATTGTTCTTTTGGCAGTTTTGTAAGCTGATGATAAGCATTAGACGTTGTGTAGCGGTCAGCAAGAATAACAGTACCCGAAAGATAATCCTCTTTCCACAAGCAATTATAACTGACATATCTGTCAACGGCATAAAAAGTCGATGCGGCATAAGCATTCACGGCATCAGGGCTTGTACCGAAGCGGCCGCCGAGATACATTTTGACAAGCTCGCAGGCAGGGTCATCATAATTGGGAAGCTTGATTTTTTTTACCGTTTTACCGTTCGACTCAATATAATCGGCAAGCAAGCCCAGCTGGGTGGATTTTCCGCTGCCGTCAAGACCTTCAATAACAATCAGCTTTCCCGTCATTTTAACAACCTCGTCTTTTTGCATAAAATATCACTTTATTATAACAAATAAAATTTTATATTTCAAGTATTTAAATAAATCACTTTTTAAAACCCGGACGCAGACCCTTTGCAAGCCTTAAAGAATTTCCGACAACGGTGATTGAGCTAAGCGACATTGCGGCGGCGGCAACCATCGGATTGAGCAAAGGTCCGCCGAAAACCGTCAAAACACCCGCCGCAACGGGAATACAAATCAAGTTATAAATAAATGCCCAGAAAAGATTTTGTCTGACAACGCGCATTGTTTTTACGCTCAGGTCAACCGCATCGGCGACACGCGAAACATTGGAATTAATCAGCACAATATCCGCACAGTCAATTGCAATATCTGCCGCCGCCTCGACAGCAACGCCTATATCGGCGCCGACAAGTGCGGGGGCATCATTTATTCCGTCACCAACCATCGCAACTTTTCTTCCTTGAGCCTTAAAGTCATCGACAATTGCCGTTTTATCGGACGGCAACAGTTCGGAATAAACGGTGTCAATTCCTGCCGCTTGTGCGATATACCGTGCAGCAACATCGTTATCACCCGTGAGCATAACACACTTAATGCCTCTGCTCCTGAGCCGTTCAACCGTTGTTTTGGCATCGGTTCTGATAACATCGGAAACGCCGACAACGGCAAGCACCTTGCCCTCAACAGCAAGAAACACCGCAGTCATTCCCTTTGAAACAAACTCATTGTATTTATCCGAAACACAACCTGTGTCAACTGCGTTTTCATCCATAAGGCGGCGGTTACCGCAGAGTAAGTTTTTACCGCCGACCGTGCAGGAAATTCCTTTACCCGTGACGGAAGAAAATCTTTCCGTTTCCGTTTCTTGCGCTCCGTTTTCAACCGCATATTTAACAATAGCGGCGGCAACGGGATGCTCACTCTGATTTTCTGCTGTCAGCAGATAAGAAAGCACTGTGTTACTGTCAGCACCGTCACGGCAAAAAAGCTCTGTAACACTGAGTTTTCCCTCTGTCACGGTGCCGGTCTTGTCAAACAAAACCGTATCAATACGGCTCATATTTTCAAGTGTTTCCGCATTTTTGAAAAGCAATCCGTTTTGCGCGCCGACACCCATTGAAACAGTCAGCGCGGTCGGCGTGGCAAGCCCCAGCGCACAGGGACAGGCAATAACGAGGATGCTCACGAATATTTTAATTGCAAAAGCCGGTGTCTGACCGACAGCCAGCCAGATTACGGCAGAAGCAAGAGCAATTATGAGCACGGCAGGAACAAATTTTCCGGCAATGACATTAGCGATTCTTGCAATGGGCGCCTTGGTGCTTTGCGCCTGCTCAACGGCAGCAACAATTTTTGCCACCGCCGACTCGGACGGTACACGCGTGCAACGGATTCTCAGATAACCGCCGTTGTTTATTGTTCCGGCAAAAACACCCGAACCTTTTACTTTATCAACAGGAAGACTTTCGCCCGTCAGCATTGCTTCGTTAACCGTGCTTTCACCGCTGATAACATCGCCGTCAACGGGTATTGACATTCCCGGTTTAATAACTGCAATATCTCCGACTCTCAGCGTTTCGGACGGCACCTCGCGAATTCCGTCCGAGGTTTCAAGCAAAGCGGTATCGGGTGAAAGTGACAACAATTTTGCTATTGCATCCCCCGTTTTTGCACGGCGGCTGCTTTCAAGATATCTGCCCAACATAATAAAGGCAAGAATCATACCTGCGCCCTCAAAATAAAGGTTATGCACATATTCACCGTGGCCGAGAAAAATCATCACGAGTGAATAACAGGAATAGGCAAAAGACGAAAAAGAGCCGAGCGCAACAAGCGTATCCATACCGGGTGCACGGTGAACGGCGCTTGAAAATCCGTTTTTATAGATGTCAAAGCCGCAGATAAGCAACGGTAAGCACAGAACAAATTGCACAGCGGCAAAATTCGCGGGATTTTCGTGCATGTCAAGAATTGCAGGCAACGGCATTCCGAGCATATGCCCCATTGAAAACACAAGCAGAATTGTGCCGAAAACAAGTGCGGCAACAAGACGCTTTTTCTCGGCTTTGCGTTCATCCTTTTTAAGTTTTTCATATTCGCCGTTCTTGTTTGCATCTTCAACAAGTCTGAAGCCGGCATTTGAAACGGCAACCTTCATTTTGTCTGCATCAACAATGTTTTCATCATACACCACAAAAGCATTGGCAGACGTGAGATTGACGCTTACATTGCTGACACCATCAAGCCTTGACAAAGCCTTTTCAACCGCTGAAACGCAAGCGGCACAACGCATTCCGTCAATCAAAAAAACCTGTTCCTTCATAACACACCTCAGAAAAATAATCACTGATATTTTAACCTTAATATAATAAAAAAACAATACATAATTGTTAATATTTTGAAAAAACCGCCTGACTTTCGGTCAGACGGTCGGACATTTTATTTAATTATCGGCTGTAATTGCACACCGCTGAGCGCACTTTCCATCGCTTCATAAGTAAGCGAAAAATCCGCAACAACCGAGCGCGGTTTATTGATGCTGTCATCCTGACGCATCGGCACAAAATAAATATTTCTGTTATTAAGAAGTCTGCCGATGTTCTGGGCGGCAAAGGCAAGGGCATCGTTTGTTGAAACGGCGATAAGCACGGGTTTTCCGTTTCTTAGGTGTGCTTTTGCCGCAAGAGTGATGCTTGTGTCGGCAATACCGTTTGCAAGCTTTGCAAGCGTGTTACCCGTACACGGCTCAACAATAAGAATATCAAGCATTTTCTTAGGTCCGATCGGCTCGGCTGATTTGATATCAGCGATTATTTCCCTGCCGGTTATCTCTCTTATACGGCTTTTAAAGCTTTCCGCCGTGCCGAAGCGCGTGTCGGTTGAAGCGGCAAATTCAGACATAATCGGAACCACATCAACACCTTGTGCCACAAGGGTTTCAAGCTGTTCAAGCGCTTTTGAAAAAGTACAGAACGATCCGCACATTGCAAAACCTGCCGTAATTTTATTCACAGCCGTCACCCCTGATAATTGCATTGATTGAGTCGGCAAGAATCATACCTGCCGTAACGGGGGCAACCTTGCCGGGCAATGACGGGCATTGAATTGCTTTAATTCCCATACGTGATGCCGCTGAAAAATCCGTACCGAAAGGTGCCGAGGCAATATCGATAACAAGGCATTCTTTTTTTGCACGCCCAAGAACCGAGCCGTCAACAACCGGCGCAGGCACAGTGTTGATAATAATATCAAACTCCTCGGCCATTGCACTTAAGCATTTTAACTTTTCGGCATTCATTGACCGAGAGCGAGCTGTTGCTATATCCCTGTCGCTTCTTGCAAACACGGTAACATTTGCGCCGAGAGATTTAAAGACTTCGGCAACCGCCCGTGCGGTTTTTCCGAAGCCCGTCACAGCAACACAACTCGACAGCACAGAGTATTTAATGTTATCAAGAACAATTTTCAAAACTCCCTGCGCCGTGGGCACGGCATTGCTAATCTGCACACTTTCCGACAGAAAATAATCAAAAACATCTACACCTGCCGCCTCGAACTTTTTTCTGTGTGCGGGAGAAAGCTTCCCGGCGAAAACCGATTGTTCCTTGCTGAGTGTATCAATTATTCGGTTAATACTGTAACGTTGTTTTCCGCGAGTATATATGTGAGAACCGTCTGTGCTTGCAGGCAACGGTAATACAACTGCATCAAAATTTGTAATGTTTTCAAAAAGCACATTTTCATTTTCAAAACTTTCGTCATCGGTTACCTCATAGCCGTGTTTTATAAGCTGTGAACAAAGCGAATTCCGCCGCTCATCTCCGCCGATAACAAGTAAATTGCTGATTTTCTTCATGGTACACCTCCGATTTTGAAATTAACAGCACCACTATCATGCTATGAAAAACACTGCTCACCGTTCACAAATAAAAATTTTTTATTTTTTTACCACATTTATGTTTATTTTTTTGAAAAGATAGAATATAATGTATTTAATAAAAATATTGAAGGTGAGTTATATTGTTTGAAATAGACAGATTGCTCAAAGAAGTAAAAAGAGTTCACTTTATCGGAATCGGCGGTTCGGGCATGTGCCCACTTGCTGAAATTCTTCACAACGAAGGATATTTGTTAAGCGGTTCCGACAACAACGAAAGCGACACACTTGCCAGAATACGCAGTCTCGGCATCCCCGTCACGCTCGGCCAAAAAGCAGAAAACATTGAGGGTGCAGAGATGATTATTTACACCGCCGCACTTTTGAAGGACAACCCCGAACTTGTTGCAGCAAAGGCTTCGGGAATTCCGACGTTTGAGCGCAGTAAGCTTCTCGGTGCCGTCACAAGAATTTATCCGAACAGCATCTGCATAAGCGGCACACACGGAAAGACAACGGCCTGCTCAATGCTTACTCAGATTCTTGTTCAGTCAGATTTTGACCCGACGGCAGTTATCGGCGGCAAGCTTCCGCTGACAGATTCAAACGGCCTTGTCGGCAACAGCGACCATATGGTTTGCGAAGCTTGTGAATTTGTTGACACTTTCCTTGACCTTTCTCCCGATGTTGCGGTAATTCTCAATGTTGACGAGGACCACCTTGATTATTTTAAGACATTCGAAAATCTGAAAAAATCTTTTGTCAAATTTGCCTCAATGGCAACAAAAGCAATTATTTACAACGGTGATGACCCGGATTCCGTTGAGGTTGTAAACCGTGTTGCAGAAACAGTTGACAAGGAAACAATCACCTTTGGCTTAAATGACACCAATGATTACTATGCAACAAACATCAATATGGTTAATGAACACGCCGAATTTGATGTTGTTGCAAACGGTGAAAATCTCGGCAGAGTTTCACTCGGTTGCCCCGGCAGGCACAACATTTATAACGCCCTTGCCGCAATTGTTTCAGCCGTGTATTCCGGTGTACCTTTCAGCAGTTGTGCCGCCTCTCTTGCGAAATTTCACGGTGCGGGCAGACGCTTTGAGATTCTTGCAAAAATCAACGGTATAACAATCGCTGACGATTATGCGCATCACCCCAAAGAGCTTGAGGTAACACTCAACACGGCGATGAAAATGGGCTTTAACCGTGTTTGGGCAGTCTTCCAACCCTTCACATACTCCAGAACAAAGATTCTGTTTGATGATTTTGCAAGGGTGCTCAGAATTGCCGACAAATGCGTTATGAGCGAAATTATGGGTTCTCGCGAAATCAACACATACAATATTTACACTGCCGACCTTGCAAAAGAAATTCCCGGCAGTGTCTGGTTTGACACATTTGAAGAAATTGCCCGCCACGTTGTTGACAACGCTGAAAACGGCGACCTTGTTATTACTCTGGGTTGCGGCGACATTTACAAGGCGGCTAAAATAATGATAAAAATGATGCAGGATAAATGAAAGGAGTGCGATTATGCAATACAAAATTAACCGCAACAATTTCAACGACTTTTCCTTCTATGAAATCAACAAATTAGAAGGACGCGCCTACAACATCCCCTATTCTTCAAAAGATGTTTTAGCAAAAACAAAATTTCAGAAGGAACGTACAAGCTCCGACATTGTGCGTGTGCTTTCGGGCGAGTGGGAATTCAAATATTACGAAAGAAACGTTTCAATGCCCGACATAATTGACACCGCCGCAACGGACTTTGACAAAATCACAGTTCCCTCCACGTGGCAGCGTACGGGTTATGAACCGCCCGTTTACCTTAACTGTCCCTACCCCTTTGATGACGCACCGCCTCATGTGCCGTCAATTCAGTCGGTCGGAATTTACAGAAAAACCTTCGATATCTCGTCGCTTGACAAGCGTTACATCATCAGCTTCCTGGGTGTAATCCCCTGCATTGACCTTTATGTCAACGGTAAATTCGTCGGCTACAGCGAGGGAGCGCACAACACTGCGGAATTCGACCTTAACGATTATCTTGTCGAGGGCGAAAACGAGCTGCTTGCCGTTGTTCACAAATGGTCAAACGGTACTTTCCTTGAGTGTCAGGATATGTTCAGAGAAAACGGCATTTTCCGTGATGTCCTTCTTTATGAGCTGCCCAAAACACACATTTTCGACTATTTCCTCAGAACAAGCAAAACCGCTTACGGCTGGAACATTGACACAACAATCGCCGTTTCCGGTGACACTGACGGTTACGCGGTAAAATATGAGCTTTGTGACGGCAAAAAGATTGTCGCCGAAACCACCGTACCTGCCGCCGCATCAACACATTTTCTTTTGCAGGATCTTAAGGTAAAAGAGTGGAATGCGGAAATCCCCAAGCTTTACACCTCCTTCATCACGCTGTTAAAAGGCGACGAAGAAATTATGTGTATCCGCAATTACACAGGCTTCAAGCGTGTGAAAATCATCAAAGATATTTACACCTTCAACGGCAAAAACATAAAATTCAAAGGTGTCAATCACCACGACACAAACCACAAAACCGGTTATGTCATGACTATCAAGGATATTGAAAAAGACATTAAGCTTATGAAAGAGTTTAATGTAAATGCTGTTCGCACATCACATTATCCGCCCGACCCCGCTTTCCTTGTGCTTTGCGACATTTACGGTCTTTATGCCGTTGATGAAGCGGACATTGAAACACATGGCTGCGGCTGCGAGCCCCACAACAACAGCAAGCTCATCAGCCACAACGGAGAATGGATTCCCCGCTATGTTGACAGAGTCAAGCGTATGTACCTGCGGGACAGAAACCGCGCCTGTATTGCAATGTGGTCACTCGGCAACGAGGCTGAGGGCTGGAAATGTCAGGATGCCTGCTATGATTACCTGCACAAGGTATGCCCTGAAATCCCCGTGCATTATGAAGGTGTCATACGCACACCGCGCCATTCTTATGACGTGACATCCGAAATGTATCCCTCACACGCACACGTTGACCGAGTCGGCAGACACAGAGCGGGCATTAAATTCTCATCGAAGCCGTTTTTCCTTTGCGAATATGTTCACGCAATGGGTGTCGGCCCCGGCGCAATGGAAGAATACTGGGAATCCTTCTATAAATACGACAACCTCATGGGCGGCTGCATTTGGGAATGGGCTGACCACGCGGTTTATCACAAAAACGGTAAATTCAAATACACCTACGGCGGCGACCACGGCGAAAAGAAGCACGACGGCAATTTCTGCGTTGACGGTCTTTTCTATCCCGACAGAACACCTCACAACGGCGCTCGCCAGATGAAAGAAATCTACCGTCCCGTCCGTGCAAGATTTGAAGAAAACGAGCTTATTTTCAAAAACACCAATTCATTCAAAAACGCAAAATATATCAACGCTGTCTGGGAAATTGTCAAAAACGGCAACGAGCTTATTGAAGTTTTTGATGCAGTGCTTGACATTGAGCCCGGCGAAGAAAAAGGCTGGTTGCTCGATTACACTCTGCCCGAAGATAACTGCGACATTCACGTAAACATTTATTACTATGTCGGTGACAACGAAATCGCACGTGAGCAGATTGCTCTTAAAACCGATTATGAAGTTGACACAGATGACGGCGAGGGTGAGCTTGCCTGCACAGTAAAAGACGGTCTTGTCACTGTTGATTTTAACGGCGGAACGGTTGTTTTCAACAAGAACAGCGGTATGCTTGAAAGCTACACCGTAAACGGCACAGAGCTTGTAAACCAGTCCCCCGCCGGTGCAAAAGGCTTTGTCCCCAACATCTTCAGAGCTCTTCTTGACAACGATGCTCACGTCAGAGATTCATGGCGCAAAGCCGGTTACGACGACTACAAAGTAATTTGCAGAGATTGTGAAGTTGAGGTTGAGGATGATGAGGTTGAGATTAAATATGTTCTCAATCTTCGCAGCAAAGCCGGCATAATCGGCATTGTCAACCTTGAATATGAGGTAAAGTCAAACGGCAATATTGAGGTTGAGGCTGAGTTCAAGCCCAAGAAAGAGAAACGCACCGCAAAGCATATGCCGCGCTTCGGTCTTACACTTGAAATGCCCGAAGATTTCAAGAATATTGAATACTTCGGCCTTGGCGAATTTGAAAACCTCAGCGATTTCAACAAGCACACAATTGTCGGTGTTTATCAGACAACCGTCGACGAAATGCTTGAACCTTACATCATGCCTCAGGATTCCGGCAACCGCACCGAGGTAAGATATCTTACTGTTACCAATGATAACGGAGCAGGTCTTAAGTTTGCTTTTGAGGACAAGTATTTTTCATTCAATGCACGTCCCTTTACCCAAAAGCTTCTTAATGACGCAAAGCATCAGGAAGACCTTCACAGCGAAAACACAACCGTTGTCAACATTGACGGTTTCCTGCGCGGAACAGGCACGGCAAGCTGCGGCCCCGACACGCTTGAAAAGTACGATATTGATGCAAGCGATTCACTGAGTTTTGCTTTCACGGTAATTCCCGTTAAATAAATTCTTGCTATTTTGTAAAAAAGATTGTATAATATTTCTAATATTTTAAAGTGAGGTAAAAGAAATGAAAAAGTTTGTTTCCCTTTTACTCGTCTTCGCAATGCTTCTTGCTGTTGCGGTGCCTGCTTTTGCAGGAACTGACGGAGTCGATGTCACAACAGGTACACTTGAGGACCTTGACAAGATTACGGGCAGCGAATACCCCATCGTTTTTGTAACGGGCATCGGTCAGACCTGGACACACCTTGTCAACGAAGACGGCTCTTACAAAACCGATGCTGACGGCGACATCATTGAGTACAACCTTATTTATCCCGATTTCAATCTCGTTCTCGGCGATATGGGTTCAATTCTCAACCTTCTGCTTCTTGTCGGCGAAATTCTCGGCACAATCGTACTCGACACAAATCTTGTAAAGAAGGATCACGTTTCGGCTCTGCTCGAAAAGCTTTTCTATTACAACATCATCGACGAAAAAGGTAACCTTCCCGCAGAGGTTGAGGATGTTACAAAGCCTTTCCCCATTTCAAAGTACAACGAAATTGACCTTGACAATTTCTACCGCTCAATCCCCTGTCAGGAAATGGCCGCAACAATCGGCACAGATAACATTTTCTGCTACAACTACTCAGCATTCTCTTTCACGTTCAACAACGCAGACGGTCTTGACAAATTCATCAACGAAATTCTTGATGAATATTCCGATGCCGATAAGGTTGTTCTTATTCCCATGAGTATGGGTGCTTCCGTTGTCAATGCTTACCTTGCAAACTACGGTCACAAGGCTCAGGTTAAGAGAGTTGTCGGCATTGTCGGCGCTTGGAACGGCAGTTCTGTTTTTGCTGATCTTCTTGAAGGCCGTTACGCAGAAGATGCCCCCGAAATTCTTTACAACCGTATTCTTCAGGAGCTTGTCGGTGAACCCTGGGGTTATCTGATTAACGTTCTTATCCGCCTTATGCCCAAGTCAGCCGCACGCGGTCTTATTGACGAGGCACTTGAAGGTCTTAAGGAAAGCCTTATGTACAAAACCCCCTCTCTGCTTGCACTTATTCCATGGCAGAGATATGAAAGAATTGAACAGAACATTCTTTGCGGCGACGAATACGCTTACATCAGAGAACAGACAAGACCTTATTATGAGATTCAGAAAAACCTGAAGAACATTATGAAAGACCTTGAGGAAAAACAGGGTGTTGAGTTCTATTTCATCACCGGTTACGGTCTTGAATTCGGCGGCTTCAGCAGCGATTATCTCTTCTTCCGCTTTATGGAAAGCGCTGTCACCACAAACTCTGACGAAATTATCGAAATCGCATCTTCCGCACCCGGCACAACCTTTGCGCCCGCAGGTCAGAAGCTGACAAAGGATTGCTACGCAAGCGATGCTGACTATGCCGCTTCTCAGGCAAAATACATTTCTCCCGACGGCGGAATCGATGTTTCCACAGCTTTCTACCCCGACAGAACATGGTGTTTCTATAAACAAAAGCACGAGCTTGAATACAACAACACAGCTCTTAAAATCGCTCTCGGTGCCGCTCTCGGCGAGTTTGACAGCGTTGACGATGTCAAGGATGTTTACCCGCAGTTCAACGGTTCAAGAGACGTTAAGAGTGTTGTAAGAGGCGACCACAGCTATCTCAACCTTCTTAAAAACTACATCAACGAGAATCCCACAGGTGAAAACACAGCTCTTGCGCAGACCACTCTTGATGCTCTCAACGCAATGCTTGACCGCACAATCAACGACCGAGAAGCTGATGACAAGATTATTGAGGATGCTAATCAAGCCCTGATTACAATTGGCGTTTTTGATGCTCCCTCAGAGCCCGAATGGCACGAAGAACTGCTCAACAAAGCATTCAAGTCACTTAACGACACCGTTTATGACATCTTTGGTGCAAAAGGCTTCAGAGACCTTATCTGGGAGTTCTGATTAAAGATTTTTTGCGCAGTCATATCCCCTATGACTGCGCAAAAACAATTATTAAAGAAAGGAACATAATTATGAAAAGAATTGTTGCCGTTATTCTCGCGCTGACACTTTTTCTTTTGATTCCCGCAACATCCTTTGCGGGCTACAACGCACCGAAGCTTACCCCCGAAGAGTGGGATAAAGTTTACAGCACCTACTGCAAAGACAACACTCTTCCCGCACTTAATGTCGGTGCAGACCAGACACAAGTCAACCTCTGCTGGCACGCAGATGCCGCAAAGGCCAAACCCGAAGTCAGACTTGCAAAAAACGTCTCAATGACAAATTACAAGACATTCAAAGGTCACACAACAGAGGCTGAAACAGAAAACCAGCTTGTCTGCCGTGTAACAATCACCGGCCTTGAAGAAAAAACAACTTATTATTATCAGTATCACACCGGCAAGGGCTGGAGCAAAGCTTACAAATATGAAACAAAAAGCTTTGGCGACCACGTTGCAATGCTTATCGGTGACATTCAGATAGGCGGACAGACTGAGGACAGCTCAAAGCAATCGCTTGACGGTTATACCTGGAACAACGTTCTTGCAACCGCACTTGCCGACCGCCCCGACATTGCTTATCTTGTTTCAGCCGGAGATAACACTTCCACCGGCAAAACAGCCGATGAATGGCAGACACTGCTAATGCCCCAGGCGCTTCGTTCACTTCCCACCGCACTTGCAATCGGTAACCATGACAAAAAAGGATTTTCTTATAATTATTACAACAACCTGCCCAACGAATTCTACGGCAAATATTTCGAAGGTCTTGACCGTGACTTCTGGTTCCGTTACGGCGACGTTCTTTACCTTTTCTTTGATGCAACATCAAGCTGTGCCGCTGACCATATGGCAATGGCAAAAGAAGCAGTTGAAGCAAACCCCGATGCAAAATGGCGTATCGGTGTTATGCACCAAGCGCTGTTCGGCCCCGGCTTCAGTATGTTCTCAGCTGAAACAATGCTTCTTCTCAACGCTGTTTTCACTCCGATTTTTGACACTTACGATGTTGACCTTGTTCTGACAGGTCACAGCCATATGCAGGGACGCTCACACTTTATGTATGAAAGCAGTGTTGTCGGTCTTGCAAGAAGCGGAAAGACTTACACCAATCCTCTCGGCACGGTTTACCTTAACACAAACGCAATCTGCGACCAGACAAATATTTCCGAGGAATACGGCGACATCATCGGCTCATTCAAGAACCATTACACCGCTTATTATTTCTCTGAAAATGAGGTAACAACCTATACAACTCTTGATTTCAGCGGAGATACACTCAAGATTGAAACAAAACGCGGTGACAATGCCGAGCTGCTTGACTCACTGACAATCAAAAAGACAAACGATAAACATTACGACAACCTTCTCATCAAAAAGCTTCATCGCCTTGCCTACAAGTTTGTTGAACTTTGCGGCATCATCTATCAGGAAATTGACAGAATTGTTGTTGCTTACCGCGGCGGACACTTTTAACAGATGACAAAAAGTCCCTCGGCACACGCCGAGGGACTTTTTATGTCTTATAAAATTTCAATATCAATTGAGAGAATTGAAATATCCTCAAGAGGTTTGTCGCCGTAGCCTTTTTTGCAGGCTGCAATGGCATCAACAACATCCATACCCTCAAATACCTGACCGAACACACTGTGCTTGAAATCAAGCCAAGGAGTGCCGCCCAGAGCCTTATAATCCTCAACGCTTTCGGTGGGGAAGCCTCTGTCTGCAAGCATTTCCATCTGAGCAAGCAAACCGTCATCAACGGTTGAAGCCTGAACAATAAAGAACTGGCTGCCGTTTGTGTTGGGGCCCGCATTTGCCATTGAAAGCGCACCTCTGACATTGTGAAGGTCAACGTCAAATTCATCTTTAAAAGATCTGCCCCAGATGCTTTCACCGCCTGTTCCCGTGCCCAAAGGGTCGCCGCCCTGAATCATAAAATCTTCAATAACGCGGTGGAATATAATTCCGTTATAATAGCCGTTCTTTGCGTGTGTTGTGAAATTTTCAACGGTTTTGGGTGTTTTGTCAGGGAAAAGACGGATTTTGATATCACCCATTGTTGTGTGCATAACCGCAACAGTGTCGCCTGTCTGCGGTGCTCTTGTCTGATAACTCATAATTTATTTATCCTTTCTTGATGTGTTCTGAGGAAATGCGTCGGTAAGTTTCATAAAGTCAACCTTTGCCATTCTTGTTCTGGGCAAGGCATCAATAAACTCAATCTTGCGCGGGCAAGAGAATTTCGAAAGATTTGCTTTGCATTGATGAAGTATCTTTGTTTCAGCTGCCTCTTTTACAATGTCACCTTCAAGAACAACACAAAGCTTGACACACGGTTTTCCTTTGAGATAACCCTGAACAGCACAAGCTTCTTTAACGAAAGGAAGTTGCTGAACACAGTTTTCGATATCCATAGGATAAACGTTGTAGCCGGAAATAACAATCAGACGTTTTTTGCGGCCGGTGAAGAAAATGAAGCCGTCATCGTCTTTATATCCGAGGTCACCCGTAAGAATCCAGCGTTCACCGTTTTTGTCAACATAAACACCGTCATCGGGCACAGTCTGGTCGGCGTTGTAATATCCCTGCATAAGGGTGTTTCCGCTGACAACAATTTCGCCGATTTCGTTTGCGGACAGTTCTTTTCTCATTTCATCCCAGATTTCAACCTTAAGTCCCGTCAGAGGCTTGCCGATTGAATCTGCACGGTGGGCTTCATATGTGTTAACACAGCAGACGGAGCTTGACTCGGTCAGACCGTAGCCGCGCATAAGACGACCTTTACCGCCCTCTTTGGCAACGGCTGAATTAAACTCCCTGACAAGCTGTTCGGAAAGAACATCTCCGCCGCAGAAAACAAGACGCAAACGACGCAAGTGCTCACCTGCAAAGCCTTCATCCTCCATCATCTTTTTAAACATATTGGGTACACCGACAATGAAAGAAACGGGATATTTGGCGAGGGTTTTGTTTGCATCTTTGGGAGAAAACTTAGCAACGGGAATACAGGTATAGCCGTGAGTAAGGCTGTAATGCATTGCGGTTGCAAGACCAAAAGCGTGGAACATCGGCAGAACAATCAGCGAACATTCATCACCGGGATTGTGGGGGCTGTCAAGCGGTTCAAGATTTACGGCAAGGTTGTTGATTGCATTGTTTGAAAGCATTATTGTCTTGCTGTGACCCGTTGTTCCGCCACCGTGAAGATAAACAGCTGTTTTTGTGCCACCGCATTTTATTGTTTCAGCCTTTTTCCAGGAGCCTTTGAGTACTGCAATTTTATAAGTTGTTGTTTTGCAACGAAGTTCAACAAGCTTGCGTGACTTCACGCTTTCATAAGCCTTGATTGCAGGTGCTTTGACAAGACCGACATAATCAGATGTTGAACAGATGATGCAAGGTAACTTGACCTCATTTAACATTTCAACATAATCAGGTGTAAGCACATCAAGCATCATAACACCCTTTGAACCCGTAAATTCCATTGTTTCGGCAAGTGCCTCAGGCGAAGTGAGCGGGTGCACAATGTTTGCAATTACACCGATTTTGCTAAGCGCATAAAATGCGACAAAAGAGTGTATGCAGGTGGGCAGAAAAACCGTGTAAACATCCCCCTCGCGTAAACCGTGGGCTGCAAAGTAAGCCGCAAGATTGTCAATGTGTGACATAAGGGTTGAAAGCTTCACCTTGTGACCGTATGTAATTGCCGCAGGAAAATCACCGTTTTTCTCATAGGCCTGTCGAAGATATTCATAACAGGTTATGTTCAACTCATCCATTTTTATTTTCTCCGTTCAAAAAATCGTATAATTAAGCACAAGTTATACCATTTTAATTGTCTTCAATAATGTAACAAAATACACCCCCGTTGTCAACAACGTTGGGGATGTATTAAATAAAAATTAATAATTATTTATTAATGTATATGATTTGCAATGAAAATTTCGCTATTATCAGCAAGTGTAACAATTAAACCGTCATTGTCAAAAGTTGCGTAAGTTGCCGCACCTGCAACCATTGTAAGATTCCATTTGACATTAGGATAAATCTTGCCGAGCTGATTTGTAACAACGGCAATTTCAGGTTTGAGTTTGCGAAGAAAGCTTGCCGAGGAAGACCCGTAATAGCCGTGATGTCCGATTTTCAACACATCCACATCGCCGATGCTGTCTGCAAGCAGCTTTTCAAGTCCCGTTGATGCCGTAATGTCGGCAGCAAGGAAAACAACCCTCTCCCCTTTTGTAATTTTCACACCGACGCTTGCGGCGTTTTCGCCCTTTCCCATAACGCTTTCCGGTGTAACCGTATTATAAAACTCAACGGTAAAATCTCCAAACTCAAACGGTTTGTCCGGCAACGATGAAACAACCTGAAAGCCACGCAAAGCCAGACCGTTTATAATCTCGTTATAAGTTTGACCGAGAAGCCAGTCTTCGCTTTCATAATTTTTACCGATTTCCGCGTTATAAGGTTTAAAATAGGCTTTTTCAATAATAATATCCTCATCGGCAACAATTGCAGGAAAAGCACCGATATGGTCATAATGACAATGGGTGGCAAGAATAAAATCAAGATACACCTTGCCGTCAGTTGACAGTGCCGCTTTTTTCAGGTAGTCCAAAACAACCTCTTCAAAGCCCTGATATTCGGTTTTTCTTCTGGGGTTGGAATTACCCTCACCCGAATCGACAAGAGCGAAACGGCCGTTGCTTTCAATCAGAATGGCATCAGAATTGGCAGTATTGAGAAAATGGATGCGGTCATCGCCGTTTGCGTAAGAAAAATCTTCAACGCTTATTTCATATTCAGCCGCATATTTGTTGGCAAGAACAACGGTGACAATGTCAAGAATAAATATTGCCGCCATTAGCGGAACAACAATCCAGGTTGCAATTTTTTTTGCTTTGTTCTTTTTCATTTAAAACTCCGATAAACAAAAATGTTAATACTAATTTTAACACATAAATTTTTCTTTTACCATAGTATTTTTGATTTTCAAAGAAAAATCTCTTGTATAGTTTGGCTTTTTATTGTAAACTATAAATAATTCTTTAAAAACAACGGAGAAACTGTTTTGAAATTGACCGAAAACAAAATTTTATCTGCCGTCTGCTCGGGCTTTTCCGCAGCCAGCTTCATTCTTCCTTTTTCACTTGCAATGGCGGCTTGTACGGATTTGGGCATTTATGCCGGCATTATCGGCGCGTTTATTGCCGCGGCAATCAGCTTTGCGGGTCGCAAAGCAAGCCTTGC
Source organism: Acutalibacteraceae bacterium (assembly GCA_045592705.1). Lineage (GTDB taxonomy): Bacteria > Bacillota > Clostridia > Oscillospirales > Acutalibacteraceae > CAG-177. The sequence goes on along the minus strand of JAZNVG010000028.1, from coordinate 34,262 downwards.
ACCGAGCCTTACGGCGTTTATCATTCTCATTGGACTCAGCGACAGCTTCGGTGCCGGCGCCGCCTTTGCCGCAACCGCATTGGCAGGAATAATAAGTCTGATTGCATTTTTTATTAAATCCAAGTTCGGAAAAGATAAACCTATTACAATTTCGCCCGCTGTTGCGGGCGCAATTTCCTTGGCACAGGCGCATGTAATCACCGTGCTGATAACAACAGATTATTTCGGAATTGGTGCTGTCGGCGCAACCGTAAGAGAAATGCTTGCGTCATACCGTTCCCTCGGTTTTCACGCAAACTGGCGAGGCGTTCTTTACGGCACAATCGTTATGGTTGTAATGATTACTTTTCCCAGGAAATTCAAAAGCTTTTCAAAAAAAATCAGCGCCGCTTCGCTTGCTGTTATAATAACACTTGTTCTTAACCTTTTCTTAAATCCCGATGCAAAAACGACAGCAATCAAAGAAGTCGGAAGCTATTCACTCTTGCCGACACAGCTTTTTTCGGGAGCCTTTTTTGCAGGCTTTGACACAAAAGCGATTCTGCCGGTTATTCTTGCCGCAGCTTCGCTTTCACTGGTGGGAATTTATATTCACAGCGGGTCGGGCAACGGCAATGCAGACAACCGTGACATTCTTGTTTACTCATCCTCTCTCCTTCTTTCCGGCGTTAGCGGCGGTGTTGCGTCACTGACTTCAAGAAGAGAAAGAACAACCGTTTCATCCTCACTGATCGCGGCGGCAATTGTTCTTGCAATCTCACTCGGTCTTCACGCTCTTGTGGCAAGAATCCCTATCCCCTCTCTCGCCGTTGTGCTGATTGTCGGCGCGTGGCAAACGGTTGATTGGTCGCAGTTAAAAAAAGCTTTCACCGACGGTGCGGTTTCAATTATCGTTTTTATAATCTGCATTGCTCTTATGCTTTTTGCAGATATTCCTCTCGCAATTGTTCTCTGCATTATTTTGGGCAGAAATTTTAAATAGCAGAAATTTTAACGGAGCATTTTTTAATGCTCCGTTATTTTTATCGTAATCATTATATGTATCAAAATATTTTTGCACATAATCTAAAACACAAAAATATTTTCTGAACTTTACGAGTTTTTCAAAACAATATCTTCTATTATACAGTTTATTTTTTCAAAACTAAAACAACTGTTTGCACCGGTTTCATAAATGCGTGATTTTATAAGGATTTCTTTTGTATCACAGCTTGTTGTGAAAAGATTTCTGTTTGCTTTGACAAAAGCATCTTCTGCATCATTGAGAAACCGTGTGATTTTATCGGTACAACAGTAAATTTCATTCGGTTTTGCAAAATTTTCAAATCCGCCGACACATAAAAGAATTTGTGTTGCGCAGTTAAAAGCAATTGCCGAAAACTCTTTCATATAACTGTCAGTGCGGATTAAATTGCTGAAATAAGAACATTGTAAAAGATTCACAGATGCGCAGATTGCTTCATTCAAAGCCCGAGTAAGTGCGGCAATATCCTCACGTTCAAAAGGCGGCAAAAACTCTTTTGAAAGTGTTGTCATTATTTCTTTTTTTACTCTGTATGCCTTTTTTTTGATTTCAAATATATTTCGCAAGGTTTCAGGCAATAAGAATGTATCAAAATTTCCAAAAAAATGCTTTACCGTTTGTGTTGCGGAGTTCAACAATTGCGCTTGCTCGGCAAATTTCAAAAAATAAAAATTCTTCTTTTTCGTCACCGTATCACCCCACTAAAAAAACTTGAGAAACAATAGTGCCGTAAGCCAGCCGACAAGTCCGCACCCCGGAAAAGTCAGCACCCACGCAAACACCATTTCTCTGACCACACCCCAGTTGACACTGCGCATTGTTTTTGCGGCGCCGACACCCATAATCGCTGTAACCTTTGTATGAGTTGTGCTGACGGGAATCCCGAAGCAAGACAACAAAAAAAGACTCAGGGCGCCTGCCAAATCGGCAGAAAACCCCTGATATTTTTCAAGCTTCACCATATCCATTCCGACAGATTTAATAATTCTGTAGCCTCCGATTGAAGTGCCGAGTGCCATAACAAAAGAGCAAGAAAGCATCAGCCAGACCGGCACAATAAACTCAGTTTGTGTGCCTTGCGTTGAAATTGTCAAAGCAAGAAGCATAACGCCCATAAATTTCTGCCCGTCCTGTGCCCCGTGCATAAAAGCCATTGCGGCGGCACCGCCGATTTGCATATACTTAAAAAATGCAGAAGATTTCCTTCTGTCAATATTTTTAAAAATTGCAGCAACTGTTTTTACGGTTAAAAATCCAATTAAAAAACCGGTTATTACAGAAAAGAACAGACCGCAGATGATTTTCACCCATTCGCTGCTGTTTACCCCCGAAAACCCGCTGTTTACAGCAACGGCGGCGCCCGTTATCCCTGCAATCAGTGCGTGACTTTCGCTTGTCGGAATGCCGAAATACCACGCCGCAGTCGCCCACAAAACAATCGCAGTCATCGCCGCACAAAGAGCAACCATTGCACTTTTTCCGTCATTCCCGAAATCCGTCATCACATATATCGTCTGCGCAACAGATGAGTTAACCGCCGTCATCACCAAAAGACCAAAAAAATTGAACACCGCCGCCATTGCAATTGCGCCGCGCACACCTATACACCGTGTTGAAACGCAGGTGGCAATAGCGTTGGGAGCATCCGTCCAGCCGTTAACAAGAATTACGGCAAAAATAAGAATTACCGACACCGACAAAAAGGGGCTTGCACACACCGCCCCGATAAAATCGTTTAATCCGACAGTCATGCAAGCCTCCATAAATCAGAGATTTGATTCAGTTTTTAAACAAATTGCCGCCTTTGCAGTCAATTGCAACAATAAGCGGAAAATTTTTTAACTCCAATCTTTTTATACTTTCGCAGCCAAGGTCGTCAAAAGCGACAACCTCGCAAGCGGTTATACTTTTTGAACAAACCGCACCTGCACCGCCAACGGCACAGAAATAAACGGAACAGTTTCGAGCAATTGCATCACAAACGGCTTCATTTCTTTCGCCTTTGCCAATCATTGCGGCAAGACCGAGGTCAAGAAAACGCGGTGCAAAAACATCCATTCTGCCCGAGGTTGTAGGGCCGCAGCTGCCAATCACCGCACCGGGAGGTGTCGGTGTGGGACCCGCATAATAAATGCAGGCACCGTCAAGTTCAATCGGCAGACTCTGCCCCGCATCAAGCAATTCAGTAAGACGCTTGTGTGCGGCATCACGCGCGGTATATGCTGTGCCTGAAAGTAAAACCGTATCACCGGCACAAAGACGCGGTGCATATTCTTTTATCTCATTTGTATTAATTATGTATTCAGCCATATCAATATTCGTTAAAATTTCTGTTTCTGTCTGAAAAGTCATTATTTTCCTGCAAATCGGAGCCTACACCGTCATCGCAAGCGGACTTTTCCTCACCTTCTTCAAAGCGTGTGGCAAGAGAGCCGATATCAGTGAAAAGTGTTGAAATTCTGTCAGAAAGGCGTGTTATAACCGTGCCGAAATCGGTTGCAATCTTGTTGATATCCTCACTGATTGAGCTGATTTCGCCTGCGGTTGATGAAATGTTTTCTTTTGCGCGCTCGGAAACGGCTCTTGCCTCCTCTTTGGCGGTACCGACAACCTGCTCTGAATATCTGACTGCATCCTGAACAATGTCGTTGACCTTTGCTTCGCTTTCGCTGAGCTTTGCAAAGTTTTCCTCAAGCGCGGCAAAACGTTTCTCAAGCGCAGAAAGCTCCTCGTCATATCCGCTGAGCTTGTTACGGTAATTTTCAACCTTTTCCTCAAGCTCGCTGTTTTGCGCTTTCACGTTTTCAAGCTCCTTTTCGGCATTTTCTGCACGGATAAGTGCATCTTCAAGCTCTGCTTTGTCAGTCTTATTCTGCTCTGCCGCGCGTTTTGCTTCAACAAGCTGAATCTGCAGTTTTTCAACATAATCCAGAACATCAGATTTTTTAAAACCGCCAAAAGCCGCTTTCTTTAAAACATTTTCAGCCATATCACGTTTTTCCTTTCACACTAAATCCACAAAACAAGTGTTATTTAAACACCAAAATTTCCTCAACATCCGTGTCAAGAGTTTCAAAGGAGCCATTGCCGTAAAGAATCAGCTCGGTTGAAAACTCAGTCTGCCGTAAAAAAACGGCATTCATATCACTGTCGGTAAAAAAGCTGTCTGTAAGCACATTGTTGCTCAACAGTTGCTGTTCACCGTCTTTAATCAGATAATACTCTGCAACAGCCTTGCCGTTGTTATCCGTGTAATTTTTCACCGTAATTATGCCGTCACCGCGCCTGAAGAAAGCGTTGGCAGCATTGAATATTTTAATTTTCTTACCGTTTGAGAAAGAATATACATCACCTGAATTTTTACCTACATCAAGTGTAAGATAAACCAATTCATCATCGAACAGGCAATAAGAGGAAGCATTTTTTTCAACGCTCACACTCTCAAGCTTCGCTGTGTCGGGATTTACCGAGTTAAAGGTTATGCTCGTGTCACCTGTTTTATCACGCTCAAAGGCAAAGAAATCGCCGCTGTCACCGAAAAAATTAAACAAGGTTGTGCTTTTGTTAAAATCCTCCAAAGAGCAACTGTAAGGCTCGGCCGCTCCCGCACAGCTGACAACAAGTCCCTCTGACAAAACCGCCGAGCCGATTAAGTTACAGGCATAAGCAATCACATCGTCAAGGTCACTGCGTGCGGCAATATTGACAAGGGTTGAAATATCGGTGATTTCCCCTTCAATAACCGTGCTTTCATAAATAATGCGCGGTGTACCGTAAGCCTCAGCAGCATAAACATACTCAGGATTGACCGAATCCGCAAGCTTATAAATTTCCTCACCGGTATATGCATAAGCGGTATAAATCGGAGCAATCAGCGTTCCGTCGGCAAAAGAGGTATCAAGCGACTGACGGATTTCATCCCTTATCATTTTATCCTGATAAGCCTCGAGCGCCTCAATATACCCGGATGCCGTACCGCCGTAAACAGAGACATAATCCTCCCTGACGGGACGTTCAAGAGCTTCGTCACTTTCGAGATAATTGTCGGAAATAATCTGACTCCACGAAACCTCCTGCGAATCGGAAGAAAAATAATAAAGATTTGAATGCGGCAGATATTCATCATATAAAACCGCCGCAACGGAATCGGAAATCAGCTCATTGCCGTCAGTGTCAGCAATAAAAAGGCTTTTTGAATAGCCGTCATCATTGAGTGACTCAAAAATTATATGAGGATTATCGCAGTTATTATACAAATTAACGCTGACAATGTTTCTGCAGATTTCACTCATTTTATCACCGTCAAAACGGTAGAGCACCCTGGAATCTGCGTGAGGACGGGTAAAATAGACGGTGTTATCTGATGTAAAAACAAACAGTTCATTGACATTGCTTGCAAAAGAGGTAATGCTGTTTGAATCAAGTGCACAGACAGTACCCTCAAATGCATTATCTTTGCCATTGTATTTACGGTAGTAAACAAAATTGCCGTCATCCGAAATAAAATATTCCGGTGCAACACCGATATCAATTATTGTCAAATCCTTTAAAGCGGATTTTTGTTTGTCATATTCTGTGTAAACCAGGTCATAAACCTCGTTGCCTTCACCGGCAACAGCCGAAGGCACAAGGCAAAAAAGTCTTTTCGTTTTTTCGGAATAATCAATATTTATACAGTCGGAGCGGTCAATTGTAAGCTTGTCACCGCTGATGTTGACAACGGTTACGTTATCCTTTTTGTAAACAGCGGCAAAAGAATCGGGAACACCGCTTTTTGCATCAAGACAAAGCTTGATTACAAAAATGCACACACCAACCAGAACGGCGGCAAAAAGTGACACCATTACAATTTTAACAGTTTTGTTTAAACTTTTTGTTTTTTCAGCTTGCACTGTCTCACACTCCGAAAATCAGGCGGTTGTCAGAAAACAACCGCCGTAATTGGTTTTTATTTAAGTGCAACTGCCTCTTTAACCTTCGCCACGATTGCTTCAGCATCAAGGCCGTAGATTTTAAGCATTTCAACTGCAGGTCCTGAACGTCCGAACTCGTCATTGACGCCAACGCGCAAAACGGGAACGGGACATTTCTGAGTGACGACCTCGGCAACGGCTGAGCCGAGACCGCCGATAACACTGTGTTCTTCTGCAGTAACAATTGCACCGGTTTTCTTCGCCGCTTTTATTATTGCCTCTTCATCTATGGGTTTAATCGTATGAATGTTAAGAACTGCTGCGGAAATTCCTTCATTTGCAAGAAATTCCTTTGCTTTAAGTGCCTCACCGACCATAAGACCGGTTGCAACAATGGTGACATCACTGCCCTCGCAAAGCTCAATAGCCTTGCCGATTTCAAACTTATAAGTTGCCTCGTCGTTAATTCTTTCGACAGCAAGTCTGCCAAGGCGAAGATAAACGGGACCGTCATATTCGGCAGCAGCCATAACTGCGGCTCTGGTTTCAACATCATCGGCAGGATTGATGATAACCATACCGGGAACAACACGCATAAGTGCGATGTCTTCGCAGCACTGGTGGCTTGCACCGTCTTCACCGACAGAAATACCTGCGTGGGTTGCACCGATTTTTACATTAAAATGTGTGTAAGCGATTGAGTTACGCACCTGCTCAAAAGCACGGCCTGCGGCAAACATTGCAAAGGAGCTTGCAAAAACAGTGTAGCCGACGCTGGAGAGACCGGCTGCAACACCCATCATATTACACTCAGCAATACCCGTATCGAAGAATCTTTCGGGGAAAGCTTTTTTGAACATACCTGTTTTTGTTGCCGCGGCAAGGTCGGCATCAAGAACAACTACTTTATCATTTTTTTCACCAAGTTCAACAAGAGCCTTGCCGTAAGCGTCTCTGGTTGCGGTTTTAATTACATCAGCCATTTTCATTTACCTCCCCTGATTAATTTTCAAGCTCGTCAAGTGTTGCCTGAAGCTCTGCCATTGCCTGAGCATACTGCTCGGCATTGGGAGCTGTGCCGTGCCATGAGCACTGGTCTTCCATAAAGGAAACACCCTTGCCCTTAACACTCTTTGCAACAATTACGGACGGCTTACCCTTGAATTCGGCGGCTGCTTTGAAAGCGGCATCAATTTCATCAAAGGAGTGGGCACAGATTTCAATAACATTCCAGCCGAAAGCCTTGAACTTTTCAGGAATGGGATAAGGTGAGTTGACTTCGGCAATTTTGCCGTCAATCTGGAGACCGTTGTTGTCAACAACAGCAACAAGATTGTCAAGATTCTTGGCGGCGGCATACATTGCAGCTTCCCAGACCTGACCCTCCTGAATTTCACCGTCACCGAGAATTGTGTAAACACGGTAGCTCTTACCTGCAAGCTTTGCGCCAAGAGCCATACCGCAGGCAACGGAGATGCCCTGACCGAGAGAGCCTGAACTCATATCAACACCGGGAGTGAGCTTCATGCTGGGGTGACCCTGAAGAATGGAATCGCTCTTTCTGAGTGTTTTGAGAGTTTCAAGAGGGAAAAATCCCTTCTGTGCAAGAACTGCATAAAGTGCAGGTGCAACGTGACCTTTGGAAAGAACAAATCTGTCTCTGTCTTCCATATCAGGATTTTTGGGATCAACATTCATCTGATGAAAATAGAGATAGGTCATAATATCAACGCAGGACAATGAGCCGCCGGGATGACCCGACTTGGCATTGTAAACGCCTTCAATAATTCCCATTCTGGCTTTGCAAGCCTTAATTTTCAACTGTTTTCTGACAACTGCATCCATTGCAGCCACCTCCTGTATATTCTGCTTTCCTAAAACAAATTGCTTCGGAAAGTCAAATTTTACTGTATCCAAGCTGTTAGATAAAATCCGCATCATCGTGCAGATTTCAGCGGATTTTTCTGAGAAAATCCGTAAAGTAATCGGGTAATTCCGATTCAATTTCAATATATTCGCCGCTTCCGGGATGAATGAACCCCAAAAGGCCCGCGTGTAGGCACTGACCACCCAACTGTGTGACACCGTTTTTCGGACCATACACGGGGTCACCCGCAACGGGATGCCCGACATAAGCCATATGCACCCTTATCTGATGAGTTCTGCCCGTTTCAAGCCTGAGCTTCATAAATGAAAAGGATTCGAACTCTTCCAAAACGGTATAATGCGTAACGGCATTTTTTGAATTCTGCGCGGTAACGCACATCTTTTTTCTGTCGTTGGGGTTTCTGCCGATAGGAGCATCAACAACACCCTCAGGCTGTTTGAACCGTCCGTGAACGACAGCGCGATATTCGCGGGTAAGCGAATGTTCTTTTATCTGATGTGCAAGCGAAATGTGTGCGGCATCGTTTTTGGCAACAAGCAGCAAACCGCTTGTATCTTTATCAATGCGGTGAACAATTCCCGGCCGGATAACACCGTTTATGGCAGAAAGGCGACCGCGGCAATGGTAAAGCAACGCATTGACAAGTGTGCCGTCGGGATTTCCGGGCGCAGGATGAACAACCATACCGCGCGGTTTATTTACAACAAGCAGGTCATCGTCTTCATAACGGATGTCAAGAGGAATATCCTGCGGTTGTGCGGAAAGTTCCGAAGGCTCGGGCACGACAAACTCAATCACCGTTCCCGCCTTGGGTTTGAGACTTTTTGCAGCCTGCTTACCGTCGGCAAAAACGCCGCCATCCGCAATCAGGCTTTGAACAAAAGAGCGTGAAAGCTCAGGGAAACATTCGCTTATCAGCTTATCAAGACGAACACCCTGAGTTTCATTGGTGACGGTGAAAGAAATCGGCTGAGAAATATCGGTTATTTCATTGGTATCAAACATATCAACCGACCTTTTTTCTGTCTTTTATTATTTCATAAATTTCGTAAATTAAAATTGTGAATGCACCGACGGTAATGCAACAATCGGCAAAATTGAACACCGCAAAGTCAATAAACAGCGGCTCAATAAAATCGACAACATAGCCCAGACGGACTCTGTCAATCAGGTTACCTATTCCGCCGGAAACAACGGCAACAAGCGCGATATTGATGACAAGAGGCTTGAATTTGCGAATCATAAGAAGCGCAAGACACGCAACAATCAGCACAGAGGTTACAACTGTAAGAAGCTCTGTTTTTTCGGAAAAGAGGCTGAATGAAGCACCCGTATTTTCGGCATAACGAAGCTGAAACGTACCGAAAAGAAACTCAACCGGCTGTGCGTCTTTTACAAACTCGCAGATATAATACTTTGTCACCTGGTCAATCACGGTCAGAATTGCAATGACCGCAAGTGCCGTTATCTGAAACATGGCAACCTCACAAAATCAAATTAGTTTTCGTCAAAAAAGCTGCTGAAGAACGACTGAAAATCGTCGGGATCATCCGAATCGCTATCGGCGTTGTCAGAATCAATATCGTCAAGGTCAAACTTGAAGCCGTCGAACTCATCAAATTCTTCCTCGGCATCAGGCTGAGCAGAAGCCATGCTCTTGAAAACGGGAATATCTTCGGAAGCTGACTCAACAGGCTCTTCAATAACGGTTTCTTCAAAAGCGGGAGCCGGCTCATAAGCAACGGGAGCATCAAACACGGTAAGGTCGTCATCTTCGACAATCTCTTCAACAACCTCTTCGTACTCGGGTTCTTCCGAAGCAACGGGAGCGGCAAAAATCTCTTCGGCAATGTTGTCAAACAAATCGGTTACCTCGCCCTGAGAAACAGCTTCGGGTTCGGCAACAACGGTGTCATCTTCGAAGGTCTCCGTCTCTTCGGCAACGTCTTCGTCAACCTCAACGCTCTCGGTTTCTTCCTCAGCAATCTCCTCCGCCTGAATTTCTTCAACAACGACATCGTCATAAACGGGTGTTTCACCGATTACATCGTCTTCTTCAATAAGTTCAGGTGCAACCGTCTGTTCTTCAACAACGGATTCGGCAACGGGTGTCTCCTTAATTGCGGAAATCTGGTCATAATACAGGTTAAGTATGTTTGCTTTGAACTCATCGGACAAAGCGGAAATGCGCTGATACTCAGCGGTAACGGCGGCAAGGCGAACCTCGCTGTCACCGATAATCTGTGCGGCTTTTTCTTCAGCGGCGGCAATCAGTTCGTCAGCCTTTGCGTTTGCGGCAGTAACGGCAGCCTCGCTGTCCTGCTTTGCCTTCTCGGTAAGAGATTCAACAGCAGCCTTGGAATTTGCAACAAGATCTTTAGCTGTGATTTTTGCCTCTTCGACAGCACTTGCCGCCTCAGCATTGGCATTGTCAAGAATCTGTTGAGCCTCTGCCTTTGCCTGAGCTGTTATTGCATCAACATTTTCATTGGCTTCTTTTGTGATTTTATCAGCCATACGCTGTGCGGTAAGAAGAGTTGTCTTAATGCTGTCTTCGTCACGGCGGTATTCTTCAACCTTATCCGCAAGAACGGCAATTTTTCTGACAAGGTCTCCGTTTTCCTTGAACATCTGAGTATAGGATTCGGAAACGGCTCTTACATAAGCATCAACATCTTCTGCTTTGTATGCGCCTCTGCCAACTGAATTAAACTGTACATTTGCAACCTGTTCCGGTCTGAGCATAATTGCCACCTTTCCTCTCTCACAAAAAAATTTCTAATTAAAAGCTTGACATATTGCTGATTTCGTCAAGAAGCTCACCCGAAACCGGCACATTATAAGGAGTAATAATATAGGCTCTGCCTGCGACACGCTTGAAATCACCCTTATTTGCATAAGCAACGCCGTAAAGGAAATCTATAATGCGCTGTGAAATATCATTGGGGCAGGTTTCAAGATTCAAAATAACTATTCTCTTTTCGTTAAGAATATCTGCTACCTCGCCAACGTTTTCGAAACGGTCAATTTTCTTGAAAACGACGTGAGGCTTTGCAACCGGCTTTTGCGCAGGTGCGGCAGAATCAATGTCAACAACCTTGCTGCCGGCAGACTGATTTCTTACAGTGCGGGAAGCAAAAGAATTCTGTTCCTGTGCCCTGGGAGCTGTAGGCGCCGTATAATCAAAATCGTCTTCTTCGTAATTAACATCATCATCGTCAACGTAGCCCTCTTCGCTGACATTAACAAATTTTTTGAGTTTGTCCATAATTCCCATAATAAAGACCTCCATACACTTATATAATATTTTATTGCTTATCTGTAATTTCTTGCGCCAAAAATTGCCGAGCCGACTCTGACGAGAGTTGAACCCTCCAGAATGGCAGGTATATAATCGGCAGACATTCCCATTGAAAGAACATTCATATTTATATTATCTATATTTTTAGAGCGAATGTCAATAAAAGTACGGTGCATATTTGAAAAAATTGTGCGAATTTCGCTTTCGTTTTCACAAATCGGTGCAACACACATCAGCCCTTCAACGCAAACGCCCTCAATCTCAGCAATTTCGTGAGCTCTTTCCGCAACCTCATCAAGGCAGAAACCGAATTTGCTGTCTTCATTACCAACATTTATTTCAATCAAAACCTTGCTGTTTATGCCGAGCAAAGCAGATCTTTTACCGATTTCTTTTGCAAGCCTGATACTGTCCACCGATTGTATCAAATCAACCTCACCCACAATTTTTGAGACCTTGTTTGTCTGAAGGTGACCGATAAGGTGTGACCTGCAATCAGTCAGATTAAGTTCAGGTTTTTTCGCAAGAAACTCCTGCACCTTATTTTCACCGATAAGATTAACACCGCAACCGATTGCGTGATTGATAAAACGGCTGTCAACGGTTTTTGTAACAGCCATAAGACTGACCTCATCGGCATTTCTTCCGCTCTGTGCAACGGCACGTGCAATATTCTCGCGTATTTCTTCAAGGTTAAGAGAAATATCATCAAAGCGTTTTCTATCTGATAAGCTGTCCATTTTTCAAATCCTTTCCGGAAACAATAACCTCGTCATAAAGCGATGCGTGTCTTGGGTTATCTTTCTTTTTACCGTTTTCGTCAACATAAGTGGCGTTGTCGGGATTTTCCTTTGCAATAACAAAACCGGACTCCGAATAAATAACATCAAGGCGTCTGAAATTCATAATATTGCCTCGGATTACATAAATACCGGTTACACCGTCAACAACACGCACCGCCTCTTTGCTGACTTTAAGACCCGTGTATTCGCCGACAACAAGCTTTGCCTGACCTTTTCGTAAAGAAAGAGTGTTTTTATTAATCTCTGAGCATTTGAGAACAAGAGCACACTCGCCGTCAACATTTTTCATATCGTAAACCGACATCACAACGGAATCGGTAGTTGTGTCACCGAAGAACACCGTGACCTTTTTACCCTTATCAAGCTGCAAAGCCGTGTTTGTATCAATGACGGTTGTAAGATACCACGCAGAACTTTCAACAAGCTTGCCGACAACATTTTCATCAACCGACTGCTCCGATGCCTCAAGGGCGGCGGTTATGTCGGAGACGGATATATCTTTGATGTCATTATAAGACAACAGTGTTTCAAATCCATCGGTTTCAACAGTGTAATAGCCGGATGTCTGTGCATTAACAAGTCCTGACGGTTTTGCCGTTGCCTCAAGTGCCGCAATTTCACCGTTTATTTCATTAATTACAACAGAACAATCAACCTCATCACCCATTGAAATCTGTTTTCTGGTCATTGCCTGAAGGAAATCCATTTTATCCGTCTGAAAATCAGACAAATTGTTTGATTTTATACTGCTAAGAGCGGATTCAAAGCTTAATCCGATATCACTGCTGAGCAGGTCGGTGTCCATATTTGCATACTTCATCTGTGAATTAAGCTTTGTATATTTCTCAAGCTTTTCTCTCAGCGAAGCCAGATAAGTGTAATCCGACGCGGCGGCAGTGTTTGAGAAATATGCCGCAATCGGGGAACCGCCCGCAACACGCTCTGTGTCATCAACAAGAGAAACAACGGTGAAGCCGCTTGCCGACTGAACATAGCTTTCGTTGCGCACAATAAAATAATCAATGTCGCAAGTTTCGTAAACCGTATATTCATAGGCGATTTCGGTTTTATAGGGCTCAACGGCAATATTATAGAGCTCTATTCCGAAAAACACCGCAATAATAACAGCGGCACCCGCAGCCAGAACCTTCATCAGTCTGCTGTTTTTTTGCAACGCTATCCCTCCTGTCGGTTTTCCTTTATAGTTTTAAGCCACTCTGATGTCATTTCAAAAGCCTTGTTTGAAATTTCACCAAAGTCGGCACATTCATCAATGTGAATCCAATTTATTCTTTCGTCACGTCGAAACCAAGTGAGCTGACGTTTTGCATAACGCCTTGTCTGCATTTTTAAGTTTTCAACACAGCTTTCAAGCGAAGCCAAACCGTCAAGATAAGGTTTGAGTTCCTTGTAACCGATTGCCTGACACGAAGTTGAACCGAAGCCTTTTTCATAAAAGCCCTTCGCCTCGGCAGCCAGACCGCTTTCAAGCATTATATCAACACGTCTGTTGATTCTTTCATAAAGAAAATCTCTGTTTTTTGCATCAAGACCGATTGTAAAAACATCATAAGGTGACGGATTAAGCCTTGAACGCTCCCTTTGTTCGGTCATAGTCATTCCCGTTGAATGATAAACCTCAAGGGCTCTGATTATGCGTTTGACATTGTTTTCGTGAAGCTGTGATGCGGTTTCGGGATCAATTTCACGGAGCATCCCGAGCAACACTGCGGGGGATTTTTCATCGGCGATTTTCTGCAGATAACTGCGGTATTCGCTGTCGGTTTCCTCCTCAACAAGCTCAACATTATCAACCAGCAACGAGTAGTAAAGACCCGTACCGCCGACAATGACGGGCACCTTTCCCCTGCCGGTTATGTCTGCAATACACTCAGCGGCAAGCTTTTTATACTCGGCAACGCTGAAAGTATCGGTCGGTGACAAAAATCCGATAAGGTGGTGCGGCACACTGCGCATTTCCTCAACCGTCGGTGCAGCAGTTGCAATGTCCATACCCTTATAAATCTGCATGGAATCGCACGAAACTGCTTCTCCGCCGAGCCGCTCACACAGTGAAACGGCAAGTGAGGTTTTACCCGAAGCGGTCGGACCGACAACGGCAATAACGGGAATTTTACACTCTGCCAAAATTCTTTTCCAACTCTCTTTGTGTCATTTCAATAAGCACGGGTCTGCCGTGCGGACAGTAGCGAATATCCGGCATTGAAAGAAGCTGCTTTGCGAATTTTTCCATTTCCTCACGGGTAGTATAATCACCGGCTTTGATTGCGCTTCTGCACGCAACGGAATGATAAATCCAGTCGAGCTTTTCATACATAAGTTCTTTGCTTTTTTCAAGCAGTCTGCCTGCAATTTCGCAAATAATATCTTCAACATCATCCGGCGTGATTTCCATGGGACATTCGCTCACGGCAACCGTGCCCGTACCGAAATCCTCAACACAGAATCCGCCTTTTTCAAAAAGTTCCGTATTATCAAGTACAGCCGAATACTCCTCTTTGGTAAGAGTTACGGTTACGGGAACAAGCAACAGTTGACCGCTTCGCTCGCCCTCGTTAGCTTTAAGCTGTTCATAAATCATACGTTCGTGTGCGGCGTGCTTGTCAATAAACAAAAGCTTGCCGCCCAGTTCAACAATTATATAACTTTTAAAAGCCTCGCCGATAAGCCTGAAATCTTCAAGTGAAACATCATTCTGCACCGCAGGAACAGTTTCAGCAGGCTTTTCGGGCTCTTTTATTTCCTTGACAGGAATCGGTGTGGGAGTTGCCGTCATACACGGCACATCCGTTTTTTCGGGCATCGGCGCAACCTTTTCGGGTGTCACCGAAACGGGTGTGACAACAGTTTTTTCAATCACCTTAACCTGCGGCTTGATTTCAGGCAACAGGTCGGGCACGTCGTTTACGGAAAAATCGGTTTCTTTTGGTGCGGAAAAACTGACGGACGCTTTCTTCACCTCACTGAATGAGTGTGAAAAATCAGATGTCACTTTCGTCCGCTCTTTTTTGTATTCATCAACGCTCATCCTTGTGAATGTTGACATCTTTGTCTGCTCTGCAACAACCGGCTTTGCGGTGAAAACATCACGGGTGGGCGCCGTTTTCATCTGCACACGGGTATCACCGACGGAAAGTGCGTTTTTGCAAGCATAATAAACAGCATTGAAAATTGCTTTTTCATCAGAAAAGCGCACCTCAATTTTTGCAGGGTGCACATTGACATCCACCTTATGCGGGTCAACGGAAATGTTAAGAATACACGACGGGAACTTTCCGACCATAACCGTGTTTTTGTAAGCTTCACTTATCGCCGCACCGCCCGTACCCGTTTTGACAAGGCGGTCGTTGACAAAGAAAAACTGCATATTGCGATTGGGTCGTGCCGCGGCAGGCTTTGAAATAAAGCCCGTTACTTTCACACCGTCAACGGAAGATTCGGCAGGAATAAGCGCCTGAGCGAACTCTTTGCCGAAGATTTCACGCGCAACGACAAGCAAATCACCGTTGCCCGATGTGATAAGGGTCTGTTTACCTTCACGGATAAATCGGAAAGAAATTTCAGGATGTGACAAAGCAATTCTGTCAACAACACCTGCAACGGCATTTGCCTCGGAAACATCTTTTTTAAGGAATTTCATTCGCGCCGGCGTTGAATAAAACAAATCACGCACGACAATTGTGGTACCCGTCGGACAACCCGCATCGTCAAGCAAAACCTCTTCGCCCGACTCAATGACATATCTTGTGCCGATTGCTTCATCGGCTGTCTTTGTCAGCACCTCAACACGGGCAACCGCCGCAATGCTTGCAAGCGCCTCACCTCTGAAACCGAGGGTCATTATTGCCGAAAGGTCATCAACACTTGCAATTTTGCTGGTCGCGTGGCTTACAAAAGCATTTCTTATGTCTTCTCTTGCTATACCGCAACCGTTGTCGGTAATACGGATATAAGAAATGCCGCCGTTTTTGATTTCAACGTTGATGTTGGTTGCACCCGCATCAACGGCATTTTCAAGAAGTTCTTTTATAACCGAAGCCGGACGCTCGACAACCTCACCCGCGGCAATAAGCTCCGCAAGCTGTTTTGAAAGCACATTGATTTTCGGCATCGGTAATCACCTCTCTGATTTATACAAGTTCGTTTTCTGCGGCAACAACACTGACACCGCAGTATTTTTCGCGAAGCTTCGGTTTTTCGATTTTGCCCGTGGGATTACGGGGCACATCGTCAAAAATAATCTTTCTGGGACGCTTGTACCTGGGAAGACCTGTGCAGAACTCTGTAATTTCTTCCTCCGTACAAGTGCACTCAGGTTTGATTTCAATAATCGCTGCGGCAATTTCGCCGAGTCTGCCTGCGTGAAGACCGATAACGGCAACATCCTTGATTGCCTCGTGCTTGCGCAGGAAGTTTTCAATCTGAACGGGATAGATATTTTCGCCGCCTGTGATGATAACATCTTTTTTACGGTCAACAAGATAAATAAATCCGTCATCATCCGTCATTGCCATATCGCCCGTAAAGAGCCAACCGTCTTTCAAAATTTCAGCGGTTGCCTTGGGGTCATTATAGTAGCATTTCATAACGCCCCTGCCCTTAACACAAAGCTCACCGACCTCACCGTCGGGAACCTCGACACCGTTTTCGTCGCAGATTTTTGTTTCCCACATATAACCTGCCTTGCCGATTGCACCGACCTTATGAATATTTTCAACGCCGAGATGCACGCAGCCGGGGCCGATTGATTCACTCAGACCGTAGTTGGTGTCAGACTGATGATTGGGGAAACGCTGTTTCCAGCGGTTGATAAGACTGGGCGGAACGGGCTGTGCACCGATGTGCATAAGACGCCATTTATCAAGAGAATATTTTGAAATTTCAATCTCACCGCGGTCAATCGCATCAAGAATATCCTGCGCCCACGGAACAAGAAGCCAGACAATTGTTGCCTGCTCATCGGAAGCAACGTGAACAATCCACTCAGGCTTTACACCCCTGAGAAGAACAGCTCTGCCGCCGACAATGAAACTGCCGAACCAATGCATTTTTGCACCCGTATGATAAAGCGGAGGAATGCAAAGGAAAACATCGTCCTTTGTCTGCATATGGTGATTCTGCTCTGTTTCACAAGCGGAAACAAGACTGAGGTGTGAATGAAGAATTGCCTTGGGAAAACCGGTTGTTCCCGAAGAAAAATAAATAGCGGCATTGTCGTCATCATTATAATCACAAACGGGCTCGGTTGCGGGAAATTTACGGATTTCGTCAAGATAATTTCTCGCATAAGAAGGTCCGTGACCGCCGACGAAGAAATATTCAACAACATCCTTAAGTTCAGGCTCAACGGCATTTACACGCTCGGTAAACTCGGGACCGAAAACAAGGCGTGTTGTTTCGGCAAGCTCAAGGCAGTATTTTATTTCATCAGCCGCATAACGGTAATTGAGCGGAACAACAACGGCACCCGTTTTAAGAACACCGAAATAAATCGGCAACCACTCAAGGCAATTCATAAGAAGAATTGCAACCTTGTCGCCCTTTTTAACACCCGAAGCAATCAGAAGATTGGCAAAACGGTTGGACATATCGTTAAATTCTTTCCATGTAATACTGCGGCGGTAAGGATGAGCGGCATCTCCTTCAACAAGTTCAAACTCGTGCCACGACTTTTCGGGACGGGTTTCGGGGTTAACCTCTGCAAGCGCTTCATCATTGGGGAAAAGGATTGCATTGCGCTTTAAAAATTCGGTGATAGGCATATCTTTTTCTACTCCTTAATTACGGAAAATGTTAACTGTTTTTTGCATCATTGACAAGTTCATAGAGAATCCCGAGTGACTCAATCGGTGTAAGTGTGTTTACATCAAGTGATTTGAGTCTGTCAATAATTTCACTGTTTGTGCTTGTGCCGAATGAAAGCTGAGCATCATCGGCAACCGCTGAAACACTTTGCGCGGCAGTGCGCACAGCGCCATCTTTGCTCTCAAGCTCACGCAGAACAACTTTTGCACGTTCAACAACAAAGTTGGGAACACCTGCAAGCTTTGCAACCTCAATACCGTAACTGCCGTCGGCGGCACCGGGAATAATGCGTCGCAGGAAGGTTATATCATCACCGCGCTTTTTGACGGCAATGTTGAAATTCTTTGTGCCGGCAACCTCACCCTCAAGCTCGGTAAGCTCGTGATAATGTGTGGCAAAAAGGGTTTTCGCACCAAGCTTTGATTTGTTTGCCGAATATTCGAGCACAGCCCTTGCAATGCTCATACCGTCAAAGGTGGATGTACCTCTGCCGATTTCATCAAAAACAATAAGACTGTCTGAAGTTGCATTTTTCAGAATTGCGGCAACCTCATTCATTTCAACCATAAACGTTGACTGACCCGAAGAAAGGTCATCGGAAGCACCGATTCTTGTATAAATGCCGTCAACGATTGAAAGTCTTGCCGATGAAGCGGGAACGAAACTGCCCGCCTGCGCCATAAGGCAAATAAGTGCAACCTGACGCATATAAGTTGATTTACCTGCCATATTAGGTCCCGTTATGATTGCGCAGCGGTTACTGTCACAGTCAAGCACGGTGTCGTTCGGAACAAAGGGTGCGCCGCCGAGCATTTTTTCAACAACGGGGTGTCTGCCGTCCGTGATGCTCACAACGCCGCCCTCACACATTTCGGGGCAGGCATAGTTGTTATCTCTTGCAACCGTGGCAAAAGAACAGAGTGTATCCAGCGTTGCAACAGCGTTTGCCGTGCGCTGAACCGCAGAAAGTTCCTCAGCCGTTCTCTTGCGCACGCTTTCGAAAAGCTCAAACTCAAGCTTTACGATTCTGTCCTGAGCGCCGAGCACCTTTGACTCAAGCTCCTTGAGTTCCTGGGTGATATAGCGTTCACAGTTTGTGAGTGTCTGTTTGCGTATGTAATCCTCAGGTACAAGCTCTTTGAATGAGTTTGTGACCTCAATATAATATCCGAAAACACGGTTATATCCGATTTTAAGTTTTTTGATTCCCGTTCTTTCCTGCTCGCGTTGCTGAATGTCGGCAATGTAGCCTTTGCCGTTTGCAACAATATCGCGCAAAGAATCAAGTTCATCGTTACAACCCTCTTTAATCATTCCGCCTTCACGAACGGAAAACGGCGGCTCATCAACGATGAAAGAATCAATCAAAGTGCTGATTTCCTGCAAGGTATCAATTTTTACACCGATTTCGGTGAGCAGGGCACTCTTACAGGCACCGACAAGAGATTTTATCTGCGGCAAACGCTGTGCCGTTGCACAAAGTGCACGCAGTTCCCTTGCATTGGCTGTGCCGTAAACAATCCGCGTGATAAGACGTTCCATATCCTGACAGCCGCTCAGCTGTTCGATGATATCTTCTCTTACGGATGAATTTTCAAGCAATTCCGCCACGGCATTGTGGCGTTTTACGATTTTGGGCAGATTAAGAAGCGGCTGCTCAAGCCAGGAGCGCAACATTCTTTTGCCCATTGATGTTTTTGTTTTGTCGAGCACCCACAGCAGTGAGCCTCTTTTTTCTCGGTTGCGCATTGTTTCAACAATTTCAAGGTTGCGAAGCGTTGAAACATCCAGTCGCATAAAATTGCTTTCGCCGTAATAGTCAACCTCTGTAATGTTATCAAGGTTGGTTTTCTGAACACTTTTAAGATAAGAAAGAGATGCACCCAAAGCATTGAGCGCACTTTCGTCATTTTCAATGCCGATATCCGCAAAATTTTTAACGTCGAAATGCTTCATAACCAGCGACATATTCGCAGATGTGTCAAAGCATTCGTCGTCAAGCACCTCAACGGTTGCCATAAGACGGTTACGGACAAACTCCGTCAGGGCATTCATTTTAAGTGAAGCGCTGTTAAAAAGAATTTCACTCGGTGCGAAGCGACCGAATTCATTGATTATTTTTCTTTCACAGTTCTTTTTTGGGAATGAAGTGACGTGAACGGCGCCGGTTGAAATATCGGCAAAGCAGATGCCGACGGAATCCTTGGACACACAGACACAGCCGAGGAAATTATTTTTGCTTTCATCGAGCATTGTGCTTTCAATGACCGTTCCGGGTGTAAGAACACGTGTGACATCCCGCTTGACAATACCCTTTGCAAGAGCCGGGTCTTCAAGCTGTTCACAAATGGCAACCTTATAGCCCTTTGCAATAAGCCTTGCTATGTAGGAATCGACACTGTGAAACGGCACACCGCACATCGGTGCACGTTCTTCCTGACCGCAATCCCTGCCCGTGAGCACAAGCTCAAGCTCGCGCGAACCGATTTTCGCATCTTCGAAAAACATTTCGTAAAAATCGCACAGGCGGAACATCAGCAGCGTATCGGGATAATCCTTTTTAATCTCAAAGTATTGCTTCATCATCGGGGTAAGCTCTGCCATGAGATGTAACCTTTCCTTTCTTCATTCCTGTTTTGCTTTGCCGTGCAGGACGGAAAACCGCCCTGCACGAAACGAATCAATCAGTGGCAACCGCTGCAGCTGGAGCATTCGCCGCCGCAGTCATGATGCTCGGCTTCGGGGTCACAGGTTGCGGGATCCTGACCCTGAAGGCAGAGTGCAAAAATGCCGTTGATATAGTTCATAAGCTTGTCAATTTCAGACTTTGCAGCCTCAAAAGCTTTCATGTTTTCGTTAGCCATAATCTGAGCATAGATTTCGCCGAACTCTTTGTCATAAGCTTCAAGTTTCTGTTCATTTCTGTCTTCCTTTGCTGCCTCGTGCTGGAAGGACATCTGGATAAGCTGAATCTTTGCGATGAGTTCGTTAAGGCCCTCATCAGCTTCGCTTGCCTTCTGAGCTTCCATAAGAGCGATGTAACGCTCGTCCTGCTGGAGCATTGCTCCGAGTTCTCTTGCTTTTGCGATTAAATCCATAATCGTGGTCTCCTTTTCGGGTTATATTTTCGCACAAATTAATGTGACTTTCAACTATTCAAGTTCTCCTTTGAGAATCCATGTCAGCGCCTCGGTCACCCTGACATTGCGGAAGGTGCCGATAACACTTTTGTCGGCAGGAAATTCAATTATAATATTCCCGCCCGTTCTGCCTTCAATCATACCGTTTTTCGCAACGCTTTCACAAAGCACACGGTAAGTTTTACCCTGCATTTTTGCAGTGCGCTCACCTGCGATTTTTTCCTGAACGGCCAGAAGTTCCTGAAGCCACTGTCCTTTATCCTTGCGTGAAACGGGATCGGGCATCGAAGCCGCTTTTGTACCCTGACGCGCAGAATAAATGAAGGTGTACATTGAGGTGAATTCCGCTTGCTTTACAAGCGAAACAGTATCAAGAAATTCGTCATAGGTTTCGCCGGGGAAACCGACAATAACGTCGCTTGTTACGGAAAGGTCCGGCATAACCTTGTAAGCATAAGCAAGCAAATCAAGGTAAGATTCACGCGTGTATCCTCTGTTCATTGCGGCAAGAACTCTGTTATTACCGCTCTGGAAAGGCAGATGAAGATGCTTTGCAACCTTGTCACAGCTTGCCATTGTATCAAGCAGCTCGTGTGTGCAGTCCTTGGGATGAGAGGTCATAAAGCGGATTGTGAAATCACCCTCAATGTCATTAAGGCGGCGAAGAAGCTCGGAAAAATTGCAACCGTTTTCAAGACCCTTACCGTAAGAATTGACATTCTGTCCGAGCAAGGTTATGTCTTTATATCCGTTTGCGACAAGCTCTTTTGCCTCGGCAATAACATCCTCGGGTCTGCGGCTTCTCTCCCTGCCGCGAACATAAGGAACAATGCAGTAGCTGCAGAAATTGTTGCAGCCGTACATAATGGGCAACCATGCGCGGAAACTGCTGTCGCGGTGGACGGGGAGCGGCTCTGCAATCACGCCGTCACTTTCGGGGCACTCAAACACCTTTTTGCCGTTAGCATAACAGGTGTAAATCAATTCGGGCAAACGGTGAAGAACGTGCGTGCCGAAAACCATATCAACGTAAGGATAGCTGCGTCGGATTTTTTCCGCGATGTGCTTTTGCTGCATCATACAACCGCAAAGGGCAATTTTAAGCGAGGGCTTGTCCTTTTTGTAAACTTTCAAAGCACCGACATTTCCGAACACCCTGTCCTCGGCGTGTTCACGCACAGCACAGGTGTTATAAAGCACAAGGTCGGCATCCTCAAGTGTTTCGGTCAGCTCATAGCCGATTTCCTTAAGCATACCCTTTATTCGTTCACCGTCGGAAACATTACCCTGACAACCGTAAGTGTGAACAAACGCTTTTGGTGCGCCCTCGGGAAAGCGGGAGCGGATTACCTCACCGGCAAGTGCCGTGAATTCACGCTGACGCTCCAGTTGAGAAAGCGAAACAAACATATTATTTTTTTCACCGAAATCAGACAAAGCAGGCCCTCCGTTACAAGTGGGTAAAATTTTGCAATTTAAAATATTATATAATATTTAAATTAATATTTCAATAGTGTTTTTTATAAAATGCGCACAAAATAAATATTTTCACTGCTAAATTTGCAATCAAAAGCTTTGTAAGATATTTTCGCTAAAGACGTAACAGTTTTGTTGAAATTTTGTAACACTTACGTTGTTGATTAACAGAAAAGCAACAGCTAAAATATACACAGAGTTTTTTAATGAAATTTTTGAAAACATTGACAATTTTGCATACGATATGTTAAAATAACTTTAATTGCGACCAATAAAATAATTTCTGCAGAAAGGAGCCGCCATGGAAACCGTAAGAATTGACAATGCCGCGGAATTTGACAGTTTTGTCCGTTCGCACGAAAGATGCCATATGATGCAAACCTCATCCTGGGGTCTTGTTAAAAAAGAATGGTCCTGGACAGGCTTCATCTGCCGCGACGCTGACGGCAACATCAAAGGCACCTGCGGTGTCATCATCCGCAAAATGCCGATGATGCCTTTTAAAATGATGTATGCCCCCAGAGGTCCCGTTTGTGACCTTGATGACGAAGAAACCCTCAATTCTCTCCTCACGTCAATCTGCGAATACGGCCGCAAAAACGGCGCATATACTTTTAAAATTGACACGGACACACCCGTTTCAAACACAAAATATATTGACATCCTTAAGAAAAAAGGCTTTGTTTTTAAAGAAGCAAGCAAAGATTTCAACACCATCCAATCGCGGTATATTTTCCGCATGGATATCGGCGGAAAAAGCGAGGATGACGTTATGGTATCCTTCCACCCGAAGACACGATACAACACACGTCTTGCCGCAAGGAAAGGGATTACAGTTAAAATCAAAGGAAAAGAAGCCTGTGAGGATTTTCACAAGCTTATGGTTATCACAGGTGAAAGAGACGCTTTTGCAACCCGTGATATTTCATATTTCAAGCGCATTTTTGATGCTTTCGGTGACGATGCGAAAATTGCTTTCGCTTACCTTGACGATATACCCGTTGCGGGTGTGCTCAATGTTGTTTGCGGAAACAAAGAATGGTATGTTTACGGTGCAAGTTCAAACGAATACCGCAACTATATGCCGACTTATCTGCTTCAGTGGGAAATGATTAAACACGCCATTAACAGCGGTTGCAGATACTATGACCTTCGCGGCGGATATCCTGACGAAAAGAATCCTCTTCACGGAATTTTTAAATTCAAAAAAGGTTTTTGCCCCGAATATACCGAACTCATGGGTGAAGCCGATCTCATTCTTGACAAAAAAGGTTTTGTCGCGGTTGAGGCGGCACAAAAGCTTGTTAAGTCAACACGTAAACTCAGAGCCAAAATTTTCAAAAGAAAATAAAAAAAGCACCCTGCGTGAAATAGTCAATACTTTGTAGACACAAAAAAGAAAAAGTTAAGCAGCCAGTTCAATTCTGTATTGGACTGGCGTTTTTCTATTCAGTTTACGCAAAGGTTTGATGTAATTAAAGTAGTGAATGGCTTGAGCAATAACATCATTGAGGTTATCACATCTCCAATATTTAAAATCTGAACGCAGAACATCTTTGAATCTGCCAAAGAACGATTCAATAACAGCATTATCTCTCGGAGTTCCTGCTCTTGACATACTTTGAATTGCGTTGTAAGATTTAAGTAGGTTACAATAACCTGCTGATGAGTAGTGGACACCCTGGTCGCTGTGCAAAAGGATTTGGGTTCCGGTGCTCTTTGCCTTTTTTAGAATTCTTTTTGCAGGTTTCATTACAAGAAAATTGTCAAAAGTATCACTTAACTCCCAGTCAAGAATTTCGTTATTGAACAAATCTAAGTACAACGCAAGATAATACCATTTGTTCCTATGTTTTATGTAGGTAACATCTGTTACAACTTTCTGCATAGGCTTATCTGAATAAAATTTTCTATTAAGGATATTAGGATATTTATCGTGTTCTGCACCTTCGGATGCAGGACTTTTTTGTTTTCTGTCATATCCTTTTATCCCTAATCTTTTCATTGATTTCCATACAGATACATCTGATACTACCCAACCGTACATATTTAAAAGTGTGTCATTTATTGTTCTGTAGCCTTGTGAAGGATAGTGAGAATGAACGTCTGCAACATAGTAATCCAACTCTTTCTGTTGCTGTTCATAACGATTTAATGTACCTTTTCTTTTCAGCCATTTGTAATATCCTGAACGTGAAACTTCGTATATATCACAAAGTTCTTTTACTGAACGGTTTTTACTCTCTTTTTCAACACAAGCATACAGCTGTTGAATTACTTTCTTTTGGCATCGCACCTTTCGAGTTCTATTGATTTTTTTAATCTAACTACCTCCGCATCTTTCTTTAACAGTTCCCTTTCAAGTAAAGCAACTTTGTATTCAAGTTGCTCTATTGGTGTAAGTTCTTTTTTGCGATGATATTTAGCAAGAGGGTTGCCTGGTTTCCTTTTATTGTTAAGAGCTTCTTCGCCGCCTTCTAAATATTGCTTTGTCCACTTATGGATTTGTGAATGATATATTCCTGTTTCTCTTTCCAAAGATACCGTTGTTTCTCCTGATAAATTTCGTAATACCAATGCTAATTTTTCTTCTTTACTGTGGCTTATGTTTGTCCCACCTTTGGGTCTTCCCATTTCTTTCAGCTCCTTTTCTTTATCTTATCATAAAAAATGATGGCAGACACTTTTTTGTGTCTACCATCATTATACTATTTCACCCTGCGGGGTGCTTTTTTTATTCATCAAATAACGAATTTAACAAATCAAAATTTTCTTTCTGGCGTCTTAACTGCTCGTCATAATCCGGAACAAATCCGTTTTCGGGGTCACCGTCAAGCACACTGCCCTCATCAGTTCCGTCAGGAAGCAAGGCAATTTCAACAACAAGAGTTTCTCCGCCGTCACCAATCAAGACCGCAAGTCCTTCCTCTACCCTGTCAACACTGTATTTCATAAAGCTCCTCCTCAATAATCAACAGTGTAATTTATCCCGTCGCTTGTAACAACAATCGAGCCGCAGATATCCGTACGGTAAACACTTTGAGTATGTTCCTTTATTCTCTTAAGGGCGGCACTGTGCGGATGGCCGTAATCATTATCCTCGCCGCAGGTGATTATTGCAGTCTCAGGTGTAACACAATCGAGAAAATCCGCACTTGACGAAGTCTTACTGCCGTGGTGTCCGACTTTCAGAACATCACAATCAAGGTCATATCCGGCTTCAATTATATCCGCTTCCGCATCTCTTCCGGCATCACCGGTGAACAGGAAAGAAGTTTCACCGTAATCCAGGCGCATTACAACCGACATATCGTTAAGGTCATCAACAACATTTATCGGGCCGAGAATTGTAACCACAGCCTCGCCGATTGAATATGTTTTGCCAACAGAAGCGGCAACAACCTTTGCACCGCACTGAGAAACGGCATTAAGGAATTTTGTGTAGGTTGAATTTGTCGGCGTAGATTCTTTGCTGATACGCGGCATGATTATCTGTTCCACCTCAAAAGCCTCAAGGACACCCGCCATTGAGCCCATATGGTCAGTATGCTGATGCGAAACAAGAACATAGTCAAGAGAATCCACACCTGCATTGCGAAGATAATTGATAACCGTCTGCTCATTGCCGCGTTCACCGCTGTCAACGAGCATTGTTTCGTCGCCGAATTCAATCAGAATGCAGTCACCCTGCCCGACATCAATGTAATTCACGCGCAGTTGCTCAACCGTTTCCTGTCCCTGCGTTGATTGAGGCAAAACCGTATCATTGCCAAGAATTTCCTCAGGGAAAAGATAGGTTGCGATTCCGCTGACAAGAGCAACCGCCAGAATTAAAATCAGATAAACCAGCTTTTTATTTAGTTTTTTTGTGTTGTTTTTCATTTCTTCTCTTTTCTGCCGTAAAACGGCGGTTTTGCGTTTCGTTTTTAAGCGGTGCAACAAGGCATTTTGCAGAAGTTCCGATTAAATCACGTCTGCCTGCAATTTTCAGCGCCTCAATTACCAGCTCTCTGTTTTTCGGATTGAAATATTGCAAAAGCGCGCGCTGTAAAGCTTTGTCGTGCGAGGTTTTTGCAACATAAACCTCTTTCATTGTATAAGGGTCAAGACCCGTGTAGAACATACAGGTTGAGATTGTGCCCGGGGTGGGATAAAAGTCCTGCACCTGCTCAGGTCTTATGCGTTCACGCTTGAGAAACAGCGCAAGTTCGACGGCATCCTTAACTGTTGAGCCGGGGTGCGACGACATAAGATAAGGTACGATGTACTGTTCCTTACCTGCTTTTTTACTCAGCGCAAAATACTTTTCTGAAAATTTTACATATGCTTCAATGTGCGGTTTGCCCATTTTATCAAGCACCGCTGCTGAACAATGCTCAGGCGCAACCTTGAGCTGACCGCTGACGTGATGAGTGACAAGCTCGCGGAAAAATTCATCACTTTTGTCGGCAAGCATATAGTCATATCTGATGCCCGAACGGATAAACACCTTTTTCACCTTCGGCAAGGCGCGCACCGTTCTGAGAATGTCAAGATATTCGGTATGGTCGGATTTAAGATTGGGACAAACCTCGGGAGCAAGACATTTTTTGCCTTTGCAAAGTCCCCTGCTTTCCTGCCCCTGACACGAAGGAGCACGGAAATTGGCGGTGGGTCCGCCGATATCGTGAATATATCCTTTGAAATCAGGCAACGCGGTCAAAAGCTTTGCCTCATTGACAATCGATTCTTTACTGCGTGTGGTGATGTATCTGCCCTGGTGGAAAGCGAGAGAGCAGAAATTACAGGCGCCGAAGCAGCCACGGTTATGAGTGATTGAAAAGCGCACCTCTTCAATACCGGGCACACCGCCGTCTTTTTCATACATCGGATGATATGTGCGCATAAACGGCAGAGCGTAAACGGCATCAAGCTCCTGCGTTGTGAGCGGCATTGCAGGAGGATTCTGCACAAGCATCTTGTTGCCGTGACGCTGTTTTATTGCTTTGCCTCTGAAAAAATCCTGCTCATCCTGCTGAATACGGCAGGAAACGGCATATTCTTTTTTCGAAGCTTTTACATTTTCAAAAGACGGACACTCCGCGCCCGAATAAGGGGTTTCTCTTACATCAACGGCATAGCAGGTGCCGCGGATATCGCGCAAATCGGAAACACTTTCTCCGCTTGCAAGACGGTCGGCAATTTCCTTTGTCTGGCTTTCACCCATTCCGAAAGAAATGAGGTCGGCACCTGAATCGAAAAGGATTGAGGGACGAATATCATCATCCCAATAATCATAATGCGCAAAACGGCGCAAAGAAGCTTCAAGACCGCCGATTACGATCGGAACGTCACCGTAAATCTTTCTGATTTTCTGACAGTAAACAATTACCGCTCTGTCCGGACGTAAGCCCGCTTTTCCGCCGGGGCTGTACGCATCCTCGGAACGTTTTCTCTTGGCGGCGGTATAGTGCGCAACCATTGAATCAATGTTTCCGCTGCTGACAAAAAAGCCGTATTTCGGTCTGCCCAGACGCGTAAAATCCCTGTCGCTGTGCCAGTCGGGCTGACTGAGCACGGCAACCTTGTAACCGCAGGATTCAAGAACACGCGTAATTATTGCCGCACCGAAAGCAGGATGGTCAACATAAGCGTCACCGCTGACATAAATAAAATCAGCCTGCTCCCATCCCAAGGCGGTCATATCT
Source organism: Acutalibacteraceae bacterium (assembly GCA_045592705.1). Lineage (GTDB taxonomy): Bacteria > Bacillota > Clostridia > Oscillospirales > Acutalibacteraceae > CAG-177. Next base: position 6,204 of record JAZNVG010000028.1, on the reverse strand, counting down.
TCACGCGACACGGGCAAAAAACTCATAAATTATTCCTCGTCTTCATCATCGGAAAACACCGATTCATATTCATCGGCAGTGTTACTGAAAATGTCTTCAAACTCATCCTGAGTAAAAACCTCCTGCGGCTCATCGGGCTCTTCCGACACACCGCCGACAGCACTCTGAGAAAGAGCGCTCATTTCATACCACTGCTGTTTTGTAATAAGCACCTTACGGGGCTTGCTGCCCTCATAAGGTCCGATAATTCCTGCATCAAAGAGTTCATCCATAACTCTTGAAGCTCTTGCATAGCCGAGTTTAAGACGCTTTTGCAGCATTGTTGTGGAAGCAAGACCTGCCTCAACAACAACCTCAACCGCCTTGTCAAACATCTCGTCACGCTCGTCATCACTGTCCTCGGGAACAGGTGCACCGCCCTTTTTCTTGGCACCCGTTGCCGCAGCATTTGCATCAATTTCTTTGATTGTTTCTTCGTTATACGTTGTCTGCATCTGTGACTTGATGTGGTCAACAATTTTTTCAATTTCTTCTTCGGAAATGTAACAACCCTGAATTCTGAGCGGTTTTGACAGACCGATGGGGCTGAAGAGCATATCACCGTTGCCGAGGAGCTTTTCTGCGCCGGCGGTGTCAAGAATTGTGCGGGAGTCAATCTGGGAAGAAACGGAAAGCGCAATTCTGCTGGGAATGTTTGCTTTGATAATACCCGTGATAACATCAACGGAAGGACGCTGTGTTGCAATAACAAGGTGCATACCTGCCGCACGTGCCATCTGTGCAAGACGGCAGATTGAGTCTTCAACCTCGTTGGGAGCAACCATCATAAGGTCAGACAACTCATCAATAAAGATAACATACTGCGGCATTTTCTTAAGTTCGGGACGCATTTCGGCAATTTTATTGTAACCGCCGATATCTCGAACGTTGTTTTCGGAAAACAGTTTGTATCTTCTTTCCATTTCCGCAACCGCCCAGCCGAGAGCGCCTGCAGCTTTTCTGGGGTCGGAAACAACGGGCACCTCAAGGTGTGCAATGCCGTTATAAATCGTAAATTCAACCTGCTTGGGGTCAATCATCAGAAGCTTGACCTCTTCGGGTGAAGCATTGAAAAGAATGCTGACAATCATTGCATTAAGGCAGACGGATTTACCCGAACCGGTTGTACCCGCAATAAGCATATGCGGCATTTTCGCAATATCCGTACAGATAATATTACCCGCAATGTCTTTACCCAGGGCAACATTGAGCTTGCTTTTTGTATCCCTGTATTTTGAAGTGTCGATAATTTCACGCATACAGACCATTGATTTCTGTCTGTTGGGCACCTCGATACCGATAGCTGATTTATTGGGAATGGGAGCCTCAATACGTACACCCGAAGCGGCAAGGCGCAGCGCGATGTCATCGGCAAGCTTTGTGATTTTGCTTATACGGATACCCTCATCCGGCACAAGCTCATAGCGTGTAACGGAAGGACCTCGGCAGATATCAATGATTTCCGCCTTGACGTTGAAGCTTTCGAGCGTTGTAAGAAGCTTCTGTGCGTTGGTCTGAATTTCATCGGAATAGTTGATATTTTCGCCCTCCACGGGAGGCTTGAGCAATTCAATGGGAGGATATACGTACTGACCCTGAGGAACATCAGATTCTTCAACTTTTTCCTCAACAATTTCAGTCTTACGCTGAGGCTTTTTGCGCTGAACCTTTTTAGATTCCTCGATTGCCTGCTCAATCGCCTTTTCGGTCGGTGTGGCAGGTTTTGAATCCTCAAGATTAACGGTGGGGATATTTATCGGACTATCTGTGGGAATTGTGAAAGTTGAGTCATCACGCACAATGTCAATACTTTCACCCGAACCGCTCTTGGGCACATCGGTAACTGTCGGAGGAGGATTAAACCTTTTTTCTTTTTTCTCCTCATCCTGTGCTCTTTCCGCCTCGGCCTGTTCACGGCGCACCGCACTTTTTTCCATTCTTTCAGCAGTAATTTCACCGACTTTTTTAACGGGTTTGCTCACCGCTTTGAAAAAGCCTATAAGCGTTGTACCGGTGAGAAGCATAACGAGAACCACAAGCAGGATAACAACGGTTATTCCGGCACCGGTTTTGCCGAAAAGCTTTGCAAGTCCGCCGCCGATAAAAGCGCCGAAAAATCCGCCGCTACCCAATGTCTGTGCTGCCCACACCTCTTTAAACTGAACACCGAGAGCGGTTTCACTCAGATACTCGGCAGGTTTCGAGAAAATATGGATGGCACTGCCGAGCAGCAAAACAAACGAGCTGACACCCGCAATGTCTGCCGTGAAAGTGCCGAGAGGTTTGTTGAGCGTGTAAATAATTGCAAGGCCAAGCAGCATAAACGGCCAGATGTAAGCGCAAAAGCCAAACAAACCGAAAAGCGTACCGTGCATCCAGTTCCAGACACTTTCACCCTTTATAAAAGCAACACAGATAAGAAACACCGATGCAGCCATTAAAATAATTGCTGTTCTCTGACGTTTTGCCGTCTGCTGTTCAGGGGTCAGAGGCTTTTTATCGTTTGCCTGTGCCGCAGTTTTTTTACGTGTGTCGGCAGAGGCTTTTTTCGGTGCGTTCCCCGAGCGATTTGCCGTTTTTTTTGAGTTTGTATTGTTTGCCATAAACACCCACCCTTTCTTTCACTTTCCGAATTTGCACAAGTGATTGTATTTTTCTCTTTCCCGGCAATCTGACCGGTAAAAATTTTTAATAAAACTAAGGCATTTTAAACATTATAGCACCGATATTCAAACATATCAAGCAAAAAACTCAATATTTTGTTTATATAGATAAATTTATTACAATATATACACAAAATGCGCTGTCCGCCTTGACAAAAGACATTCACAAGAGTAAAATTCGTTATAATGGATTAATATTTGTAATTTTTATGTAACGGAGGCGAAAAAAATGGGACTGACGATTTCTCAGAAAATTATCAAAAATCACCTTGTGACGGGCGAAATGATTCCCGGCACAGAAATCGGTATTCGCATTGATCAGACACTTACGCAGGACGCAACGGGCACTATGGCTTACCTTGAATTTGAAGCAATGGGTATTGAAAGAGTGCGCACCGAGCTTTCTGTCGCTTATATTGACCACAACACCCTGCAGACAGGCTTTGAAAACGCCGATGACCACAGATTCATTCAGAGCGTTGCAAAAAAAAGAGGTCTGCTTTTCTCAAAACCAGGTAACGGAATCTGCCACCAGCTTCACCTTGAACGTTTCGGCAAGCCCGGCAAAACCCTCATCGGTTCTGACAGCCACACCCCCACAGGCGGCGGTATGGGTATGCTGGCAATCGGTGCCGGCGGTCTTGACGTTGCCGTTGCAATGGGCGGCGGCGAATATTTCACAACAATGCCAAAGGTTACGCTTGTAAGACTTTCCGGCAAGCTCTCCCCCTGGGTCAGCGCAAAAGACATTATCCTTGAAGTGCTCAGAATTATGAGTGTCAAGGGCGGTGTCGGCAAGGTTATCGAATACGGCGGCGAAGGCGTTGCAACCCTTTCCGTACCCGAAAGAGCCACAATCACAAACATGGGTGCCGAGCTTGGTGCAACCACCTCGGTTTTCCCCTCTGACGATATTACAAGAAAATTCCTCAAGGCACAGGGCCGCGAAGAGGATTGGTGCGAGCTTTCCGCAGACGAAGATGCACAGTATGACGAAATCATCGACATCGACCTTTGCAAGCTTGTTCCCCTTGCCGCAATGCCCCATATGCCCGACAACGTTAAGAGCGTTGAAGAAATCGGCAATATCGAAATCAGCCAGGTCTGCATCGGCTCCTGCACAAACTCATCTCTTCTTGATATGCTCAAGGTTGCCGCAATTCTCAAGGGCAAAAAGGTTGCTCCCAACGTAAGCCTTACAATTTCCCCCGGTTCAATGCAGGTTCTCAATATGCTTTCACTCAACTCTGCACTTTCCGACATTCTCTGCGCAGGCGCAAGACTTCTTGAGTGTGCTTGCGGTCCTTGTATCGGTATGGGTCAGTCACCCCAGTCAAGCGGTGTTTCTCTCAGAACCTTTAACCGCAACTTTGAGGGACGCTCAGGCACCGCCGATGCCGGCATCTACCTTGTCAGTCCCGAGGTTGCCGCCGCATCTGCTCTCACCGGCGTTCTCACAGACCCGAGAACACTCGGCGAAATGCCCGAAATCACAATGCCCGAAGCATTCATCATCAACGACAATCTCATTGAAAAGCCTGCCGACATTTCCGAGGCAGATGCAGTTGAGATTAAATACGGTCCCAATATCAAGCCTTTCCCCTCAAGCGACATTCTCCCTGCCGACATTCAGGCAAAGGCAATTCTCAAGGTCGGCGACAACATCACAACCGACCACATTATGCCCGCAGGCGCAAAGATTCTTCCTTACCGTTCAAACATCCCCTACCTTTCAAACTTCTGCTTCCGTCAGTGTGACGAAAACTTTGCGGAAAACTGCAAGGCAGAGGGCAAGGGCTTCATCATCGGCGGCTCAAACTACGGTCAGGGCTCATCAAGAGAACACGCCGCGCTTGTCCCGCTCTATCTCGGCATCAAGGCTGTTATCGCAAAATCGTTTGCCCGAATCCACTGTGCCAACCTGATTAACGCAGGTATTATGCCGTTCACATTCGCAAACCCCGACGATTATGACACCGTTGACCAGGGCGACGTTCTTGCACTCAACGGAATCAGGGAAGCAATTGAAACCGGCGCACCCGTAACACTCCGCAACGAGACGAAGGGTCTCATTTACGCACTTAATTACGATTATTCAGACAGACAAAAGGCAATGATTCTTGCCGGCGGTCTGCTCAACTACACAAAGCTTTCAAACTGAGAAAGGATGATATAAATGACACAGGAACAGTTACAGCTTGCCATCGAAAAATTCACAGCTCTTGTAAAAGAACAGAGCGAAAGAAGCGACAGAATTAAAGCTCAGGGTGATTTTGTTGACTACGCAAACCTTGATAAACTCATCATCGGCGTTTGCGGCGGCGACGGCATCGGTCCGATTATCTGCAACGAATCCGCAAGAGTTCTTCAGTTCCTTCTTGAAGACGAGGTTAAAGCAGGTAAAATTGAGTTCAGATTTATTGACGGTCTGACAATTGAAAACCGCGTTGCCGTTAACAAGGCTATCCCCGACGACGTGCTTGAAGAGCTCAAAAAATGCCACGTTATCCTCAAGGGTCCCATGACAACACCTCAGGCAGGCGACCCGTGGCCCAACATTGAGAGCGCAAACGTTGCAATGAGAAAGGCTCTCGACCTTTTCTGCAACCTTCGCCCCGTACGTATCCCCGAGCAGGGTGTTGACTGGACTTTCTTCAGAGAAAACACAGAGGGCGCTTACGCTGTCGGTTCCAAAGGTTTCAACATCACAGATGACCTTGCAATGGACTTTGTTGTTACCACAACAGAAGGCACGGAAAGAATTGCAAGACTCGCTTACGAATACGCAAAGAACAACGGCAAAGAAAGAGTTTCAATCATTCAGAAAGCTAACGTTATCAAGACAACTGACGGTAAATTCCTCAACATCTGCAAAGAAATCGGCAAGGAATATCCCGAAATCATCACTGATGAGTGGTACATCGACATTGCAACCGCAAAGCTTGTTGACGAAAAGCGCCGCCGCGATTTCAAAGTTTTTGTTCTTCCCAACCTTTACGGCGACATCATCACAGACGAAGCCGCTGAATTCCAGGGCGGCGTAGGCACGGCAGGCAGCGCAAACATCGGTAAAAAATATGCAATGTTTGAAGCTATCCACGGCTCAGCTCCCAGAATGATCAGAGAGGGTCGCGGTCAGTATGCAGACCCCTGCTCAATGCTCCGCGCTTCCGTAATGCTTCTTAACCACATCGGTCAGCAGGAAAAAGCGGAGAAGCTTGAAAAAGCTCTTGATTTCTGTATGTTTGAAGACAAGAAGCTGAAAATTACGGGCAGAGCCGACGGTTGCACCTGCGAAGAATTCGGCAACTACGTAATGGAAACAGTCAAATCTCTTTAATAAAACAATAACCGCCGCGAATTTGAACAGGTCCAGTAAAAACGGACAATGAAAAAAAGAACCTCCTATGGTAGAATTAAAATAGCTACCATAGGAGGAAATTTTATGCCCAGAAGTTACAGACACATCAAAGAATATGAAAAAGAAATATTAGAATTAAAG
>JAZNVG010000027.1:0-89827 GCA_045592705.1 Acutalibacteraceae bacterium | reverse complement strand
CGCATCTTAAAAAGGGATAGTTTGGATATAGAACAAGGCAAAAAGCGCAGAAATCCTTGACGGATTTCGAGCATTTTTAACGCAGTTATATGCCAAAATATCCTTTTTAAGACTTAAATTTCTTATGGCGGGCCGCCCTTGGTCGGGATTTTTTGTGTTTATTCGGAAAAAACTTCCTTTGCAAATTTAACTCCCTCAAGGGCATCCTTGGCATAATAGTCAGCACCGATTTGCTCGGCATAATCCGCCGTCAGCACTGCGCCGCCGACCATAATTTTGCTCTCGGGTGATTTTTCGTGCAGCAGCTTCACCGTTTCTTCCATTGAAGCAACCGTTGTCGTCATCAGTGCGCTCAGACCCACAAGCTTTATTTTCTGTTCTGCGGCAGCTTCGGCAATTGCAGCAGGGTCAACATCGCGACCCATATCAATCACATCATAGCCGTAGTTTTCGAGCAACACCCTTGCGATGTTTTTGCCGATGTCATGAATATCGCCTTTTACGGTGGCAATAAGAATTTTATCGCCCTGCGACTTTGCCGTGCCAAGCTTTTTCTTGACCTCGTCAAAAGCCGCCTTTGCCGCATCCGCCGCCATAAGAAGCTGGGGCAGGAAAGCCTTGCCCGACTCAAAATCTTTACCCACTGTGTCAAGGGCGGGCACGATATGGTTGTTTACAACGTCAAGCGGCTCAAGGGTTTCAAGCAAACGGGCGCTCAGCACCGCCGCCTTTTCTTTGAGTCCCTTTGCAACCGCCGCCGTCAGCGTATCCGCCTGCGCCGTGTCTGCCGCAGGTGTACTTTCGGGACTTAAGGATGAAGCGTATGCAATGTAATCGGCACAGTTTTTGTCCATTGCCGAAAGCGTTCTGAATGCATAATAAGTTCTCAGCATATCGGAAGAATGCGGATTCATAATCGCCGCATCAAGACCGTTTTTCAGAGCCATTGCAAAAAACGTGCTGTTGATTATGTCACGGTTTGGCAGACCGAATGAAATGTTTGAAACACCGAGACTTGTGCAAACGCCGAACTTTTCTTTTACAATTCTGAGTGCATCAAGCGTTGTGCAGGCTGAGAAAATATCCGAGCTTACCGCCATTGCCAGCGGGTCAACGACGATATCTTTCTTATCAATGCCATACTGTGCGGCAGTATTGATTATTTTTTCGGCAATTGCCGCCCTGCCCTCTGCGGTTGAGGGGATTCCGCTCTCATCGAGTGTCAGCGCAACAACAACACCGCCGTATTTTCTGACAAGCGGAAAAACCGCCGCCATACTTTCCGCCTTGCCGTTGACGGAATTGACCATCGGCTTGCCGTTATAAAGGCGCATCGCCTTTTCCATTGCCGCGGCATCGGCACTGTCAAGCTGTAACGGCAGAGAAAGCACCTTTTGCAATTCCTTCATTGCAAGACAGAGCATCTCGGCTTCATTAATTCCCGGCAGACCGACGTTGACATCAAGAATCTGCACACCTTTTTCTGCCTGAGAAAGCCCTTCACCGAGGATGTATTCAATGTTGTTTTCTTTGAGTGCCTGCTTGATTTTCGGCTTACCCGTGGGATTGATTCTTTCGCCGATAAGCACGGGTGTTTTGCCGATTTCAACGGCATGGGTATATGATGAAACAAGAGTTTTGTTTTTGTTGCAAAGCGGCACGGGGGTCATGTTTTTGACCGCCGCAACCGTTTTTTCGATATATTCGGGCGTTGTGCCGCAACAACCGCCGACAATTCTTGCACCGTCGGCAACGATTTCTTTCATAATTTCGGCAAAATCCGCCGCAGAAATGTCATAAACCGTCCTGCCGTCTCTCACAACGGGCATACCTGCGTTGGGGTTTACGATAACGGGCAGGGATGAATATTCGGTGAGAGTTTTCACAATTGTGCGCATTTTGTCGGGTCCGACACTGCAGTTGACACCCAGCGCATCAACACCCAGCCCCTCAAGCAACGCAACAACGGCAGGTACATCTGCGCCCGTCATAAGCTTTCCGTTTTCATCAAAAGCAACGGTTGCAAAAACAGGCAAATCGCAGTTTTCCTTTGCGGCAAGCACGGCGGCTTTAAGCTCATAGGCGTCGTTCATTGTTTCAATGAAAATCAAATCAACACCCTGAGCAGCACCGCAACGCACCTGACGGGCAAAAATTTCAACAGCGCGCTCAAACTCAAGCTCACCGAGAGGGGCAAGCAATTTGCCAAGCGGTCCGATATCAAGCGCAACAAATCTTTCCCTGCCGAGGTGTGCTGTATTTTGGACGGCCGCCTTTGCATTTTTTACCGCGGCGGTGATGATTTCTTCAGCCGTCGGCGTGCCGCCTGCACCGTCAAACTTCAGTTCATTTGCCCCGAATGTGTTTGCGCAGACAATGTCACTGCCCGCCTCAAAATAAGCGGTATGAATCTGTGTAAGCACCTCGGGATGTGTGAGATTCCACATTTCGGTCTTTTCGCCTGCGGCAAGTCCCTTTGACTGAAGCAAGGTGCCCAAGCCGCCGTCACAAAACACAAGACCGTTTTTGATTTTTTCTTTAATATTCATATTCACAGCTCAATAATGTCGGAAAGATTCTGATAAATCTTCTCGGCAACGTCGGGTTTATTCATTGAATAAACGTGGATATTGTTGACTCCGTTTGACAAAAGGTCAATAATCTGCTCCGTCGCATAGGCAATGCCTGCCTGCTTCATTGCGGCAGGGTTATCACCGAAGCGGTCTGCCATCTGCTTGAAGCGCTGAGGAAGCTGAGTGCCCGAAAGCGCGCAGCTTCTTGCAATCTGTGCAACGTTAGTGACGGGCATAATGCCTGCAATAACGGGCACGGTAACGCCCGCCGTACGCAGTTTATAAAGAAAATTGTAAATTATGTTATTGTCAAAAAACATCTGAGTGGTAAAAAAATCACAGCCTGCATCTTCTTTAAGTTTAAGGTAGCGGATATCCTCGGCATAGCTTGTTGACTCAACGTGACCCTCGGGATAGCACGCACCGCCGATGCAAAAATCACCGTGCGCCTTTATGTCTGCGATAAGGTCGCTTGCGTGGCGGTAGTGCCAGTCATCCTCGGACGGTGCTTCCTTGGGAATATCGCCGCGCAGGGCAAGCACATTTTCAACACCTGCCGCTTTCAATCTTTCAATCTGTGCGAGCACGGTTTCCTTGGAGGATGAAACACAGGTCAGGTGGGCAAGCGGAGTAACCGAATAATTTCTAAGCAGATTTTCGGCAATTTCGGTGGTGTAACGGCTTGTGCCGCCGCCTGCGCCGTAAGTAACACTCATAAAATGAGGCTTAAGCAGAGCAATCTGCTCCGTTGCAGCCTTTACGCTGTCAAATTTGTCGTCTGTTTTGGGCGGAAAAACCTCAAAAGAAAGCGTCGGTTTTCCTGTTGCAAGTAAATCTTTAAGCTTCATTTTCCCTTTTCACCTCGGAAAATTTTCATCTTAATTATTATATCATAAGTGTAATAAAGCGCAAGTCCCTTTTTAACACAAAAAAGTCTTTGTTTTTTGTGCCGTTTTGTGATATAATAATTTTTATATAATTTTACGGAGGCTTTTTTATGTTTTCTTACCTGCCCAAAACCTTTATGTCTTTCACATCTCTGCTTTTTTCTTTTCTGCTTGCATCGGTCAACATTGTGACAAACCCCATTGCTGTTTTCAATGACCCCGTTGCCGCACCGGAAGATTTCACACCCGTTGTGCGTTTTGCCGTTTGCAGTGACATTCACATCACCGGCACTGACGACACGCTGAGAATCAGCCGTTTCACCAACCTTATCGAAACAGCTTATAACATTGCAGAAAGTGACAAAAAATATACAAAGCTTGATGCCGTTTGCGTATGCGGCGATTTCACCGATTCGGGCTCAGTGGCGCAGTTTGAGGCTTATAAAAAAGTTCTTGATGAGCATATCCGCGAGGGCACAAAGGCTCTGACGGTTATCGGCAACCACGAATTTTTCGATAACAGTGAGGAAACTTACAACCGTTTCTCCGAGTATGTTTCAAAAGATGCGGACAACCATTTTGTAATAAACGGTTTCCATTTTATCGGCATATCATACAATCAGGAGTCTTCTTTCTTAGACATTAATAAGCTTAAATGGCTCGACAAACAGCTTGCCGAGGCAAAGAAGGACAACCCCGATTATCCTGTTTTTGTCTTTCAGCATCCCCACCCCTTTGGCACAGTTTACGGCAGCGTTAACTGGGGCGAAATCAATCTTAACAGCGTTTATGTAAAGTATCCGCAGGTTGTCAATTTCTCGGGACATTCACACTACCCGATGCGTGATCCCCGCTCTGTATGGCAGGGCTCTTTCACGGCACTCGGCACAGGCTCACTTGACTATTACGAGCTTGAAAACGAGCTTTTTGCAGGACAGTTCCCCGAGGGTCACGAAAAAGCTGCTGAGTTTTATATTGTTGAGGCTGACGCAAACGGCAGCACAAGGGTGCGCGGATATGACCTCAACTCCGCAACATTCATTGACGGCGTTGACCATTTCTTTAAATCCCCTGCAAAAAAATCAACATTCACCCACACCTACGCAGGCAGATTCTTTAATTCAACCGCACCCGCTTTTGAAAACGGCGCAGAGGTTTCGCTGACCGTTGACGAAAACGGCGAATGTGTTATCGGCTTCCCTGCCGCAAACGACAAAAGCGGTGTTGTTCACGATTATAAGATTTCAGTCACCTGCGGTCTTAAAAAGGTTTACTCAGGCAATGTTATAGCAAACTATTACAATATTCCGGAAAAAGATTATTACAGCGTAAATGTCGGCAATCTCGACCTTGAAATCGGCAAGACCTACACGGTAAAGATTGTTGCAGGCAACTCTTTTTATCAGGTGTCAAAACCGTTGTCCGGCAGCTTCAAATTCTGATTAAGAGGTGTTAGAAATGGATGATTTTATCTTTAACAGCGTAAATATTACATCAACCGCGGCAACCGTCACAGCCCTTCTGGGTGCAGAAAAGCCCGAACACGCCGCTGAGCCGATTAACCTTGTCCTTTGCAAAGCACAAAAGGCTTTCGGCAAAGCAAAGGCTGACAGAGTTTTTATGTATAATCCCGATGCGGTTGCACTGTGGCTTTATCAAAAATATACAGAGCTTTTCTCCGGTGCCGCTCTCAATTCCGAGCTTGCATTGCCGATTCATTCGGTTATGCCCAGTGTAACTCCCGTTTGCTTTGCCTCAATGTACACGGGCGCAATGCCTGCCGTGCACGGCATCAGAACCTACACCAAGCCTGTTCTTTCAATCGAAACCGTTTTTGATTCGCTCATCAAAACCGGCAAGAAGCCTGTTATTGTCTCCACCGAAGGCGACAGTATTTCAAAAATTTTCCTTGAAAGAGAAATGGATTATTTCATTTACGATTCCGTTGAGGAGTGCAACGCAAAGGCTCTTGAGCTGATTGAAAGCGACGGTTACGACCTTATTGTGCTTTACAACGGAGACTATGACAGCACAATGCACAAGCTTGCCCCCGAGGGCGAAGAATCACTCAAGGTGCTCAAAAACAACTGCGACACCTATGCGGAAATTCACGGAAAAATCTCTGACTGTTGGAAAAAGCACGACAGCGTTCTTTTCTTTGCACCCGACCACGGATGTCACGAAATTGACGGCAAAAGCGGCTCTCACGGGCTTGAAATGCCTGAGGATATGAATATTATCCACTTTTATTCGTTCATCCCTCACGGAGAATAACGGAGGTGAAAAAATGACCGACAGAGAAAAAATTCACAGCGGCGACGTTTATTATCCGAGCGGCGACGAAATCATGACCGAACAGCTCGGCTATGTCAACCGACTCTACGATTTCAACCTCACACGCCCCACCGAGCTTGACAAACGTCAGGAAATGCTCAAGGAAATGTTTGCCGAAATCGGCGAAAACTGCTACATTGAGCCGCCGCTTCACGCAAACTGGGGCGGTCACCACGTTCATTTCGGTAACAACGTTTATGCAAATTTCAACCTGACGCTTGTTGATGACACTCACATTTATGTCGGCGACTGCACAATGTTTGCCCCCAACGTCACCGTTGCAACGGCAGGTCACCCCATTGACCCCGACCTGCGCAGTAAGGCTTATCAATACAATATGCCCGTTCACATCGGCAAAAATTGCTGGATCGGTGCAGGTGCGCTGATTATGCCCGGTGTCACAATCGGTGACAACACCGTTATCGGTGCAGGAAGCGTTGTCACAAAGGATATCCCTGCAAACGTTGTCGCCGTGGGCAATCCCTGCCGTGTTATGCGCCCCATCAGCGAGCATGATAAAATCTATTACTACAAAGACAGAAAAATCAACTACGAAGATTTATGATTTTTGTTCATAAAATGTTTACAATTTAAAAGTTCACATTTCGCCCTTCTCAAGTGTTTTATATATGGATAGTTTTTTTGCTTATAATAAAAACCTTTAAATTAAGCAAATTTTGCCTATTAAAACAAGGAAGGGAGTGAAACCAATGGCTACAAACAAATCTTACATTGAAGAATATGTCAGAGTGATGAACTCAATTGATATGAGTTCAAAGTCCAAGGCAAAGCTTGTCAAAAAATGCCTTCCTTATACCCATTCTTCACGCATCGAGAAAAAACCTGCAATTGCAGCCATTTCCTGTGCCGCAGTTTTAGTTGCTGTCGGCACCACAGTGTCACAAATTTACAAATCAAAAAAACGGGTCCTTTGATGCGTGCGCAATACATAACGCAACTTAAAGGGCTCGTTTGTTGCTGTCAAGGAGGCAAAAAACAATGAAGAACGCACCCAAAATGTACAAATTCCTTTATCCCGCATTTTCTTTTTTTACAAAGCTTATCAGACAACCCGTTATTGAGGGTCTTGAAAATGTTCCCGCCGAGGGTCCCGTTGTTATTGCAGGCAATCATATGAATTTCAACGACGGATTTATTCTTGTTGCTTCAAACAAAAGATGTGTTCATTTCCTTTGCAAGGATGAAATGTTCAAAAACAAAATTCTTGCCGCTTTTTTACACTCTGTCGGTGTTATCCCCGTCAACAGACGCGAAAAGGACAGGCACGCTCTGCCTGCGGCAAAAGCTGTTCTCAACCAGGGCGGCGTTGTCGGAATTTTCCCGGAGGGCACAACAAACAAAACAGGCGGCAAAGTTCTTTTGCTCCCCTTTAAAATCGGTGCAATCAAAATGGCTTACGACACCGGCGCTCCGATTGTTCCCTTCACCCTCACAGGTCATTACAGCTTTTTCCGCAAAACACTTAAGCTGAAATTTTATGAACCCTTCAAAGTTGAAAGCGACGATTTAACAAAAGAAAACGAAAAATTTTCAGAATTAATTAAGGAGTATCTTCTCAATGAAAAAAACTAACAACAAAAAGGCTTCCATCAAAGAGGCGGCACTCAACATCAAAGAAAAAATCAGAAATCCTTTTGCCGCAAGAAAATTTGACCCCGTGCCCGAAATTGACGTGCCCGATGTTTCAATGTACGGAATGTTCAAGCTTTCCGCCGCAAAGCATCCCGATGCCCCCGCTTTTGATTATATGGGCAAAAAATGCACCTATGCACAGATGACTGCAAGAATTGACGAGTGCGCAAAAGCTTACTCCGCTTACGGTGTTAAAGCAGGCGATGTTGTCACAATCTGTATGCCCAATATGCCCGCCGCCATCATCAGCATTTATGCGCTCAACAAGCTCGGTGCCGTGTGTAACATAATTCACCCGCTGTCTGCCGAGCAGGAAATCAAAAGATATGTAAACTCTGTTGAAAGCTCAATTCTTCTTGTTGTTGACCTTTGCCTCAAAAAAATCGGCAGCATCATTGACGAAACAACCTTAAAGCACGTCATCACCGTTTGTGCCTCCGAGTCAATGCCCCCGATGCTCAAAACCGTTTACGACATTGCAAAGCACACCAAAAAAACTCTCAAGGGCTACGATTCCCGTTTCGTTATGTGGGATGACTTTTTTGCAAAGGCAAAAACCGTCAGCACAGTTTCCGAATTCAACGGTTCCAACGACCTGCCCGCAATTATTCTCCACAGCGGCGGCACAACGGGTATCCCCAAGGAAATCGTTCACTCAAACAGAGCGTTCAACTCCTTTGGTGTTCAGGCTGTCATAACCCTCAAAGACGTTTCCGTCGGCGACGTTATGCTTGCAATTCTGCCCATTTTCCACGGCTTCGGTCTTGGTGTGTGCATTCACGTTGCTTTCTGCTACGGCGCCTGCTCCGTGCTCATCCCGCGCTTTGATGCAAAGAAATTCGGCGGACTTCTCAAGAAATACAAGCCCACAATGATTTTCGGCGTGCCCACGCTTTATGAGGCACTTATCAACACACGCGGAATTGAAAAGCTTGACCTTTCCTTCCTTAAATATGTTGTCAGCGGCGGCGACTCTCTGGCAGCTCCGCTCGAAAAGAGAATCAACGAATTCCTTGCAGAGCACAACGCAAAGGTTAAAATTTCTCAGGGCTACGGTATGACGGAATGTCTTGCCGCCGTTTGCCTTGCTGTCGGTGACGGCTACGCACCCGGCAGTATCGGTCTGCCCCTTATCGGCAACAAATTCTGCGTTGTTCAGCCCGGCACCCAGACCGTTCTCGGCCCCAACGAAGACGGTGAAATCTGTATGAGCGGCCCCACAGTTATGCTCGGCTACCGCAACAACGAGGTTGAAACAAACGAAGTTCTTCAGATTCACGAAGACGGCAGACTCTGGCTTCACTCCGGCGACATCGGCTGCATTGACGAAACAGGTAAGATTTTCTACAAAATGCGCCTTAAGAGAATGATTGTTTCTTCCGGCTACAACGTTTATCCGCAGAACATTGAAAAAACAATTGAGGAACACGAGGCCGTTCTTAAATGTACGGTTATCGGCATCCCCCACCCCTACAAGGTTGAGGTGGCAAAGGCTTACATTGTTCTTAAAAACGGCTTTGAAGCAACCGAAAAGATAAAGTCCGAAATCAAAGAGCATTGCCAGAAAAACCTTGCAAAATACAGCGTTCCTTATGAGTATGAATACAGAGCATCTCTGCCCAAGACACTTATGGGCAAAACAGACTTTAATCAGCTCAAGAAAGAACACATGGAACAAAAAGCGAAAGAGGAAAAAGAAAATGAGTAAAAACAGTCACGACCCCGGCACCTTTGGCTACCGTCTGATGGCGCCCTTTATGCGTCCGCTTTTCAGACTGTGGTACAACCCCACCGTCATTGACGGCAACAAAATCCCCAAAGAGGGAACAATTGTCATTGCAAGCAACCACAAACACGTTTATGACCAGTGCCTGCAGATTATCGCAACCAAAAGACCGATAAACTACATGGCAAAGAAAGAGTACTTCGAGGGTAAGCTCAAGGGCTTTTTCAAGCTCGCGGGCTGCATCCCCGTAAACCGCAACGGACACGATTCCGAGGCTACCAGAGCGGCTCTTGCCGTTCTTGAGCGTCAGGGTGCAATCGGAATTTTCCCCGAGGGTACCCGCAACAAAACAGACGCATTTATGCTGCCGTTCAAATACGGTGCCGTTTCGCTCGCAAAGAAAACAAACGCACTTGTTGTTCCCGTTGCCGTCAGCGGTGACTTCGTTTTCAGAAGCAAAAATCTTGTTGCAAGATTCGGCGACCCGTTTTCAGTTGAAAACATGACAGTTGAAGAAGCTAACGCAAAGCTTTACGAAGAGGTTTCAAAGCTTTTGCGCCAAAATCTTGAAATGCAGGAAAAAAAGCTTAAAAATATCGGCTGATTCCCTGCGGAAGAGGAGAAAGAATGAAAATCGGTCTGGATGTGGGCTCCACCACTCTCAAGTGCGTCGCTCTTGATGACGAGCTCAACATTATATATAAATCATACGAAAGACATTATTCGCAGATTACCGCTAAAGCTTCGGCAATGCTCAGCGACATCATCGCCAACTGCCCCGAGGCCGAAAACGTAAAAATCAGCGTTTCGGGCTCGGCAGGTATGGGCTTTGCCAATGAGCTCGGACTTCCTTTCATTCAGGAGGTCTATGCGACACGCGTTGCGGTCAAAAAATATCTGCCCGACACCGATGTCGTCATTGAACTCGGCGGCGAAGATGCGAAAATTTTATTTTTCACACACGGTGTTGAGGTTCGAATGAACGGTTCCTGTGCCGGCGGCACGGGTGCATTCATCGACCAGATGGCATCTCTGCTTGACATCACCCCCACCCAAATGAATGAAATTGCGGCAGAGTGCGAAAAAACTTATACCATCGCCTCACGTTGCGGCGTTTTTGCAAAATCCGACATTCAGCCTCTGCTCAATCAGGGTGCAAGAAAAAGCGACATTTCCGCGAGTATTTTTAAGGCCGTTGTCAACCAGACAATTGCAGGCCTTGCTCAAGGTCGCTCAATTTCGGGCAACGTCGTTTATCTGGGCGGTCCGCTCTCTTTCCTTTCGGAGCTTCGTAACAGCTTTGACTCAACCCTCGGTGCAAAGGGTTTTTGTCCCGAAAACTCTCTTTATTACGTTGCTCTCGGCGCAGCCCTTTCCTGCGCAGGTGAAGAAATCAATCTCAAGAGCACTGTTAACAAAATTGAAAGCTACACCTCCTCGGCAGGTTACGTAAACTGTAACCCTCTGTTTGAAAACGAGGAAGAATACAACGAGTTCAAGGCACGTCACGACGCTGACAGAGTTCAGGAAAACGCGGCATTCACCGCCGACGACCGTCTTTTCCTCGGCATTGACGCAGGCTCCACCACAATCAAAGCCGCCGTCATCAACGAAAAAAGCGAAATCGTTTTCTCAAGCTATCTGCCCAACAGCGGCAACCCCGTGCCGATGATTAAAAAGTTCCTTGACGATTTCTATGCAGCTTGCCCCGGTGTTAAAATTGAAGCATCCGCCGTCACCGGCTACGGCGAAGAAATTATCAAAAACGCATTTGACACCGATTTCGGCATTGTCGAAACCATTGCCCACTTCACCGCCGCAAAGCACTTCAAGCCCGAGGTTGATTTCATCATCGACATCGGCGGTCAGGACATCAAATGCTTTAAAATCAGAAACAACGCCATTGACAACATTTTCCTCAACGAAGCATGCTCATCAGGCTGCGGCTCTTTCCTGCAGACTTTTGCAAGCGCATGGGGCTGTTCCATCGGCGACTTTGCCAAGCTCGGTCTTTTCGCAGACAAGCCCGTTGACCTCGGCTCACGTTGCACCGTTTTTATGAATTCCTCTGTAAAACAGGCTCAGAAAGACGGCGCATCAATCGAAAACATTTCCGCAGGTCTTTCCATCAGCGTTGTCAAAAATGCGCTTTATAAGGTCATCCGTGCGGCAACGGCTGACGATTTGGGTCAGCACATCGTTGTTCAGGGCGGCACATTCCTCAACGATGCCGTTCTGCGTGCATTCGAGCAGGAAATCGGCAGAGATGTCGTGCGCCCGAATATTTCTGGTCTTATGGGTGCTTACGGTGCGGCGATTTATGCCAAAGAGCACACAAAAGGCAAAAGCACAGTTCTCACACCCGAGCAACTCAAAGATTTTGTTCACGAGGTTAAAATGACTGTCTGTCACGGCTGTCAGAACGCTTGCCGTCTTACCGTCAACACCTTCGCAGGCGGCAGACGCTTCATCGGCGGCAACCGCTGCTCCAAGCCCGTTTCCGGTGCAACCGAAAAAGAGGAAATGAACCTCTATGAATACAAAAATCAGCTTCTCAGCCGTTACCACACTCCCGTTGAAGGTAAACGCGGAAAAATCGGTCTGCCCTTCGGACTTAATATGTATGAGCTGTTACCATTCTGGTACACTTTCTTCACAAAGCTCGGCTTTGAGGCTGTCGTTTCACCCGTTTCAACAAGAAAAATCTACATAAAGGGTCAGCACACCATCCCCTCTGACACCGTCTGCTACCCCGCAAAGCTTCTCCACGGTCACATTGAGTGTCTGCTTGAGCAGGGAATTGACAAAATTTTCTACCCCTGTATGACATACAACCTCAATGAAAACCTCGGTGACAACCACTACAACTGTCCCGTTGTTGCTTATTATCCCGAGGTTATCGGTGTCAATGTGCCCGCTTTGAATGATGACAACTTTATTAAGGATTATGTCGGTCTGCACCGCCGTAAGGATTTCATTCCGCGAATCCATAAAATTGTCAGAGACCGCATTGATTCCACCGTCACTCTCGGCGAGATCAAAAAAGCGGTTGCCGCCGCTTATGACGAGTATTACGCTTATATGGAAGCGGTGCGTGCAAAAGGTGCCGAATATATGAAGGCGGCAAAAGAGCAGGGCAAGCCCGTTATTGTTGTCTGCGGCAGACCCTATCACCTTGACCCCGAAATCAACCACGGCATTGACAAGCTCATCTGCGAGTGCGGTGCCGTGCTTGTCACCGAAGACAGCGTAAGCTGCCTTATGGAAAAATTCCCCACCACCGTTCTTGACCAGTGGACCTACCATTCAAGACTTTATGCCAGCGCCAAATACATTGCTGACAGCGGCGACAACAGCATAAACCTTGTTCAGCTTGTTTCCTTCGGTTGCGGCGTTGACGCAATCACAACCGATGAGGTAAGGTCGATTCTCGAGAAAAAGGGAAGAATATACACCCAGATTAAAATTGACGAAATTACAAACCTCGGTGCGGTAAAAATCAGACTCCGCAGTCTGTTTGCCGCCCTTGAGCAATAAGGAAGGAGAGAATTATATGGATCCTTCGGGAAGAGTAGAGTTTACGCTTGAAATGAAAAAGGATTATACAATCCTCATCCCCGGCATGCTCGACATTCATTTCAGGCTCATTCACAATGTTTTCAAAAACTACGGTTATAAGTGCGAGCTTCTGAGCAACACGGGCCGCAGTGTTGTTGACACGGGTCTTAAATATGTACATAATGACACCTGCTATCCCGCACTGCTTGTTATCGGTCAGATGATTGATGCAATCAACAGCGGCAAGTACGACGTCAACAAGGTTGCCCTTATGATTACCCAGACGGGCGGCGGTTGCCGTGCCTCAAATTACATTCATCTGCTTCGAAAGGCACTCAAAAAAGCCGGCTACGGTCACGTGCCGGTAATTTCACTCAGCCTCGGCGGTATGGAGAAAAACAGCGGCTTCAAGGCAACATTGCCCATGGGTCTTAAAATGCTGTCATCTCTCATTTACGGCGACTTGATCATGCTGCTTAAAAATCAGACGAAGCCCTATGAAATCAACAAGGGTCAGACGGATGAACTTGTTGAAAAATGGGTTGCCGACATTTCGGATATGTTTGGAAAAGGCAAGGGTTATTCGCTGACAAGCGTTCACAAATATCTCAAAATAATCGCAAAAAGCTTCGCAGAAATTCCGCTTAACCGCACACCCAAAACCAAGGTCGGTATCGTCGGTGAAATTTATGTAAAATATGCACCGCTTGCAAACAACAATCTTGAAGATTTCCTCGCTTCTCAGGACTGTGAGGTTATGGTGCCCGGTCTGCTCGGCTTTATGATGTTCAAAATCGACAACCGTCTTGAGGACATCAAGCTTTACGGCGGCAAGTTTGTCAAAAAGGTTGCAATGACAATTGCAATGAAATATATGGCTTATGTTGAAAGCGAAATGATAAAAGCTGCAAAGGCTTACGGCGGTTTTGTCGCACCCAGCACCTACGCCCACCTCAAAGAGCTCATCACACCCGTTATCGGCTACGGCTGTAAAATGGGTGAAGGCTGGCTTCTGACCGCCGAAATGATGGAGCTTGCAGAGCACGGCTATTCAAACATTGTCTGCGCACAGCCCTTCGGTTGCCTGCCCAACCACATTGTCGGCAAGGGTATGATAAGAAAGCTTCGCGAAATTTATCCCGATGCAAACATTGTGCCCATCGACTATGACCCCGGCGCAACAAGGGTTAACCAGGAAAACCGCATCAAGCTTATGCTTGCGGTTGCCCGTGAGGAAGACATGGCAGAAACTGTATAATATTAAAGAGTCGCCTTGAGCGACTCTTTTTGTTGCAATTTTTCGTTTAATGATTTATAATAGCTTGGCAAATATAATACCAAGAGGTGAAACAATGGCAACAGATTTGCAAAAGGCAAAAGAAATTCTCTCGCAAAACAACCTTACCTGCGTGTTTTGTAAAGGCGATTTGCTTTACACATCTGACAGGCGCGGTGTTGCTCCCCTGCTTGAATGGCTTGAAAGCGGTGAAAACTTTAACGGCTTTTCCTGCGCAGACAAGGTTGTCGGCAACGGAGCCGCTTATTTATATGTGTTGCTCGGTGTTTCACAAATACACGCTTTTGTTCTGAGCAAAAGTGCGCACCGCACCCTTGAACAGCACGGCATTGTCTGCACCTGCGACAAAGAGGTTGATGCAATAATCAACCGCACGGGCGACGGCCCCTGCCCGATGGAAAGCGCAGTCAGCGGCGTAAAAACCGCAGAAGAAGCATATGCGGCAATCAAAAATAAACTTGAACTGATGAAAAAACTCCCGTGATATTTGTTATCACGGGAGTTTTGTTATCAGATTGAAATGCCGAACATTGTGAGCATTGCCTTAAGCATAAGGTAAAGATTAAAGCCTGCGTCTTTGATAGTTTCAATAATATTTGTGAAAATATTGGAAATATTGCTCTCGGTGGTGACCGTGCCGTAGCCTTCGAGAGTGCCGTTGTTGTCGTTTACGCCGTCATCGTCATAAGCGAAAGCGTAAAGCAAGGGAGCAACAAGTGTTACAAGGAAATATTCCATGGGTGTAATGCCGCCGAAGAAGCGCGCGCAAGCCTTTGTAATTTCCTGAGAAAGACCTGAAATACCCATCATATTGAGCAAATCCGTTGCGGCAAAAAGGAAAATCTCGTCAGTAACGGTTGCAAGGTCAGCGTGAAGGATAAGAGCAACTGTTCTCAGAAGAATTCTTACCTCGGGGCTGTCAAGGTCAAATGCCTCTTCGCCTGCATAGTGCATTGCAACAAGGTCTGTTGCAAGGTCCCACGGGGTTGCATATTTGCTGTAAGGAATGTCAATGTTATAGTTGCTTGCAAGTGTAGCTACGCTGTTCTGTCCGTAAAGGGGCATATTGAGAATTTCAAGCAAGCCGCCCACAGCTGTATTTACAAGGTCAAAGTAAATTGCGTCCTCGGCAATGCCCATTTTTTCCATGCTCAGCGAAAGCTCAAGGCGGTATTCAATGCCTGCCTTAAGGAAACCCTTTGCATAATCGTTAAGATTTTCTGCCATGGGCACAAGCTGTGTGTCGGTGTAGCCGCTGACACGGGCTGTGAGTGCATCAAGGTCAATTGACTCAATTGCCTTTGCCTCGTAATCAATTTTTTCATCGGTAAGGGTGAATACTCTGTATTCAAGGGGATACATTGTAAGCGAGGTTGTTGCAAAGTCATAAATCACATTGCCGAGTGCGCTTGTGTAAGAGGTTGCGTCACTGCAATGCTCGTGGCCGGAGAAAACAAGCTTTATGCCGTGGTCAGCAAAGATTTCGGCGGTTGCGTAATGGAATTTAACAATGAAATCGCCGCTGAAAATTGTCTGCATGGGCATATGGTCAAGCAGATTGTGGTGCATCATAAGAATGGGGTAACGGCCGTCAGCCTTTGCGGCATCAGCCTGAGTGCAGACCCACTCAATTCTTTCTGCGGTCATTCCGTCCTCGGTGGAAGCGTCGTGGTTACAGCTGTCAAGAGCGATAAGTCTGTATTTGTTGCCGAGGTTTGCGGTGTATGAGCAGTTGCCCTCATCAACGGTAAGAGCGTGGTCATAACCGAAATCGGCATAAATTTGCTTGAACTGTTCAACGGTTGTTGAGCTGTTGTTGCCGGCATCGTGGTTGCCGTTAATGACAAAAATCTGCTTGCCCGTTTCCGCCTCAAAAGCGGCAAATTTTTCGGCAACGTCATAATGCTCCTGAGCAATTGCTCGACCGTTGTCAACAATGTCGCCCGAAATCAGAACATATTCAACATCGCTTTCAGCGCACTGTCTGAGAAATTCATCAATAATAAATCCGCTTTCGTCTTCCATTGCGGCGCGGCGGTTTGCATACCAGTAAACCTCATCGTCAATGGGGCCTTCAAGCTCGTCGCGTGGGATGTTGTAGTGAAGGTCGGATGCAAGAGCAAATTTGAGGTCATCTTCCTTTGTTGCATAAGCGAAAACGGCGCAGGCACCGAAAACGATTGCAAGTGAAAGAATGACTGCAATGATTTTTTTCATAAACACACCTCATATCAAGTTAATATATTAATGATACTATATATTGGTGTAAAAAGCAAGAAAAACCCGCCATATAGGCGGTTTAAATTTTAAATAATCTTCAATTGTGTCTATTGAGCCGCCGGCACCGTTGCCGCGGTTGTTTTTGTAATGGGTTGTGAAGCTTCGCTTGTAGTTGCGACTTTGGCTGTTGTGCTTGTGTTTTCAGGGAAATCAAAGCCCTGCATAAAACCGTCAAGCTCCACAGAGCAGATGTCGCCGCCGATAACAACGCCGTCATAAATGAGCAGATTTGCCTGCACAACACCACTTCGGTTTTCATAACCGGGATAATTGAGCACCTCATAGGTCCAGCGTTTGACTCGCATTGTGCTGTAAGGCTGAAGGTCAAAATTCTGAGCCTTCTGCAGCTCGTTATATTTTGTGTAAACCTCGTCAAACTCTGCCGGAATTATCACCTCGGCAACCTCAATCGGGTCCTCGGTAATCTTCCAGCCAAACTGGGAAAGAAAGGCAACTCTTTCTTGTGCATTGCCTGCCGTCAGACTGATTGCGCCGTCATTTGCCGCCGGTTCGCCGCCTCTCAGGGCAACAAAAACAATGCCCGCCGCAACAACCGCAACAACCGCAAGCAACACGGCAATTTTCATTTTTGATGTTTTTACAGAATAAACAAACATAATTTTCACCGCCTTATCGGTGAATATATATGCTGCTTATTCCCGAATTATAACCTGTGCGATGTACACATTATTCCCGAAGGCACAATGTCAACTATGCCGTAGCAACCGTCACGCGCACTGCCGGGGTTAAAAATGTAAAGGCCGTCAACATAATTATTCACGATGTTGTGCGTGTGACCATATAATACAATGCGGGCGCCCCAATTGCGAGCAACCTCTCTGAGCATCTGCTCACCGTGTTTGACGTGCATAAAATGTCCGTGCGTACACAGCACCTTAGCACCTGCAAGAATCACTCTTTCCTCAATATTAAGTTGAGAATAAAGGTCGCAGTTTCCGCACACCTGAATCACGCGCTTACCTTCAAGAAGGTCGCCGAGCGTTTCAAGGTCACGCTCACCGTCGCCAAGGTGCACAACCGCATCTGCCTCCGGATGCATTTCAAGCGCCTGACGCATATAGCGCACAGAACCGTGAGAATCCGAAAAAACAATAAGGCGCATCGCTCATTCCTCCGTTCTTACATCAGAAATTCCGAATATATTAATTATATAACAAAACGGTGGTGAAATCAATGAACAATCCCAACTTAACGCCCGAAGAGATTATGAAAATGGCCGCAGCAATGAAAGGTGCCGACAACAGCGCACAAACAAAAAACCTTGCGCAAGCGCTGCTCAGCCGTCTTTCGCCCGAAAGCAACGCCAAACTCAAAGAAATTTTAAAAGATAAAACGGCGATGGAAAACATACTGGGCAGCGAGCAAGCAAGGGAGCTGATGAAAAAATTCCAAAAGTAGCGGAGGTGTTTTGTAATGGATGACATAAACGACATTATTGCCAACCTTTCGCAAGAGGACATTGACTCACTCAAGGCGGCGGCGCAGGAATTTTTCGGCGACACTCCGCCTTTTTTTCAGTCAGAAACAAAAAAAGAGGAAAAATCGCAACCTAAAAATTCAATGCCCGACTTTGCCTCACTTCTGAGCAATGCCGAGCTTATGAGCAAAATGGCAAAAATAATGGGAGCCATGAATAAGCACGATGAACGCGAAGAGCTTATCCGCGCACTCAAGCCGCACTTAAGCCGCAAAAGACGTCAGCGTGCCGACGAAGCAATGCAGATGTTGAAGCTTTTCGACATTCTGCCTCTTTTGCAAAACGAATTCGGAAAGGGTGACAAAAACGGATGACCCGTTTTGGAACAATGCGCACACCTTACATAGCCGCAAACGGTATTGACAGTGATTTTCAGCTTATACTGCCGCTGATTCTGCTTCTTATGAATGACCGCGGTGACAGCGGTCTGATTTTTGCTCTGCTTTACATTCTTTTATAGACCACTTGAAAATTTGACGGTAAAGGATTATAATAGCAAAAACGAACTTAAGAGGAGAAATAAAAATGGTTTATAAATACAGAACGAGCGGCACCTGCTCACGCTCAATCACCCTTGAGCTTGACGGCAACATTGTCAAAAAAGTTTCTTTTGAGGGCGGCTGCAACGGCAACCTTAACGGAATTTCCGCACTCGTCGAGGGTATGACAGCAGAAGATGTCATTGCACGCCTCGGCGGAATCCGTTGCGGATTCAAGTCAACCTCCTGCCCCGACCAGCTTGCAAGGGCGCTGACCCAAGCACTCAACACCGACTGACACAAAAAATGTGCCTGTAATATTTTAATAAATAACGCCGCCACGGTTGACAAAACCGTCCGCGTTTGATAAAATATCAAAGCACTTGAGGAGAGTTGTCCGAGAGGTCGAAGGTGCAGCACTCGAAATGCTGTGTGGGGAAACTCACCTAGGGTTCGAATCCCTAACTCTCCGCCAGACCAAATCCCTTGAAAACATTAGGTTTTTGAGGGATTTGTTTTTTTGAGACAACCTTGAAAAATCACTCATTTTATCGAGTTCTCTCCTGCAGTTCTCTCCATTTTGGTTCTTAATTCGAATCGAACCGGAGTTTAAGGAAACTTTAGATTTTGAAAATATTAATCATATCTGTACGCTATGAATACCATTTTGTTTTACCTCCTTTAGTCATAGCACATCGTTATTGATTGTTTATACATCCATTATAATAATAGTTCAAGCAAAAATCAACGATGCTATATAATCACATACGACAAAATCAGCTCTTGACAAACGAACAAATGTTTGCTAAAATGATAATCGGAGGTGATTTATTGCATATTAAAAAAATTTACTATGATGCAATACCAAATAATAACCATTCAACGAAAGCAAGGGATGATGTGTTTATCCCCACAACAAAGCCAAGCAAGAATTATAAAATATGGAATGCTTTGTTAGATTTAAAAACCTGTTTTGATTGTGCAGATAAGCACGGCAGAATATTTTCTATAAATGATACTTCGTTTAAAGAACCACCGTTACACATAGGCTGTCGCTGTACTATTGAAGAAACAGAAGCCGTTGAAGCAGGTAGCGCTACCCATAACGGAACTGAAGGCGCTGATTATTGGCTGAAATATTATGGTAAATTGCCGGAATATTATATTTCACCCGAGCAGTTGGGTGAATTAGGGTGGGAGTATGGAGATAAACCATCTAAATTTGCTCCGAGCCGAATGCTTGGCGGAAGTGTTTATGACAATGGAGACAGACATCTTCCGGATAAGATCAATCGCATTTGGTACGAAGCGGATATAAATTATACACCGGGTCGCAGAAACTTACATCGTATAGTATGGTCAAACGACGGTCTTATCTTTGTAACCTACGACCACTACCATACATTCTACGAAATAATCTAAAGGGGAGTAATTTGTGAAAAAAGCAACAATAGATTTAACCGATTGCAAATACTTAATGGATTTACATGAGCGTATAAGAGTTTCTCTTGATTTTCCTAGAGGATACGGAAAAAACTGGGATGCTTTTTGGGATATGCTGAATCGTGATTGTGAATATCATTATGTAACTGTAAAAGGCAGCGAAACGGTAGCCGATGAATTAAAAGGTTCAGTTGAAATAATGAAAGAAATAATGGAAAAGAACAAAAAATATTGGGCTGATTCCAGATGTCCTTTTGATTATGAATTCGTTGATTGAGCTTATATATTGTAGCATACTTTCATTACAAAATTATCTGAAGAGGGTGTAACAATGAAAAAAGCAATAATAGATTTAACGGACTGTAAATACTTAATGGATTTGCATGAGCGAATAAGAGTCTCTTTGAATTTTCCTGAAGGCTATGGAAAGAACTGGCCAGCTTTTTGGGATATGATTAACCGTGATTGTGAATATAATTTTGTGATTGTAAAAGGCAGTGAAACGGTAGCCGATGAGTTGAAAGGTTCGGTTGAAAGAATGAGGGAATTATTAGAAAAGAACAAACAGTATTGGGGTGACCGATGTCCCTTTGACTATGAATTTATTGATTGAGTTTGTGTGTAATACAAGACATTCGTTGTATCACCAAACCGCCATCAGACAAAAAGATACTGCAGTTGATACGAAAAGTATCAACTGCGGTGTTTTTTCTGATATTCAGTTTTTCAAAACATCAAAGCTTTGAAAAGCCGTGACTGTTAATGAGAGCATCCAGCTTTTTGCCTTCTTTGCAAAGAGGACATTCGTGAGAGGGGCTTGTAAAATATCCCGGAAGGTCATTGGGGTTGAAAACGGAGTTAACTGCATAACCGTTGCACTCTTTTGCGGTTGAAAAGATGGCCGCAACGCCCACAACCTCGCCGCCGTAATAATTGACAGCTTCCATTGCCGCCTTGACAGTACCGCCGGTGGCAACAGAAACGGCAAGAACAAGCACGTGCTTGCCTTTAATCATGGGAACAATATTGTCTCTGAAAAGGAGCTGAGAGCCGCTCGTCATTTCAGGCGTAACAACATAAACGGTCTGGTGAGCATTTATATTCATCCAATGATTTTTTGTAAGCTCATCTGCAAGGCAGGCACCGATAACCTCTGTGCCGTCAAGACAGAGAATTGTATCAATAATATTCACCTTGTATCTGCTGTTGCCGCAAAGCTCCTGAGCAACTGCCCTTGCCTCTGAAAGACGGGACTTCTGAGCCGCAACATCAATATAATAATTGCTGTGTGAATGGTTGGTTGCAAAATGTCCCTTTGCAACACGGAGAAAAAGATTGCTTTTGCTGGTTTTGATTTTTGTGATGCTTGATGTAGGCATAAACAAACTCCCTTGCAATATAGATTACATTTTTATTTTATAATGAACAGCAAATAATTTCAAGAGAATTTTAAAAAATCGCTTTTCCGGAATTTTTCGGAAGAATCGAACATAATTCTGTACATCCGTAATTTCTACCCATAAAAACAGCAACAAATATCGGTTGATTTGCACAGCAAACAATGTTATAATAGATAAGATATCAAAAACACAAGGAGCGTGTACACCGATGAAAAAAGCAATTAAAAAAATAACCGCCCTCATTCTTTGCGCGGTTATTCTTGTTATGGCAGGCGCAACGGGTGCCGCTGCCGCAACCGAAACGGACTGCGGCGGAAAATGCGAATATTCACCTGTTATCGTTCTCCCCGGCATCAACCACTCCCCCACTTACCTTTATGATGAACAGAACAAGCCCGTTATGTATAATGACAACCACGTCGGCGGCACCTTACTCATTCTCAACGAGGCGGCACTTAACGCAACCGTGATTGTCAAAGCTGTTTTCAGCGTTCTTGCAACAATCACCCTGCAAACAAATATCGGCCTTGACAAAATCGCTTATGACCTTGTCTGTGACCTTTTCAAATATCAGAAATGTGACGACAACGGCGACCACATTGAAAATCTTCAGACTCAGCGTTGGAATCATTCACTCGAGCATATGACAGATGACGACATTGAGTGGACTTACAGAATGGTTCCCATGAAGCCCCTTGTTGACATCATCGGTGAAGACCACGTTTATTTCTTCACCTTTAACCTTGTCGGCGACCCGATGACTTCCGCAGATGACCTTGACAAATATATTGATATGGTCAAAGAACAGACCGGCCACGATAAGGTTACGCTTCTGCCCGTCAGCCTCGGCGGCACAATCCTCACCGCTTACCTTGAAAAATACGGACACGAAGACCTTGACCAGATTGTCAATGCTGTTGCGTGCCTTGACGGCACAGACATTGTTGCCGATATGATGGCAAGAGAATGGCGCCTTAACGACGAATATCTTTATCACGAATTCATCGCTCAGATTTTTGTTGAATCCGAAGGTGACCCCACTCTCGGTTATCTCATCAACTCTCTTCTTCACATTGTTCCCCGTTCCGGCATCAATGCCCTGCTTACGGGCGCAATCAGCGGCATTATCGATACGCTGATGGTAAACTGTCCCCAGTTCTGGGCAATGCTTCCCTCTTACAGATATGAGGCACTTGCTGACAGATATCTTGCCGACAAGTCCGCACTCAGGGACAGAACGGACGATTTCCAGACAGCAAGACTCAACCTCAAGCAGAATATTCTTGATGCGGTTGCAGACGGTGTCCGTGTAAACTCAATCGCCGGCGCAAACCTTGACCTCGGTGAGCAGATGTACACCTATTTCAACATTGTCGCTTCCGCAGAAGATGTAAACTCCGACGGCATTATCAATCTCCCCTCAACAACTCTCGGCGCAACCGGTGCCCCCGGTGAAAAAACTCTTGCCGACATTGAATACACTGCAAATACATATTGCACAAACCCCGACCACAAACACGTTTCACCCGACAATATGGTTGACTCCTCAACGGCAATCCTGCCCGAAAACACCTGGATTTTCCTTGACCAGCATCACGAGGTCGGTTATAACGATGTTGTTCTTAATCTCGCAAAGGCAATCATCATCGGCGATGTGACCGATGTCAACGACGACCCCGAAAACTATCCTCAGTATAACGGTGCCTGCTATACACAGAGCCTGCGCCGTTGGAAGCTGCCCGATGCAAAGAAGGTTGACCAGTCAACACTCAGCCAAGAGGATAAGGCTGAGCTCAATGCCGCAATGGCACAGGCAGAAGAGGTGCTTGCAATGACGGTTGCCGACCAGGCAAAGGTTGAAGCGGCAGAAAACAGACTTATTGCCATTCTTCACAAGGTCAACGCCGAGGGTTATGAAAACATTGAAACCGACGAGCCCTCTCCCCTTGACCCCGTTTTCCAATGCATCACTTACTCAATGAGCAAGGGTTCACTCTTCCTTTTCGGCGGCGGCAGCCCCGTTGACAGAGTGCTTTCACCTTTCAGAGCTGTTTTCGGCTTCTTTGCAGACCTTTTCACGAAATAATATATCTCCATCCTGACTGCGGACTGTTCCCCGTGAACAGTCCGCAGTTTTTATTTATTGAAACATTTCTTATAAAAAACCGTGCTTTTTATTGCTCTTTTTTGGTTAAGGTGGTACAATGAAGCTACAGATTCTATTTTTGACAAAAACGGAGGTTTGTTATGACTTCAACTGAAATGTTCGGCAAAGCCAAATGGGTCGGCGCACCCGAGGATTGTTCCGCTCCCCTTCTGCGTACCGAAATCGAAATCCCTTCTGTAAAAAATGCCGTTATCACAATTTGCGGTCTTGGCTTTTTCGAGCTTTATCTCAACGACAAAAAAGTGAGCGAGGATTTGCTTGTTCCCGCTTTTTCACAGTATAATTTCCGCGACCTGAGCGCACATTATGAGCGCCCCGACAAGCTCAGCTTCCGCGTTTGGTGTATGCAATATGATGTCACAGATTACCTCACCGGCGGCGCAAACGCTCTGAGTGTGCGCCTCGGTAACGGTTGGTTCAGACTGGCAGGTGTCGGCACGGAAAACGCAAGCCGTGCAAACTACGGCCGCCTTAAGCTTTGCTACAAGCTGACGGTTGAAACCGACGAGGGCAAAACTGTGGAGTATTTCTCCGATGAAAATATGAAATGGTCGGCAAGCGAGCTTACTGCAAACAACCTTTATACCGGCGAAAGATATGACTATTCACTGGAAAAGGCAGGCTTCTCCGCTGTCGGTTATGATGACAGCGCTTGGGAAAAGGTTGACATTGTCGATGCACCCGACAGCAATTTCTACATTCAGAATGCCCCCACCGATAAGATTATCCGCACGGTGAAGCCCACACTTCTCGGTGTGCGAGATGACGGTATCCGAGTTTATGACACGGGTGAGGCAATCGTGGGCTATGCACTTGTGAAGGCAGGTAAAGAGGAAATCAACATCCGCTATGCCGACGAAATCAAGGACGGTCTTGAGCTTGACTTCGCACCATCCGGCGGTTCAAGAATTCAGGAAGAAATCTTTAAAAATGCCGCTGAGGGCAGACTTTGCTTCCCGCGCTTCTGCTGGCACGGTTTCAGATACTTTGAGGTGAAGGGCGACGCCGAGGTTGTTGAGGTGCGTGTGATTCACTCCGATTGCGACATCACCTCATCCTTTGACAGCGACAACGAGGTGCTTAACTGGCTTTACAAAACCTACTGCCGCACACAGCTTGACAATATGCACTGCAGCACACCGTCAGACTGCCCGCACATCGAGCGCCTCGGTTACACGGGCGACGGTCAGCTCTGCTGCGAAACGGTTATGACTCTTTTCGACACCAGAGAATTTTACCGCAAGTGGATGTGCGACATTGCCGACTGTCAGGACGTTGAAACCGGTCACGTTCAGCACACCGCACCCTTCTGCGGCGGTGGCGGCGGTCCCTCCGGCTGGGGAGGCGCAATTGTTATGGTGCCGTGGATGTTCTATCGCTGCTTCGGCGAAAAGGATGTGCTCAAGCAGTATTTCCCCAATATGCTCAAATACTTTGACTATCTTGTCAGCCGCAGTGAAGGCGGTCTTGTCGTTCGCGAGGAAAAAGAATGGTGCCTCGGCGACTGGAACGCACCCATTGAAGTCTTCTACCCCGAACATAAAATCGAAACAAAAACACTCATTCCCGAAGCTTTTGTGAACACTGCACTTTTCATTAAATTTATGAGAATCGTGCTTAAAATTGCCGACCTTATCGGCGAAACCGAAAAGGTTGCCCACCTGCCCGAACTGATTGAAAAATGCACAAGAGCAGTTAACAACGCTTACTTCAGCCCCTTCACCCGCTCATATTGCGGCGACCTTCAGGGCGCAAACAGCATTGCAATTGACGCAGGTCTCGGCGAAGAAAGAACATTCAACGAAACAGTTGCAAAATACAAGGGTCTGGGCAGATTCGACACGGGCATTATCGCAACGGATTATCTTCCCAAGATCCTGTTTGACAGAGGTGAAGGTCAGCTTGCATTTGACCTCATCACCTCCAAGGAACTCGTTTCTTATCACTATATGATGACTCACGGTGCAACAACACTCTGGGAAGACTGGCATCCCTCCCGCTCACTTAATCACCCGATGTTCGGCTCGCTGACACGCTACCTGCAAATGTATTTTCTCGGCATCCGTCAGCCTGAGGATTCGGCAGGCTATGAAAAAGTTCTTATTGCACCCTGCCTTGTCAACGGAATGGACAGAGCAAGCGGTCACATCACAACCGTCAAGGGCAAGATTGCCGTTTCTTATCAGAAGAGTGACGGTAAAGTTGAATTCAACGTCACAATTCCCGACGGCGTTGAAGCAACATTTGACCTTAACGGCAAATCTCAACCCCTCACAGCAGGCGAGCAAACCCTTACTTTTGAAATTTAAAAGGAGATGTTTTGTGTGAAAAAAATTCTGACTGTCATTCTCAGCGTTGTAATTGCCCTCTCTTTTGCCGTGCCCTGCTTTGCGGGCGCAGACGGCACATTTCTTGTGGTTCTCGGTGATTCCATTGCGTACGGCACAGGTCTTTCCAACTCCGTCGAGGCTAATTACGGCAGAATTATCGCTGACACAAACGGCTATGATTTTGCAAATTATGCTGTTCCCGGATACACCTCGGCGGCACTTATTGCCCACATGCAGAACGATTATGTTGCCGAAGATATAGCAAAGGCAGACATTATTGCAATTTCAATCGGCGGTAACGATTTTCT
Source organism: Acutalibacteraceae bacterium (assembly GCA_045592705.1). GTDB lineage: Bacteria > Bacillota > Clostridia > Oscillospirales > Acutalibacteraceae > CAG-177. Next base: position 63,894 of record JAZNVG010000027.1, on the reverse strand, counting down.
GATGAATAACCTTTCCGACCTTATTGTTGACTCTATTCTCTTTGATAACTATTCCCAATTTGATGCGATTGCCCAACAGTATGAGAAAAACCTTGACACGATTGTTGACTCAATCAATGCCGTCAATCCCGACGCGGTTATTATGATTCAGACAATCTATAATCCTCAGGACAGCTATCTTAAGGAAACCTACGGCTACGCAACGGCAAAGCTCAACGCCGTTATGTATGCTTACGAAAAGGCAAACCCCGGCGAAATTATTGTTGTTGATGTTGCTTCGGCACTCAACGGTGACCCTGACAACTTTGCCGCCGACTCAATTCACCCGAGCGCAAAGGGCAATGAGCTTATCGCACAGGCCTATGTTGATGTGCTCAAAGCGAAAGGGCTTGGCACAAACACAACGCTTGTGATTAACACCGCAGGCGCTGATGAGCCCATGCTTTTCATGCTGGGTGCGGGAATTAACATGACAGGCTTTTTCGTATATGTCCTTTCAAAAATACTGTTTTTCATCTGAATATAACAGCAAAACCGCCTGCCGTTTGGCAGGCGGTTATTGTTTTGTATTGCACTCCGAACGAAAAAAGGTTATGTAACGTTTTTGACTTTGTTGATTGATGAGAAGGGTTGCAGAAAGCTGTTTTCTTTGAGCGACGGTGTGCGAAGGCTCTCCGAGCGAGAAAAAACGGGTTTATGCGCCGTTTTTGATTCTGTTGATTGATGAGAAGGGTTGCAGAAATCTGTTTTCTTTGAGCGACGGTGTGCGAAGGCACTCCGAGCGAGAAAAAACGGGTTTATGCGCCGTTACCATCAATCAACGGGGTAGATAACACCGATTTTTTTGCGTATTTCATCCATCTGTGCGACAATAAAACGGCTCTGAGCGTGGGGAACAAAAGAGCTTTCTTTTTTGCCGTCACGCAGGCATTGCGCGGCTTCGAGAATCTGCTCTTCAAAGCCGTTGCCGATATAGGGGCAGTCAATTTCATATTCGTCTGCACCGAGGGGATGCACAAGCAATTTCTGCGGCGCATAAAAGCGTTTACAGTAAATCCAGCCACGCTCGCCGAAAATATAGCCTTCATTGGGTTTCGGCAACATGGTGGCGGAGGAAAGCTGTGCGATTTCGCCGTTTTTATATTTGATTGTGACAGCGCAGTGCTCATCCGTGCCGGTTTTTCCCAGATGTGCCGCGGCATCAATTTTTTCAACATCCTTGCCGATGTACCAGGAAGCAAAGCTCAGACCGTAGCAACCGACATCCAGCAATGAACCGCCGCCCTGTGCAAGGTCAAAAATATGGTGGTCAGGTTCATCGTACATTTCATAGCAAAAGCTTGCCTCAACCGCTCTGACGGCACCGATGGCACCGCTTTCGATAAGCTCAAGTGCCTTGAGCGTGCCCGGCACCATTCTTGCCCACATCGCTTCCATAAGAAAAACATTGTTTTCTTTAGCGCAGGCAATCATTTCATCAAGCTGTTTTAAGTTGAGGGCAATCGGTTTTTCGCTGATAACCGCTTTTTTGTTGTTCATAAAAAGAATTGCATTTTTGGCGTGCTCGCCGTGGGGTGTGGCAACATAAGCAATGTCAATGCAGTCGCTCTGCGCCATTGCTTCATAAGAAGAAAAGCGGTTGGGAATGTCGAATTCATCGCCAAATTTTTCCGCTGTCTGTGCCGCTCTTGAAGCAACCGCGGCAAGGTTTACACCGGGGGTGTTTTTGCAAGCCTCGGCAAAACGGTGAGCAATACCGCCCGTGCCGATAATTCCGAAACGAATCGTTTTCATAAAAGCATCCTTTCAAAATAAATAAAGCGGCTTTTTTCTGCCGCTTTATCTGATAAATATAAATTACTGTTCATTTGACTCCAGACCGGGTGATCTGCTTGTGACGGACTGAAGGCTCATACGTGCATTTCTGATTTCGGTAAGGCTGTTTGTAATTGCGCTGTCGGCGGTCTGCATAATATCCTCAATGAAATCGCCTGCCGCAATACGAATTTCGGCTGACCATCTGTTTGCCTTTTCGATTGCCTCGTCAGAACGAAGACGGGAATCCTCAATTGTGCGCTCTGCCTGCTCATTTGCAGCATTTACAATGCTGTCGGCCTGTGCTTTTGCAGAAGCAATTGTTGCGTTTGCTTCTTCGTTTGCCTTGCGCATAATTTCCTCGGCAGAAAGTCTTGACTGCTGAACAATTGCGCTGTTTTCAACCATAGCAGCCGCCTCAAGCTGAGCGTTTGCACGGATAATTTTAGCTTCTTCAGTAGCAGTGTCAACAATTCCCTGTGCCTGTGCCTGTGCATCGGCGGTCTTGGCTTTTGCATATTCTTCGGTTTTGAGAACAAGTGCCTTGACCTTTTCTTCGGCTGTGGAAATGAGAGTTCTTGACTTTTCCTGCGCACCGGTAACAGCGCTGACGGCCTCATCCTTTGCTTTGATAAGGATATTGTTTCTGTCAGCAACAATTGCTCTTGCCTGAGAAATTTCATTGGGGAGATTAAGGCGGATATCCTCAATTGCGGTTTTGATGGGCTTTGCGTCAATAACTGTTTTATTTGTCAGGGCAAGCTTGGTGCCTGCATCAAGAATGTCTTCAATCTGGTCAAGTAATTTTTCAATATTCATTTTCTGTCGTTCCTTTCCTTTATCCTTGCAATGATATCATCGCAAACTTCATCCGGCACAAATTCGGATATGTTTCCGCCGAATTCGCCGACTTGTTTTACAACGCTTGATGACAAAAACATACTGTCTGCGTTTGCCGTGAGAAAAACTGTTTCGAAATCGGAATACAGCCTTTTGTTTGTAAGTGCCTGCTGAAATTCATACTCGAAATCGGACACCGCACGCAGACCCTTGACAACAGCAGAAGCCTGCTTTAATTTAGCATAATCGGCAAGCAGACCGCTGTAAGATTCAATTTCCACATTGGGAATGTCAGTGGTGCAACGCTTTAACATCTCGACCCTTTCGTCGGCGGAGAAGTAATAGTTTGACTTGTTATAGTTAAACATAACAACCACAACAACCTTGTCAAACATTTTTGCCGTTCGGCGAATGATGTCGATGTGACCCTTGGTTACTGGGTCGAAGCTACCGGGACAGATGGCAACCTTCATTTTGCATCATATCACTTTCTGTAAACCGTAACGACGGTTTTACCGTATTTATATTCTCTGTATTTCTTTAAATCGCCTGCTTCATCGGGCAACACGTCACCGTAAGGCATTTCGCAAACGACTGTGCCGCCGTCGGCAACACGGTCGGAAAGCACACCAAGTGCACGCTCAAGCAAACCGGTTGAATAGGGTGGGTCAAGAAAAACAATGTCAAAAACGCGGTCGGTCATCTTAAGAAAAGCAACCGAATCGATCTGGGCAACAAGCGCCTTGTCGGAAAGCCTTGTTTTTTCAAGGTTTTCTTTAACAACCTTTATTGCCTTTTTGTCACTGTCAACAAAAACCGCACTTTCGGCACCGCGGCTGAGTGCCTCAATACCGAGCTGACCCGAGCCGGCAAAAAGGTCGAGCACACGCCTGCCCTCAAGTTCAAACTGAATAATGCTGAAAACAGCCTCTTTGACCTTGTCAGTGGTGGGTCGCACGCTTTCGCCCTCAAGGGTTTTCAAGGTCATTCCCCTTGCAGAGCCGGTTATAACCCTCATCGTACAGTCCTCCAATTAAATATATGCCTGAAAAAATTTTCATTATCAGACTATAAGCAATTTATTATCGCATTTTTTCACACCAATTGTCAAGTTAATTTGCAAAAGAATGGCGATTTTTTAATGAAAAGCATCAAAAACAGCCTGTGCCGCCGTTTTTGACATACCTTTAACCTGTGAAATTTCCTCAACTGTGGCGGCACCGATTGCTTTAAGAGTCTTAAAATGTTTAAGCAAAGCTTTTGCACGGGCTTCACCGACACCCTCAATTGAGGTCAGACTTGCGGAAAGCGAGGTTTTTTTTGTCTTTTGTCTGTGGTATTCGATGGCAAAACGGTGCACCTCTTCCTGAATTGAGGAAACAAGGGTAAATGCGGCACGCTTTGATGTGAGCGCAATTTCACCGCCGCCGTGGGTGATTGCCCGTGTGCGGTGACGGGAATCTTTAACCATACCGAAAAGCGGAATGTCGAGCGAATATTTTTCGAACACCGCTTTCACCGCATTGACCTGACCGAGTCCGCCGTCCAGCAGAATAAGGTCGGGTAATTTGCCGAAGCCCTCACGGGTTTCTTTTTCTTCAAAATATCTGAGCACTCTGCGCTCAACAACCTGCGCCATGGATGCGTAATCATCCTGCGTTTCAAGGCCTTTGAGGGCAAAGCGTTTATATGCTTTTTTAAAAGGTCTGCCGTCTTTGAAAACAACCATGCCCGCAACAATGTTGCTGCCTGCCGTGTGCGAAATATCGTAGGCTTCAATAAATTCGGGCGGAGTTTTCAGGTTAAGCAGTGTTTTGAGCTCATCAAGGGCGGCGGTTGAGTGACCGGTTTTGCCCATATAAATTGCAAGCTTCTGCACGGCATTTGCATGGCACATTCTGATAAGCTCGGACTGCTCTCCCCTTTGCGGCACGGCAACGGTAACCTTTTTGCCGCGGATGGAAGTGAGCCATTCACCAAGCAACTCTGCGCCCTCCACCTCACCGTCAACCGAAACACGGGCTGGCACATTACTTCGCATTGAATAATAGCTTCTTATAAGCTCTGCGCGTGCCTCGGGAAAATTTTCGGGCATATCGAAAAAGAAATGCTCGCTGTCATAAAGCCTGCCGTCGGAGAAACGCAAAACGGAAAGACAGCTTTTTGCCGTGTCGGAATGTTCCTGCGACGAAGCTGAGCTTGCAATTGCAAAAACATCCTGCTCTTTGACTGCCGCCGCAACAACCTTCTGCTTTTCGCCGATTTTTCGGATTGCATTTATTTTGTCGCGCAGTTTTGCCGCTTTTTCAAACTCAAGGGATTCTGCCGCGGCTTCCATTTTTTCCTCAAGGTCTTTTATCACCGCATCCGAGCCGTTGACGATGAATGAAATCGCCTGCTCCACCGCTTCGTTATGCATCTGCACGGTGACTTTACCCGCGCAAGGTGCGGAACACTGTGAAATATGGAAATTCAGACACGGTCTGCTTTTGCCGCAATCGCGGGGAAAAACCTTAGAGCACTGAGGCAGGCGAAAAATTTTCTTTGCCTCATCAACGGTGTTTGACACCGCAAACGCCCCCGTGTAAGGGCCGATATAACGGGCACCGTCATCAAGCTTCTGCTTGACCGCAGAAATAGTTTTCCATTCCGAATCGGTGATTTTTATATAATGGTAACCCTTGTCATCCTTTAAAAGGATGTTATATTTTGGCGAGTGCTGCTTTATAAGACTGCATTCAAGCACCAGCGCTTCAAACTCGCTGTCGGTCATTATATAATCAAAATCGGCAACATTTTCGACCATTTTGCGCACCTTGACGGTGTGATTGTTCTGCGAGCCGAAATAAGTGCTCACTCTGTTTTTGAGAGCCTTGGCTTTGCCGACATAAATTATGCGACCGCTTTTATCTTTCATCAGATAAACACCGGGTGTGAGCGGCAGACTCATTGCTTTTTTTCTTAATTCGGATAATTTTTCATTCATGCACGCTCACCTCCCTGCGTAAATTACTTATGTTATTTTTTGGTCACCTTTCTGATGTCACTAAAGTTGCCCATAACAAGAATATGCTCCTGAGCATTAAACCTGTAATCGCCCGAAATTATGGGTGTGACCTTGTCGCTGTCCTTATCCTTGCAGGCAAGGATTGTAAGATTATGCTTAACGCGGAAATTTTCCTCTTTGATAGTTTTGCCTATCCAACTGTCTTTTACACTGATTTCATAAACGGCACAGCCGTCACCAAGGTCAATGCAGTCGAAAATGCTGTCACTGCTTTCCCTTACGGCAACCCGGTGCGCAATATCCTTTTCGGGATAAACAACTGCGGTTGCCCCGTTTGCCTTGAGGAATTTATACTCAATATCACGGTCAGCCTTGCTTATGACACGCTTTGCTTCAAGCTCATAAAGCTGGTTTGTGATTTCAAGACCTGCCTGAAAATCGCCGCTGATGCAGACAAAGCAAACATCAAAGCTGCCGACATCAAAGCTTTTAAGCACCTCAACATTGGTGCAGTCGGCAATTTTCGCGCTGACAACATAGGGCAACATATCCTCAAGCGCCCTTTCGTCCTTGTCGGCAATCATTATTTCACAGCCGAGCTCCGCAAGACATCTGCAAAGATGATGACCGAAGCTGCCCATTCCTATTATCAGTACACTTTTCATTTTTAATCTCCTTATCAGCCTATTGAAATGTTTTCGACGGGGTCAAGAACAAGCGGACGTGCACGTTTTTCGAGCAACGCCAACGCAAACGATACGCTGCCGACTCTGCCGCAGAACATAAGAAAAACTATTATGAGCCTCGGCAACCCGGCAAGGTCACGTGTTATGCCTGTCGACATACCGACCGTACCGATTGCCGAAAATGTTTCAAACAAAATGCCGCCTATGTCAAAATCCTGCACCGCACAGATTATGAGAGTGGCCGCAAGTGCAAGAAAAAGATTTGTGAACAAAACTCCGTTTGCTTTTTTGAGTGTATCATCGCTCAGGCGTCTGCCGAAAATGCCGGCCTCCGTTTTGCGGCGAATTCCCGCATAAGAGAAAATCGCGATTGCGGCAATGGTGGTTGTTTTGATACCGCCCGCCGTTGAGCCTGAGCTGCCGCCGATAAACATGAGCACTATGGTAAGCAGCTTACTGCCTGCGCTCATTGAGGCAATATCAACCGTGTTGAATCCCGCCGTTCTTGCGGTAACCGAGGCAAAAAGTGAGGTCAGAATACTTTCCTTAACGCCGACACCTGCGTTAAGGTTGTTTCTTTCAAAAATCATGAACAGCGCCGCACCGCCGAAAACAAGCACCGCCGAAACAACAAGAACTATTTTCGAGTGCAGACACAAACGTCTGAATTTAAAGCGGTTTTTGCGCAGGTCATCCCACACAAGGAAACCCAGACCGCCTGTAACAATCAGCGCCATAAGGGTCAGATTTACAAGCGTATCATCCGAAAAATCGACAAAAGAGGCATATTTGCCGCTTATGCCGCCAAGCAAATCAAAGCCCGCATTGCAAAAGCCCGAAACGGCGTGAAACACCGAATAATACAGTCCCGTACCCACACCGAGCATGGGGACAAAACGAATTGCAAGCAGCAGCGCACCGACACCTTCAAAAATCATCGTGCCGATAATTATTTCCTTTGTCAGCCCGAGAATTCCCGCGATGTGTGCCGCCGAGGTGCTTGTGACCATCATCTCACGCTCACGCAGACCAATTCTGCGGCGCATGAGCAAAGAAAACATTGTTGCAACGGTCATAAAGCCGAGACCGCCGATTTGTATGAGGCAGAGAATTACAATCTGACCGAAAAGCGACCAGTAGGTTCCCGTATCCTGCACCACCAAGCCTGTAACACACGAAGCTGAGGTTGCGGTAAACACCGCATCCGCAAAGCTTGCACTTTCACCGCTTGCCGTGGCAAACGGAAGCATCAGCAGCGCGGTGCCCGCGGCTATCATCACAAAAAAGCCCAGCGCAATTATCTGCATTTGTGAAAATCTTTTTTTCATTATTTTTAAATCTCCGAACCGTCATATTCTCCGCCGACAACGGGTCTTATTGAAACGGAAATATCACCGTTTGCAATTTCAAGGCCGTAAGTGCCCTGACCGGCGAAGAAAATTTTATCCCTTGGTGTGTAAGTGCTGACAAGATTGTAAATATTCATATCGTAAAGCTGCGTGTGACTGAAGGTCTGCGGCCACAAAGCGTATCTTGCCGAAATAAGTCGGTAAAGCTTTTTGACGGCGTTAAACCCGTGGTGGGCAACCTGAACGATATCCGCTTTAAAAAGATTTGCGGAAATGTTTGCGGTGACAATTTTTTCGCCGATATTGCTTATATCACCGAGAATCATAAACGTTTTGCCGCCGAGCGTAACTTTAAGAATTGTTGAGGTGTTGTTAAATCCCCTGACCTTTGTCTCGCCCGTTCTTGCATCAACACCGTCCTCGTGCGTGTAAAGCACATCAAACTGAGCATCGGCAAGAGAAAAGCTCAGTCCCGTTGAAAGGCGCAGGAATTTTACATCGGGGAAAAACTCGGTTATTCTGTTTCTGACAACGGCAATTCTTTCGTGCATTCCGAAATTCTGCTGTGACGGGAAATTGAACATTACCCTTTCCAATGAAATATCCTCGTGATAAACACGCAGAAGCTTGCCGAAAAGCACCATATGGTCATCGTGAGCGTGGGTGCAATACCAGGCAGCAATTCTTACCCTTTCGCCGGACGGAGTGCCCGTGATTTCACGCAAAAGGCGCATCAACTCCTCCACTGCGGCATCCGTCGCTTGCTCAAACTGACCCGCATCCACAAGCACAACGCTGTTGTCTGAAAGACGGATAATGTAAAGCATTCCGCAGTCGGTGCAGGTACCGTCAATACGTCGGTCGGGCGCATAATAAAGTCCGTATTGATAAATTGCAGGGTTTTCACCTGCTTTGGGTGTATAAAAATACTCAAATTCTTCAACCGAACAATTGCTTGACCTGTCCTCAACAAGTCTGAGTACGGACTTTTTTGGTAAATAGGTTATGTTACAACGGTGAGTGCCGTCGGAAAGAGTGTAGCAAAGACGGTTGTCAAAAACGCTGTCATATTCTTTGCGGTAGCCCTGACTGCGCAGCTGTCTTATATAACTGTCAACCGCTTCTTTCTTTACACCTCTGTAACAGCACACATAGGAGGTGTCCGCAGTAACTCCGTTGCTGTCGTCACAAAGACCCGCACCGGAAACATAAAGCTTATGCGCCGCTTTGCCCGCGGTGAATTCGGGAATATTTTCAAGCTTTGCTTTTCCTTTTGCAAAAAACGTCATGGTTGACATCCCTTCCGGTAATAATACTTTCTCAGTTTGATTTTATCACAGAGAAATTACCGTGTCAATTTTATTTATATAAACTATACTTGTCACCCCGACAATTATGTGTTATTATTCAAAAGAGGTGATTAAATTAAAATGGATGTTACCGCAAAAAAGCATTTGAATTTTAGAGAAATTGCCGAAGAACTTCAAAAACACAGAGTAAAACAGGAGAAATAAATGAAACTTAAAAAAATTCTTTCAATCATTATGGCGGCTGTTCTTTTGCTCAGTCTTGCCGCCTGCAGCACAAAAGACAAAGACAACAGCAACAAGCCCTCGGACGGTGCTGAAAAATTACAGTTGAGCACGCCTTACACTGACCTTGTCGAGAAAAATAAGGTGTCAAAAAAGTTCAAAACCGACAACGGTTCCGTTTACTTTAAAATTGATTTCTGTCTGCCTCATTTTGATACGGAAGATACCGAGGTAAAACGTGCTTCGACCCTCTTAATGAATGCCGCCTTTGAGGAAATTCTCGACGATTCCGTTGAATTTGCCGAAAACAATGTTTCAGAGGTTCTCGCTTCACGTGAAAGAGAAAACAGCAAAAAGCTTTACTGGGAAAGAACCTGTGACTTTACCGTCACGGGTGAAAATGAGGATTATATCAGCTTTTTGCTTGAATTTTCTTACAGTACTCAATCCGGCGAAAATGCTTCCGTTTATCATAAAGCACTTGTTTTCGACCTTGAAAGCGGTGCTCAGGTGCTTCTGCCCGACTTTTCTTCACTGGAGGAATATCGTGTCAGGTCAAGGCTTGCTACAAAAATCTGTGCAGACATTGCAAATTTTGTAACACCCGAGAACGAAGAACCCAGATATTTTGAAAATATTGACGAGCCTTATCTTTTTGATTTGATTTCACCTGCAAATTTCTATTTTTCGCCCGACGGACTGACCGTTTACTTTGACCGCGGCCTTGTTTCACCCGATTACCGCGGCACCGCATTTTTCACCTATTCCTTTGATGAGGTGCGCGAAATTCTCGACCTTCTGCCTGAGGTGATTGCATGAACAATTTCGATTTTATCCGTGACGAAAAGCTGAGAAAACAAATTGATTTTTCAATGACGGTTGACGAGATGAAAAATATTTTCAGGCGCAACCTGCTCATTGACGGCAGCCGCCGTGAAAACGATGCCGAGCACTCATGGCACCTTGCAATGATGGCGATGCTGCTTGAGGAATACAGCGCCGAGCCCGTTGACCTTGAGCGTGTGCTCAAAATTGCGCTTATACACGACCTTGTCGAGGTTTATGCGGGCGACACCTTTGCTTATGATGCGCAAGGTAACGAAAGCAAGCACGACCGCGAGGTTGCCGCCGCCGAAAAGCTTTTCGGTTCACTTGACGGCGAACAAGGCAAAGTCCTGCGTGTTCTTTGGGATGAATTTGAGCAGATGCAGACTCCGGAAGCACGCTACGCAAATGCCATTGACAGAATTCAACCGCTGATATTAAACTACCGTACCGACGGTCACACCTGGAAACAGGGCAACGTCAGCGCGGCTCAGATTTACAAAAGGATGGATATCATACGTACCGCCGCACCTGCCCTGTGGCCGATTGTTGAGGGAATCATCAACACCTCAATTGCCGCAGAAATTCTCAGAGAATAAAAACGGAATAGACAAAAAAGGACGCAGTATCAGGAATTCCTGACACTGCGTCTTATTAATTACTTTGGAATTGCCGCAAAGCAATCAGATGAGCTCGATGATGCACATCTCAGCTGCATCGCCTCTGCGGGGACCGGTCTTTGTTATTCTGCAATAACCGCCGTTAACATCCTTATATTTGGGAGCAATTTCGTCAAAGAGCTTTTTAACAACATCCTCTTTAGTGACGTATGCCAAAACCTTGCGCTTTGAGTGAAGAGAATCGTCTTTAGCAATGGTGATCATTTTTTCTGCCATTGCACGAACCTCTTTGGCCCTTGTAACGGTGGTCTCAATTCTGCCGTTTTCCAAAAGATAGGTAACAAGGCCTCTGAGCATAGATCTGCGATGATCTGTGGGACGGCCAAGCTTTCTGGTACCGGGCATTCAGTTCACACTCCTTTACCGTTTAAGTGGGATCATTCATCATCCCTGCGAAGGTCAAAGCCAAGCGAATTAAGCTTTGCAACAACCTCATCAAGGGACTTCTTGCCGAGGTTGCGGACCTTCATCATGTCCTCCTCGGTTCTGTTTATCAAATCCTCGACTGTGTTAATCTGGGCTCTCTTTAAGCAATTGAACGAACGCACAGACAGGTCAAGCTCCTCAATGGTCATCTCCAGGACCTTTTCCTTACCGTTGTCATTCTTGACAATCATAACCTCTGTGTCGTAGGCCTCACCGGAGAGGTCTCCGAAGAGGTTGAGATGCTCGTTGAGGATCTTGGCACCAAGAGAAACGGCTTCCATTGCTGTAATGGTACCGTTGGTCCACACCTCAAGCGTGAGCTTGTCGTAGTCAGTGATCTGGCCTACGCGAGTGTTCTCGACTGTGTAGTTGACCTTTAATACCGGTGTATAGATCGAGTCAATTGCGATAACACCGATGATGGGCTGCATAAGCTGCTTGTTTCTTTCAGCTGAAACATAGCCTCTGCCCTTATCACAGGTGAGTTCCATGTTAACCCTTGCGCCGGGGTCGAGGGTAGCGATGTGCAAGTCGGGGTTAAGTATCTCAACCTCAGAATCGGTCTTGATACTGCCGGCTGTGATTTCATCTTCACCGTTTGTGTTAATATAGATGGTTTTGGGGCCGTCACCCTGAATCTTAAGAATAACGCTCTTAAGGTTGAGAACGATTTCCGTCACATCTTCTTTAACACCGGGGATTGTTGAGAACTCGTGAAGAATTCCGTCAATCTTTACGGATGTAATTGCATAGCCGGGGAGCGAGGAAAGGAGCACGCGACGAAGGCTGTTGCCGAGTGTTGTGCCAAAGCCTCTCTCAAGGGGGGTAACCACAAATCTGCCGTACTTGCCATCGGGCGAAACTTCTGCAGTTTCAATTCCGGGCTTCTCGATTCCTATCATAAAAAACCCTCCTTTTATATTTGCAGTTTTTACGCTGCTTTCTGAGTATTGCCAGAATAATGTTTATGCGGCATTATTTTGAATAATACTCAACGATAAGATGTTCTTCAACAGGAACAGCAATCTGATCGCGCTGGGGAAGAGCAACAATCTTTGCTGTATGGTTCTCTCTGTCAAGGTCAAGCCACTGAGGAACAGGGCGAGCTGCATTGATTTCAAGAACTGACTTAATCTTTTCGCTGTCAAGGCTCTTGCCCTTGATAGCAACTGTGTCACCGGCCTTGATAAGGTAAGAGGGAATGTTAACCTTCTTGCCGTTTACCTGGTAGTGACCGTGAGTAACGAGCTGTCTTGCTTCGGCGCGGGAGTTAGCCCAACCGAGAAGATAGACAACGTTGTCAAGACGGCTTTCGCAAATACGAAGCAGGTTTTCACCTGTCATGCCTTCCTTGCGTTCAGCCATAAGAAAATACTTGTGGAACTGACCTTCCTGGATACCATAGTAACGTCTTGCCTGCTGCTTTGCGCGAAGCTGGAGACCGTATTCAGAGGTCTTCTTGCGGCTCTGACCATGCTGGCCGGGAGCATATGCTCTGCGCTCGATAGCGCACTTGCCGGTGTAGCAACGCTCACCCTTGAGGAAGAGCTTTTTGCCTTCACGGCGGCACAGCTTACAGACCGCTCCGGTATATCTTGCCATGTGAGTTACACCTCCAATAAATTCTGGTTATACGCGCCTTCTCTTGGGAGGACGGCAGCCGTTGTGAGGAATCGGGGTTACGTCTTTAATCATACTAACCTCAAGTCCTGCAGGCTGAAGAGCTCTGATAGCTGCTTCACGACCCTGTCCGGGGCCCTTAACGTATACTTCGACCGTCTTCATGCCATGCTCCATAGCAGCCTTGGCAGCTGTTTCGGCAGCTGTCTGTGCAGCAAAGGGAGTGGACTTTCTTGAGCCTCTGAAGCCCATTTCACCGGCGCTTGCCCAGGAAACAGCGTTGCCCTGAGTGTCGGTGATTGTAACGATCGTGTTGTTAAAGGTGGATTGGATATGGGCTGCACCGCGCTCAATATTCTTGCGCTCGCGGCGTCTGCGGCTACCGGCCGCTTTCTTAGTTGTTGCTTTAGCCATAATATCCCTCCTACTTACTTCTTCTTATTAGCAATGGTCTTCTTGGGACCTTTGCGTGTGCGGGCGTTGGTCTTGGAACGCTGGCCTCTTACGGGGAGACCCTTGCGGTGACGTACGCCGCGGTAGCATCCGATTTCGATAAGTCTCTTGATGTCAAACGCAGTCTCTCTGCGAAGGTCACCTTCAACCTTTACATTGTGGTCAATGTATTCACGGAGCTTGGAAATATCATCCTCGGTCAAATCCTTAACTCTGATGTCAGGATTGATGCCGGTTGCTGCGATAATGTCGCTTGCGGTTTTGCGACCGATACCAAAGATGTATGTCAGAGCAATTTCAACTCTCTTATCTCTGGGCAGGTCAACACCTGATATACGCGCCATTTGTCAGTTGCACCTCCATTAAAGTGGTTTGCGTCGGATTAACCCTGACGCTGCTTATGCTTGGGATTCTCACAGATAACCATGATTTTGCCCTTGCGCTTGATAACTTTGCATTTTTCGCAAATCTTTTTGACAGAAGGTCTGACTTTCATATTTGAATACCCTCCTTTATCTACTTGGAACGCCATGTTATGCGGCCCTTAGTGAGGTCGTACGGCGACATTTCGACCGTCACCTTATCTCCGGGCAGGATTTTAATGTAATTCATCCTGAGCTTGCCCGAGATGTGAGCCAATATTCTGTGTCCGTTTTCCAACTCAACCTGGAAGGTTGCGTTGGGTAAAGACTCAACTACCGTACCTTCAATCTCGATCATGTCCTGCTTAGACATATTAACCTCCTAAGTGTTGACTGTACTTTCTGAGTTTAATCGCGCGAGCGCTTTTCTCAGCGCCCTGTTTGATGCAAGCTCAGCCGAGTCGAGTGACTGTGCCGTTGCCTGCACGTGGCGAATGTTTTTTCTCTTGGGTCTTTCGACAGGCCTTTCTTTGCCGTCACAAACAAGCACGCCGTCGGACGAAACGCTGACAACAGCCAGCAGTTTTTCCTTGTCGCGGCCCGCAAGTGAGCGGACAACGTCTCCCTTGTTAAGCATCGTTTCCAACCTCATATCTGAGTAAGGATTACGGGGCCGTCAGCCGTTATGGCTATCGTATGCTCAAAGTGAGCCGAAAGCTTGCCGTCCTTAGTTTTAACGGTCCATCCGTCTGGCATTACTCTGACACCGGGAACACCCATATTAATCATGGGCTCAATGGCAATTGTCATGCCCGGCAACAGACGCGCTCCCCTGCCGGGAGTGCCGAAATTCGGTACGCTGGGGTCCTCGTGCATCTGAGTGCCGACACCGTGACCGGTAAATTCGCGAACAACGGAAAAGCCGCGCTCTTCGCAATACCTGGCGATTGCGCTGCCGATATCACCGACTCTGCCGCCTGCAACAGCCGCCTGAATGCCAACATAAAGGCTCTCTCTGGTGGTGTCGCTCAGCCGCTTCGCCTCAGGGCTGATATCGCCCGCAGCGAAAGTGGCGGCGTTATCGCCGACGTATCCGTTGAAAGTTGCACCTACATCGATGCTTACCAGATCACCGGGTTTAATAATTCGACTTTTACTCGGAATGCCGTGAATGACCTCATCGTTTATGGAAATGCATGTAGCAGCGGGATATCCGTTATAATTTAAGAATGTGGGAATTGCGCCGTTTTTGACTATACAGTCATGGGCAATACGGTTGATCTGCGCTGTTGAAACGCCCGGAGCAACCGCTTCGCCCGCTGCCTTTAATGCTCGAGCCGCTATTACACACGCCTCTTTCATACGGGCGAGTTCAGTTGTGGTTTTGAGCACTATCATGCTAATCCTCCGTGATTAATCAAGGAAGCCCTTGTAGTGACGCATCATCATCTGGCTTTCAAGCTGCTTGACGGTTTCAAGTGCGACACCGACAAGAATAATGATTGATGTACCGCCCATTGATACGTTCATACCTGCCTCGTAACCTGCCTTTGTAAGGCCAAAGGATGCGATGAGGGAGAAGAGAATGGGGAAGAGTGCCACTACGCTCAGCAGAAGAGCGCCGAGCAGGGTGATTCTTGAAAGGATACTTGCAATGTATCTTGATGTCGGCTCGCCCGGACGGATGCCGGGGATTGAACCGCCGTTCTCGCGGATGTTCTTGGACATCTCAATGGGATTATACTGAATTGATGCATAGAAATATGCAAAAGCGATAATGAACACGAAGTAAATTATCGAGTAAGCCCAGTGAGTTGAAGAGAACACGCCGAAGAACTTATCCCAGAATTTACCTTCTTCGATTCTGTTGCTGATGAACATCTGAATCGTAGGAGGAAGTGAAAGGATTGAGCTTGCGAAGATGACGGGCATAACACCGGACATATTAACCTTAATCGGAATATGTGTGCTCTGACCGCCGTACATCTTGCGGCCAACAACGCGCTTTGCATACTGAACGGGAATTCTTCTTTCAGCATTGTCCATCCAGACGATGAAAGCAATCATAAGAATCAGGCAGATTGCTACAAACGGTGAAAGGAAGTAGTAAGGTCCGCCGTTCTTGATGTAACCGTTGGTGGGTCCGAAGAGTGTTGTGAGCAGAGTGGGGATTCTTGAAACGATACCGGCAAAGAGGATAATTGAAATACCGTTGCCGATGCCCTTTTCGTTGATGCGCTCACCCAGCCACATGATGACTGCTGTACCGGCAGTAAAGCAAAGGATAATTACGATTGCCTGGAAAACTGCCCAGAAGCCAGTGTAATCTTTGCCTGCGGCATCTGTTGTAAGATAATTACCGCTGCGAAGATAGAAGTAATAAGCAGTACTCTGCATAAGACCGAGGCCGATTGTTACAAAACGAGTGATGGAAGCAATCTTTTTGCGGCCTTCTTCGCCTTCCTTCTGGAGTCTTTCCAGGGCAGGAATGGCGACTGCGAGCAGCTGCATGATGATTGATGAGTTGATGTACGGGGTAATCGACATTGCGAAGATTGTACCGTAGTTGAAAGCATCACCTGTCATCATGTTCAGGTAGTTCATAAACGTACCTGCGTTTTCGTCAGCGATGATACCTAAGTCGCTGATGTTGGTGAAAGGTACGGGGATTGCAGAACCGATTCTGAAAATAAGCACGATTAATGCTGTATAGAGAATCTTTTTACGGAGATCTGCAATTTTCCACGCATTAATTAATGTCTGGATCAATTCAGATCACCTCTGCCTTTCCTCCGGCAGCTTCGATTTTTGCTTTAGCGGTCTCAGAAAAAGCGTTTGCCTGAACGGTGAGCTTTTTCGAAATTTCGCCTTGTCCTAAAATCTTAACGCCGTCCAAAGTCTTCTTAATGATGCCTGCCTCAACAATAGCATCGATTGTTACGGTTGCGCCGTCATCGAAATACTTGTCAAGAGTTGCAACATTAACTATAGCCATCTCAGTACCGAAGATATTGTTGAATCCTCTCTTGGGGATACGTCTCTGAAGGGGCATCTGGCCGCCTTCAAATCCGGCGCGCATGCCGCGACCGGCACGGGCCTTCTGACCCTTATGACCCTTACCGGCTGTTTTACCCTGACCAGAAGCGGGACCACGGCCGATACGCTTACGTTCCTTTGAGGAACCAGCGGCGGGGGAAAGATCGTGCAACTTCATTAGTTTGCACCTCCTTGCTCAGCTTGGGTGACTTCGACGAGGTGAGCAAGCTTCTTGAGTTTGCCCTGTGTTGCGGGGATGTCAGGCTGAACCGAAACATCACCGATCTTGCGAAGTCCAAGTGCATAGGCGGTGGCAATCTGGGGTTTTGTGCTTCCAATAAGGCTCTTAACGAGCTTTACCTGAATGTTTGCCATTTTGTCCACCCTCCTTAACCTAAAATTTCTTTTGCAGACTTGCCGCGGATTGCAGCAACTTCTTCAACATTACGAAGCTGTGCCAGACCGTTAAGTGTAGCCCTTACAACGTTGCAGGGGTTGTTTGATCTGAGAGCCTTCGTACGGATGTCCTTAATGCCGACTGTTTCAACAACAGCACGGACGGGACCGCCGGCGATAACGCCGGTACCGGGTGCAGCGGGTTTGAGCAGAACAACGCCTGCGCCAAACTTGCCGATTACCTCGTGAGGAATGGTCGTTCCCTTGAGGGAAACCTTAATAAGGTTTTTCTTTGCGTCCTCGATACCCTTGCGGATAGCGTCAGGAACTTCGCCTGACTTACCGAGACCGAAACCGATGATGCCGTTACCGTCACCAACGACTACGAGAGCTGCAAACTTGAAAATACGACCGCCCTTAACGGTTTTGGAAACACGATTAATGGCTACCACACGTTCTGTAAGTTCATATGCAGATGCATCAATTTTAGCCAAAAGTATTCCTCCCCTTCTTAGAACTTGAGGCCACCCTCACGGGCGCCTTCGGCCAGTTCCTGAACACGGCCGTGATAGATATAGCCGCCGCGGTCGAAAACAACGTTTGTTATTCCCTTATCTGCGGCACGCTCTGCCAACAATTTGCCCACCTGATGGGCTGCGGACTTGTTTCCGCCGTAATCCTCAAAATCCTTCTCTACAGTCGATGCAGACACAAGGGTAACACCCTTAACGTCGTCTATTAACTGAGCGTAGATATTCTGGAGGGAACGGAACACATTAAGGCGAGGACACTCAGCTGTGCCGGAGACCTTTGCACGGACTCTCTTGTGGCGCTTGAGTCTTGCCTTCTTGCTGTCCGGTCTATTAACCATAATTTTTCACTCCTTAATAAAGACTTACTTGCCGCCCTTACCGGCTTTACCTTCCTTGCGGCGGATGACTTCGTCAGCGTACTTGATGCCTTTGCCCTTATAGGGTTCGGGGGGACGCTTTTCACGAATTTCAGCGGCGAACTGTCCGACCTTCTGCTTATCGGGACCGGAAACAATAACCTTGTTGGGACCGGGAACTTCAACAGTGATGCCTTCGCCGGGGGTCATAACGACATCGTGTGAGTAACCGATTTTAAGGACAAGGTCCTTACCCTTAAGCTCTGCACGGTAACCGACGCCGTTAACTTCGAGTTCCTTCTTGAAGGTTTCGTTAACACCAACAATCATGTTGTTGAGAAGTGTTCTGGTCAAGCCGTGAAGTGATTTGTTTTCTTTGGAATCGTTGGGACGTGTAACGTTGATTGTGTTGCCGTCCTTTTCGATTTTGATGTTGCTGTGAAGAGTTCTGACAAGTGTGCCCTTGGGGCCCTTTACTGTAACAGTGCTGCCGTCAATCTGCACATCAACTCCTGCGGGAATTGTGATAGGTTTGTTGCCTATACGAGACATTCTACAGCACCTCCTTACCAGATAAATGCAAGAACTTCGCCGCCAACGTTGGCTTTGCGTGCGTCCTTGTCGGTCATAATGCCTTTGGATGTGGAAAGGATGGCAACGCCGATACCCTTCATAACCTTGGGCATATCTTCACAATTTGTGTAGATTCTCAGGCCGGGCTTGGAAACTCTGCGAAGACCGGAGATAACCTGAGACTTGTTGGGGCCGTACTTGAGGGTGATTTCGATCATACCCTGCTTGCCGTCGTCCTCAACCGTAAAACCTTTAATGTATCCCTCATCAACAAGAATCTGAGCAATCGCCTTCTTCATGTTGGATGCGGGGACTTTCACCGTGTCATGCTTTGCCGCATTAGCGTTGCGGATTCTTGTAAGCATATCAGCGATGGAATCAGTAATTTGCATACTGTTAACCTCCTTTGCAATTGCTCTTTACCAACTTGCTTTCTTGACGCCGGGAATCTGACCTGCGTGAGCGAGCTCTCTGAAGCAGATACGGCATACACCATACTTACGAAGATAAGCATGAGGTCTTCCGCAGATCTTACATCTGTTGTATGCTCTTGTGGAGAACTTTGCAGGTCTGGCCTGCTTAACTTTCATTGATGTTTTTGCCACGGTATTCCCTCCTTATCTTGAAAACGGTGCGCCCATGAGAGCAAGAAGCTCGCGAGCCTCTTCATCCGTCTGTGATGTAGTGACAAAGCAGATATCCATGCCTCTTACCTTGTCAATCTTATCGTAATCGATTTCAGGGAAAATAAGCTGTTCCTTAATTCCCAGTGAGTAGTTGCCTCTGCCGTCGAATGAGTTGGGGTTGATTCCTCTGAAGTCACGAACTCTGGGGAGAGCAAGGTTGAAGAATCTGTCAAGGAACTCATACATTCTGTCACCGCGGAGAGTAACTTTGGCACCGATTGTCATGCCTTCACGAAGCTTGAAGTTAGCAACGGACTTCTTTGCCTTACAGAGAACAGGCTTCTGACCTGTGATCTGCTTAAGGTCGGAAACGATAGCGTCGAGAACCTTTGCGTTGTCTCTTGCTTCGCCGCAGCCGACGTTGATAACAATCTTATCAAGCTTGGGGATTTGCATGACGCTCTTATATTCAAATTTCTTCATAAGAGCAGGCGCAACTTCTTTGACATACATTTCTTTTAATCTGGCTGCCATGTGTCATGTTCCTCCCTTATTCAAATTCTGCAAGGCAGTCGCTCTTTTTGCAAGTGCGAACCTTCTTGCCGTTTGCGTCGATTTTCTTGCCGGTTCTTGTGGGTCTGCCGCACTTGGGGCAAACAAGCTGAACTTTGTCGGCATAAAGAGCACTTTCAGCCTGAATCAGGCCGCCGGGCTCACCCATCTTGCGGGGCTTTACGTGCTTTGTGACGATGTTAACGCCTTCAACGATGACCTTACCTTCTGTGGGGCTGACCTGAACAACCTTGCCTCTGAGGCCACGGCATTTACCGTTGATAACGACTACTTCGTCGCCGGTTTTTACATGAACCTTATTCTTCATCATCGCACCTCCTGATTAAAGCACTTCGGGAGCGAGGGAGAGGATCTTAAGATAATCCTTCTCACGGAGCTCACGGGCAACCGGTCCAAAGATACGAGTGCCTTTGGGGTTCTTATCTTCCTTAATGATGACGGCCGCATTCTCATCGAAACGGATGTAAGTGCCGTCCTCACGGCGAAGACCGCTCGCAGTACGAACTACGACCGCCTTTACCACTTCGCCTTTTTTAACAACGCCGCCGGGTGCTGCTTTCTTAACAGAAGCAACAATGACGTCGCCAATATTGGCATACCTCCTGCCGGAACCGCCGAGTACTCGGATACACATAATTTCCTTAGCACCGGTGTTATCGGCAACCTTGAGGTAACTCTGTTGCTGTATCACAGTGGTTTCCTCCTTACACTGGCAAATTACTTTGCCTTCTCAATGATTTCGACTATACGCCATCTCTTGTCCTTGGACATGGGACGGGTTTCCATAACAAGTACGCGGTCACCGATTGAGCACTCATTGTTCTCATCGTGTGCCTTGAGCTTGTATGTGCGGTTGATGATTTTCTTATAAAGCGGATGACGAACCTTGTCCTTAACGGAAACGACGGCTGTCTTATCCATCTTATTGCTGGTAACGATACCAACGCGGGTCTTTCTGAGGTTTCTTTCGCTCATTGCATTTAACCTCCCTTTCCTTACGAGTTAGTGCCGTGGAGTTCGATATCTCTCTGAACAGTCTTGATACGAGCGATATCTTTCTTGACGGCGCTAATTCTCATCGGGTTTTCGAGCTGGTTAACGGCTTGCTGGAAGCGCAGTTTAAACAGCTCCTCTTTCAGCTCAAGAAGCTTAGCATCCAGCTCTTTTGCAGAAAGTTTTCTGATTTCACTGGCTTTCATTATTGCTCACCACCCAATTCTTCTTTAGTTACAAATTTACATTTTATAGGAAGCTTGTTAGCCGCAAGGCGCATAGCCTCTTGGGCAAGCTCTCTGTCGACACCTGCGATCTCAAACATAACTCTGCCGGGTTTGACGACCGCTACCCAATACTCGGGAGAACCTTTACCGGAACCCATGCGGGTTTCAGCGGGCTTCTCTGTGATGGGCTTATCAGGGAAAATCTTGATCCAGACTTTACCGCCACGCTTGATGCATCTTGTCATCGCAATACGGGCTGCTTCAATCTGGTTTGATGTAATCCACGCAGGTTCAAGAGCGACAAGGCCGAAATCACCGTAATTAACCTTGTTGCCTCTCATGGCCTTACCTGTAAGGCGGCCTCTGTGCACTCTGCGGTACTTTACGCGCTTAGGTAACAGCATTATCTGGCTCCTCCTTCCTTGCGGGGTCTGCGGGGACGGTTGTTGCCGCCGCGAGATTCGTGAAGGACCTCGCCTCTGTAAAGCCAGACCTTAACACCAATACGACCGTAGGTTGTCTTTGCCTCAGCAAAACCGTAGTCGATGTCAGCTCTGATTGTCTGCAGGGGGATGGTACCTTCGTGGTAAGTTTCTGATCTTGCGATTTCAGCACCGCCGAGACGGCCTGAAACCTGGGTTTTGATACCCTTTGCACCGAGCTTCATTGTGCGGCCGATAGCCTGCTTGAGAGCGCGGCGGAAAGAAATTCTTCTTTCGAGCTGAGAAGCAATGCTTTCAGCAACAAGCTGTGCGTTAAGGTCGGGCTGCTTGATTTCAATGATGTTCAGAGAAACCTCTTTGCCGCCCAGCTTCTTCTCGCAGATGGCCTTGAGCTTTTCAATCTCCTGGCCGCCTCTGCCGATGACCATACCGGGCTTTGCGCAGTGAATGTTTACATAAACTCTCTTTGCGTCGCGCTCGATTTCGATCTTCGGAACACCTGCGGGAGCAAGAACCTTGAGAAGGTACTCACGAAGCTCGTAATCCTCAACAAGAGTGTCGCCGAACTTGCTGTCGTTGGCATACCAACGTGATTCCCAGTTCTTAATAACACCGATTCTTAAACCGGTAGGATTAATTTTCTGCCCCATTTGTTAAACCTCCTCTTCTATTATTCTTTTTCCTTGACAACAAGGGTGATGTGGGATGTTTTCTTGTTAATGCGGAACGCTCTGCCCTGCGCTCTGGGTCTTACGCGCTTGAGGGTGGGTCCCTGGCTTACGCTGCACTCTGCAACATAAAGACGGCTGGGGTCCATGTTGTAGTTGTTTTCAGCGTTAGCGATTGCTGATTTTAACAGCTTCATCAAAGGTTCACACGCAGCTTTGGGTGTGTACTTGAGAATTGCCATTGCCTTATCAGCGGGCTGATTGCGGATCAGGTCGAGAACGATCTGAACTTTGCGAGGCGCAATACGAATGTAAGTTGCCTTAGCAGTTGCCGAAGGCATATCCATAATTGCTTTTTCTGACATTGTGATACACTCCTTTCGACTGCTTATTTACCGTTGTTTGTAGTTTTTGAACCCGCATGACCTCTGTAGGTACGTGTGGGTGCGAATTCACCGAGCTTATGGCCGACCATATCTTCTGTAACGTAGACGGGAACGTGCTTACGTCCGTCGTGAACAGCAAATGTGTGACCGACAAAGTCGGGGAAGATGGTGGAAGCACGGCTCCAGGTCTTGAGAACCTGCTTTTCGCCGGTTTTGTTCATTTCCACAACTCTCTCGAGCAGTTTAGGCTGCACGAAAGGTCCTTTTTTAACGCTTCTGCCCATTATTATCTGCTCCTTTCACTTACTTGTCGTTACGACGCTTGATGATAAGCTTGTCGGACTGCTTCTTCTTTGCTCTGGTCTTCAGGCCGAGAGCGGGCTTGCCCCAGGGGGTAACAGGACCGGGTCTGCCGATGGGGGCCTTGCCCTCACCACCGCCGTGAGGATGGTCGCAGGGGTTCATGACGGAACCGCGAACGGTCGGTCTCCAACCCATGTGGCGCTTACGGCCGGCTTTACCGATTTTAACGTTTTCGTGATCAAGGTTACCTACCTGGCCAATGGTTGCCATGCAGTTTACAGGAACGTTGCGAAGCTCGCCTGAAGGCAGACGAAGAAGGGCAAGTGTGCCTTCCTTAGCCATGAGCTGTGCGGAGTTGCCTGCGGCTCTTGCGAGCTGGCCGCCTCTGCCGGGATAAAGCTCAACGTTGTGTACAACTGTACCAACGGGGATGCTTGAAAGCGGAAGTGCGTTACCGGGCTTAATATCAGCTGTAGGACCCGCGATAACTGTATCGCCGACTTTAAGACCGTCGGGATAGATGATGTAGCTCTTCTGACCGTCCTGATACTCGACGAGGGCGATGAAAGCTGAGCGGTTGGGGTCATACTCAACAGTCTTGACTGTTGCGGGAACGTCGAACTTATTGCGCTTGAAGTCGATTATACGATACTTTCTGCGCTGGCCGCCGCCGCGGTGGCGGACGGTGATTCTTCCGTAGCTGTTGCGGCCGGAGTTCTTCTTGAGGGAAACAAGAAGGCTCTTTTCGGGAGCAACCTTTGAGAGCTCGGAATAATCAGTAACCGACATATTACGTCTTGCGTTTGTTGTCGGATTGTAAAACTTAATAGACAAGTTACTCACTCTCCTCTGAGCGGCTTTGCGGAGCTTGTCACTCTCCATACTTTACCGCCGGATTAAAAAGGTTTTCCTTTAATTAATTACAAAATTATATATTACATCATACCATCGAAGAACTCGATTGTCTTGGAGTCTTCGGTAAGAGTAACGATTGCCTTTTTCCAAGAAGCTGTGTAGCCCTCGAAACGGCCGTATCTGCGGAGCTTGCCGTCGCAGTTGATGGTGTTGACCTTAGCAACTTCAACCTTGAAAAGCTCTTCGATTGCCTTTGCAATCTCAATCTTGTTAGCGTCCTTGGCAACTGCGAAGGTGTACTTCTTGTCGGCGATGCCGTCCATGCTTGCCTCGGTGATGATGGGGCGGAGGATAATATCCTGTGCTAATCTACTCATGCGTAAACCTCCTCGATCTTGCTTACGGCATCCTTAAGGATAACGACTGTGTCGCAGTTGAGGATATCGTAAACATTGAGTGTTGTAACAAGAGTTGTCTTTACGCCGGCGATGTTGCGTGCGCTTCTGTAGATGACGTCGTTCTTTTCGGGAAGAACGAAGAGTGTCTTCTTGCCGGTTTCAAGAGCGTTGACAACCTTTGCCATTTCCTTTGTCTTGATAGCGTCGAGCTTGAGGCTGTCAAGAACGATGAGCTCGTTATCTGCAACTTTTGCGGAAAGAGCTGACTTCATTGCAAGGCGTCTGACCTTCTTGTTGACTGATTTCTGATAATCGCGGGGCTTGGGACCGTGAGCGATGCCGCCGTGATACCACTGGGGAGCTCTTGTTGAGCCCTGTCTTGCGCGGCCGGTGCCCTTCTGGCGCCAAGGCTTCTTGCCGCCGCCGCTGACTTCTGAACGCGTAAGGGTAGACTGTGTGCCCTGACGCTGGTTAGCCAGATAGCTGACTACGCAGAGGTGCATTGCGGGAATGCTGGGTTCGATTCCGAAAATGCTTTCTGCAAGCTCGATTGTATCAAGCTTTTTACCGTTCATGTCAAATACTGATACGTTAGGCATTATTTTCTACTCCTCTCTTACGCTTTCTTAACTGTATCTCTGATGAGAACGATGCCGCCCTTGGGGCCGGGGATGGCGCCCTTGATGGCGATGAGGTTGTTCTCAGCATCAACCTTGACGATGTCAAGATTCTGGATTGTGACTCTTTCGTGACCGAGGTGACCTGCAAGTTTCTTTCCCTTGTAAACTCTTGAGGGATCGGAGCAAGCGCCGAGTGAACCGGCATGTCTTGCAACAGGACCTGTACCGTGAGATTCCTTGAGTCTTGCGAAGTTCCATCTCTTAATGGAGCCCGCTGTGCCTTTACCCTTGCTTGTGCCGGCAACGTCAACTTTGTCGCCTGCTGCAAAGATGTCAGCCTTGATTGTGTCGCCGACGTTGACACTGTTCATGTCGTCGAGCTTGAACTCTTTGAGAGTTTTCTTGGGAGCGACGTCAGCCTTTGCGAAGTGACCCTTCATGGGTTTGTTAACGCGCTGAGCCTTAACATCACCGAAGCCGAGCTGAATTGCTTCGTAGCCGTCGTTCTCAACTGTCTTCTTCATAACAACGTTGCAGGGGCCTGCTTCAACAACTGTTACAGGAACAACGTTGCCCTTTGCGTCGAAAATCTGTGTCATACCGATTTTCTTGCCGATGATTGCCTTTTGCATTTTAATGCTTTCCTCCTTTAGGTTATTGGTTGACTTTCGCCAACTTGACCTGCATTAGCAGATAATCGTGAATTAAAGCTTAATTTCGATTTCTACGCCTGCGGGAAGCTCAAGACCTGTCAGAGCCTCAACTGTCTTTGCAGAAGGTCTGATAATGTCGATAAGCCTTTTGTGTGTGCGCTGCTCAAACTGTTCGCGGCTGTCCTTGTACTTGTGAACCGCACGAAGGATTGTAACAACCTCTTTTTCGGTGGGGAGCGGAACGGGACCGGAAACCTGTGCGTTTGTTCTCTTTGCGGTTTCTACGATCTTTTCTGCTGCCTTGTCAACAAGGTTGTGATCATAGCCCTTGAGTCTGATTCTGATTTTTCCCTTAACTGCCATGTGAAAACGCCTCCTTAAAAATTGGCGGGCACGCTGCAAAAAAGTTTAAACTGACCCGCGTGTTTCAACCCTTCCGCTTAAAAAAGCCGGAAAACACGTTCCGGGAAAGTTTTGCTGATTGCACCTGTGTAAGTCGTCATCCTGCCCGGGAACGGCAGGAACGAACCAACACAGTTTCGCCCGGTTTAAAATCGGACATACTCGGCGGAAATTCCCCGTCTCGAAGGACGGCCACCTCCCGCGTCAACGCATATCATTTGCACGTTTACGGCCGGTTTTGAGCATAATTCACCCTTTAGACCAAACGCGCGCTTATGTATAATAACATAATGTTTTTAAAAATGCAAGCTTTTTTTGAAAAAATTTTAAATTTTTTTGACAGTCCGAAAAACGGCGAAAACAACGCAGAATCAAGCCTTTTGAGTCAAACAGCTCACATGATTTTGCCCTTGTTTTGTACATTTTGCACATAATGTGCTCTAACAGCACAAAATATACCATATAATGTGCTTGGAAACGGGCATTTTATATGTCGTTGCGGTGTATTTTAACGCTTTTTCAAAAAAATTCCATTTATTTTTATTTTAACTGAAAGTAAAATATTTTATTCGCGAAACATTATTATATAAGTTTTTGACTTTAAATGCAACACAAAACACTCATTTTTTAATTTTATTTTTATATCTATTGAAATATTTATAAAGGTTATGCTAAAATACATTTAAATAATGGAACACCGAAAGGAGATTTACTATGATAGGATTAGGTACCTGGGGCTGCCGCGTTGACACAATGTTTTTCAAAGGTCCCGCTGAAATTAAAATTTTTGAAGAAAACGGTCAATATGCTTTTGACCTCAATGTCCCCGGCGTTGACATCCCTGACATCACCATTATTTCCGTTGAAGAAGACGGTGACACCATAAATGCCGTTGTCCAGACCTCCCTTCTTCCCAATAAGGATATCGACCTTTGCGTCACTTTTGAAGACGATATCGTTACCGGTTTTCTTAAAATACCTTTCATTGGCAAGGTTAAACTCAAGGACGGTCACCGTATAGCATAACATTCCGCCCGACTGTTTCACACAGTCGGGTTATTTATACAGGAGGCTTATATGGCAAATAAAAAAGAGCCCGTAATTGAGCTTGAGCTTTATCTGGTGCGCCACGGTCAGTCGCTGGGCAATGTCGGCGGTGTGACCGACGATGAGCTTGAAAGCCACGAAGACTGCGTTCTTTCACCGGTCGGCGAAAATCAGGTGAGGCTGCTTGGTGAGCATTTTTCGCGCCTTGCACTTGACCACATTCTGGCAAGCGGAATGAAACGCGCCGCCGCCACCGCCGCCGCCGTTGCAACAAGGCAACCCGAAAACGGAGCGAAAAAGGTTGAAATACACCCCCTGCTCACCGAGTGCGGCATCAAAAACGAATACAAGGGCAAGACAATTGATGAAATCAACGATTTTCTCGGCGGCTGTGCCGTTGCGGCAGAGGGCACCGAGGGTTACGAAAGATTCATTGTCACAAAGGGCGACAATGACTGCGATGAAACAAGGTACGCACGCGCGTGTGATGTTGTAAAGTACCTGCGCGCGCGTTTTAATAAAGGCGAAAAGGTGCTTATTGCCGCTCATGCCGCAATTAATACATATCTTTATTTTGCTTTGCTCGGACTTGATTGGAAGCAGGCTTTTGACCCGGGCTTCTGCAATGCCTGCGTTACAAAAATCGTATTTTATAAAGAGGGTACGGGTCCTTTTGCCGACATTGCCCTTTGTTACTTAAACGACCATTCCCACCTCAACGGAGAATACCCCACAGCAACTTTTGACGTATTATAAGGAGTTTTTTATGGCACAGTTAAAAATGTATTGGCTCAAAGGCACCCCCATCCCCGAACTTGAATTGCCCGAGGGATATTCGTTTTCACAATATACAAAGGAAAGCGAAAAGCTCGACTGGTGCGAATGCTGCAAAAACGGTCTTGTCGATGACGAGGCTGACGAGGATACCTTTGACAGACGTCTCACAAACCGCACCAACGTAAATCTTGAAACAGACGTATTTTTCCTTGATTATAAAGGCGAGCACGTTGCCACCGCAACGGGTATTTTCCACCCCGACAAAAACTGTGGCGAGCTTCATATGGTCGGAATGAAAACCGAATTCCGCGGCAAGGGTCTCGGCAAATATCTCAACAACGTTGCAATCAAAAAGCTTGCCGCACAGGATGTTGATTACATCTTCCTCACCACGGATGAGTGGCGCAAGGGTGCGGTCAAAAGCTACCTTTCCTCGGGCTTCGTTCCCGTCGAATACGATGTCGGTATGAAAGACCGCTGGGAAGCGGTAATCACCGAATATAACATTGACAGCGTTGATATGGTTAACGAGGATTGCTCTTTCTGCCGCACACTCAACAAGCGCGAAAAGAAACGCATCGGTGTTCTCGGCGCAGGCCGTGGCAGAACTATGATGGATTACTGCGTAAAAGCCAAAAATGCAGAGCTTGTTGCAATCTGCGACAATTTCCGGCCTTCTCTTGACAAAGCGAAAGAAACATACGGCACAGAAAGCATTACTTTCTATAACGATTTTGACGAATTTTTAAAGCATGATATGGATGCCGTGGTGCTTGCAAACTTCGCAAATGACCACGTTCCCTTTGCCATTAAGTGCCTTGATGCAGGTTTCAACGTTATCAGCGAGGTTCTTCCCGTCGAAACAATGAAAGAAGCCGTTGAACTTATCGAAGCAATCGAAAGAAGCGGCAAGCTTTACGCCTATGCCGAAAACTACTGCTATATGCCCGCACCCAAAAAGATGCGTCAGCTTTATCAGGAAGGCAAACTCGGCGAATTCGAATACGGCGAAGGCGAATATATGCACAACTGCGAGCCCGGCTGGCACGGCTATACAAGAGCAAATCCCGACCACTGGCGCAACACAATGCATGCCTGTTATTACTGCACACATTCAATCGGTCCGCTCATTCATATCACGGGTATGCGCCCCGTAAAAGTCACCGGTTTTGAAGCTCCGTTCAATGCAAGAATGCACAGAATGGGTGCAAAAGCCGGCCCCATCGGCGTTGAAATCATCACGCTCGAAAACGGTGCAATTCTCAAGAGTATCCACGGTGTAGGCCCTTCCAAAAACTCCATCTGGTACTCAATTTACGGTTCAAAAGGACGTATGGAAAGCTCCCGCGAGGACGCAGAGGCAGGCGGTGTCGGCACCCTTTATGTCAACTGTGACGAAACGGAAGGGGCGAACGATTCAAAGAGCGTTCTCACCTCAACAGATGACCGTCTGAGCTATCTTTCGGAGGAATGGGGTCACGGCGGTTCCGACTTCTATACAATGTATAATTTTGTTGAGAAGCTTTACGGCAACCCCGCTGCCGACACGATTGATGTTTTTGAGGCTCTTGATATGTTCCTGCCCGGTATGTTTGCTTACCGTTCCGTTTTAGAGGGCGGAAAGCCTATGGACATCCCCAACCTCAGGAACGCGGACGAGCGCGAAAAATGGCGCAACGACACCCTTTGCACCAACCCCGCAAAAGCCGGTGATATGCTTGTTCCCGGCTATTCAAAGGGCAACCCCGACATTCCGCAGGAGGTTTATGACATCTTGCGCGAAAAGCTTGAAAAGCAGGAAAGCGAAAACAAATAATCCGAGACAAGATACTCCGCCTGCACGGCGCGGCGGAGTGTTACTTAAATAATTTGCAGGAGTGGTATTATGGCAAAATTCAAGGTCGGCATCATCGGTTGCGGCGGCATCGCAAGAACAGCACATTTCCCCGCTTATCGCGTTGAAAAGCGTTCCGAGGTTGTTGCACTTTGCGACATCGTTGACGGCAGAGCCGAAAAATATCTCAAACAGTTTCCCAATGCCAAAGTTTATAAGGATTATAAAGAAGTTTTAAAGGACGAAAGCATTGATTACATTGAAATCTGCACACCCAACTATCTTCATTCAATCATTGCCGTCGAGGCGCTTGAGGCAGGCAAGCACGTGCTTTGCGAAAAGCCGGATGCAATCAACGTTGATGAGGCTCTCAAGATGAAAGCCGCCGCCGACAAGGCAGGCAAAACGTTGATGATAATCCGCAACAACCGTTATCTGCCTGCATCAATGAGGCTCAAAGAAATGTCCGACAAGGGCGGATTCGGCGAGGTTTATGCCGCACGATGCGGCTGGGTGCGCCGCAGAGGCATCCCCGGAAAAGGCGGCTGGTTCACCACAAAAGCAATGTCAGGCGGCGGTCCGCTTATTGACCTTGGTGTTCATATGATTGACCTTGCGGTCTGGCTTATGGGCAACCCCAAGCCCGTCAGTGTCAGCGGCAACACCTTCTGCAAATTTGCCGACAGCGATTCAAGCGACTCCAAGAACTCAATGTTCGGCGACAAGGTTGAGGGCGGCACTTTTGACGTTGAAGACCTTGCAATGGGTCTTATCCGCTTTGAAAACGGTGCCGTGCTTCAGATTGAATTTTCCTGGGCATCAAATATTCTTAAGGAATACCGCTTTGTTGAGCTTCGCGGTACACAGGCCGGTCTTTTCTGGAAAAACGGAAAAGCAAAGATTTTCACAGAGGAAAACGGCAAAAATGTCAACAAAAAAATCCCGTCAGGTTTCACTTTTGACGGTCACCGCAGAAACATTTCACACTTCATTGATGTCCTTGAAGGCAAAGCTGACCCGATTTTTGTGCCACAGCAGGGCATTGACCTCATAAAAATTCTGTGCGCAATTTATGAGTCGGCAAAAACGGGCAAGGAAGTGCGCCTTGATTGATATTGACAAACCGCATTATTTAATGTAAACTTATACAGATATTAAAAACGGAGGTAAATATTATGGTACTTGCAGCAGTTGGCAAAAACGGTACTGGCAAAGATTTCTTTCTTGAATATGTAGCAAAAACTTATGACTTTCCTATGATTTCCATCGGTGACGTTGTCAGAGAGCTTGCCGCAAAAGACGGCCTTGAGCTTACCCGTGACAACCTTCACGCAACCTCAAAGAAGTATATGTCCGAAAACGGTCAGACCTTCTTCCCCGAAATGATTGTCAAGAAAATCAAGGAATCCGACAGCCCCAATTTCCTTGTTTCCGGCATCCGTCCTCCCTCTGACATTGAGGTTTTCAAAAAGGCTTTCGGTGACAAGTTTGTTCTTGTTGACGTTGTTATCAGCGACGACGAGGTTCGTTATCAGAGAATGCTTGCACGCGGCTCTGAGCGTGACGGCAAGAGCATTGAAAAGCTTCGCGAAAATGACCTTCACGAAGAAGAGATTTTCCACACCAGCGAAAGCGAAAAGATGGCTGACTATGTTATGAAGAACGACGGCAGCGTTGACGATTTCTACGCAGGCGTTAAAGACTTCTATGACAACTACCTCAAGGCAAAGCTTGACTGATTGAATACAAAGGGCGTTCACATTGAGCGCCTTTTTTTCTTTTCTGAAAGTTTTTCGCTATATATTATAATAAAAATATTTAAAAGTTATGAAAAAACAGTTGACATAATTGCAAAAGCTGTTATATAATAGGCATTCGCAGGGGTTTAACCCCTTTGTTGTCATGCTTACCGCATCAATTTTCGTCACTGTTAGTTTGGTTTGCGATTATTGTTGTTGGAATATAAAAATTGAAACGGAGGTCAGAACAATGAAAAGGACATATCAGCCCAAAAAGCGTCATCGCAAGATGGAGCACGGTTTCCGCAAGAGAATGGCTGACAGAAACGGCCGCAAGGTTCTTGCTCGCCGCAGAGCTAAAGGCAGAAAGCAGCTTACTTATTAATTGACCTGTCGGTCGGATTTGGATTGATGGCGTTGCCTGATCTTATTACCTTAAATCAAAATTATGAATTTAACCGCGCCTACAAGCGCGGTAAAGTAAAAACCGATCCTGCGTTGGTTACCTACATTGTTAAGAACCGCGCAGGTCTTTGCCGTATAGGGATAACCGCAAGCAAAAAGCTCGGCAATGCCGTGCAACGCAACCGTTGCCGCCGCATTATCCGTGCCGCGTTTTTGTCGCTTGCGCCTCTCTGTGCGCCCGGTTATGACATTGTGTTCGTTGCAAGATTTAAGACAAAAAATCTCAAGAGCACCGACATCAGCCGCATTATGCTCCGCCAGCTCAAAGAGCTTGGTGTGATTTGATGACCTGTTTTCCAGGCAAACGGTAAATTATGAAAAACTTTCTGCTAAAGGCAATCCGTTTTTATCGTAAACGGATTTCGCCTCACTTTCCGCCCATGTGCAGGTATTACCCCACCTGCTCGCAGTATGCCCTTGAGGCAATCGAGGTTCACGGTGTGTTTCGCGGATGTCTGCTTGCTGTTGCAAGACTTTTGAGATGCAACGTCCTCTTCCCCGGCGGCTACGACCCCGTTCCGCCAAAGAAAAACCACTCTGATTCGGAGGACAAGTAAATGTTTGAATTCATTTATTCGGTTCTCGGCGTACCTTTCGGTTACGTTCTCAGATTCATTTATGAATTTGTTGACAACTACGCCGTTGCAATCGTAATTCTGACTTTGATTGCAAGGCTCATTCTTGTGCCTTCATCAATCAGTCAGCAGAAAAGCACTGCGAAAACCATGCGCCTTCAGCCCAAGCTTCGCCGTATTCAGGAAAAATATGCGGGCAATCAGCAAAAAATCCAAGAGGAAACTCAGGCACTTTATCAGCGTGAAGGTCAGAGCCCCTTTAATATGGGTTGCCTTCCCATGCTCATTCAGTTTCCCGTTATGTTCGGTCTTATCGGTGTAATTTATTACCCGTTGAGCAACTTCCTTATGGTTGATGACAGCGTTATTGCCATTCTCAAAGAAGGTCTTGCCACACTTACTCTCACCGGCAAAAATGCAAGACTTGAAGAGCTTATGATAATTCAGAACATTGACCAGGTTTACGCCGCTGTCGCCGACCGTGTTCCTGAAAGTGTTTATGCACTTATCAAGAGTGTAAACTTTGACTTTTTCGGTCTGTTTTCCTTGGGTGATGTCCCCTGGGGAAGCCCCTTCGGAGCTATCTGGGCAATTCCGGTGCTTTCTTTCGCCTCTTCCCTTGCATCGGGCGTATTTTCAATGCTTAAACAAAAACAAAGCAATCCTACCATGGCTAAAAATCCGAGCATGGGCTGTATGACGTTCGGTATGCCGCTGTTTTCTCTTTATTTCGTTCTTAATTTCCCTGCCGGCATTGGTATTTACTGGATTGCATCAAGTGTTTTCTCTCTTCTCACACTTGTTATTCTCAACTACACTCACAGCCCGAGAAAGATGATTTCCAAGCTTATGATTGAGGAAACCATCCAGCGCCGCTCCAGAGAGAACAATCTCAAGCGTGTTGCGGCAAACAAAAACAGGGACTCCAAATAATCGGACCCGCCCTAATAATTTTTGGTGGTGAATTTATTGACTAAAGAAGTAATCGTCACCGGCGCTTCCATTGACGAGGCCAAGGCGGCTGCTCCCGCAGCTCTTGGTGTTTCGGAAGATGCCGATATAAAATATGAAGTTATCGAAATGCCCAAGGCAAAGGTTCTCGGTCTTTTTGGCGGTTCACCCGCTAAAATCAAGGCTTCCATCGAAATCCCCGAGTCCCCCTTTGAAAAAGCAGAACAGTATCTGCGTACAATCCTTGCAAGCCTCGGTAACGAAAACATTGAAATTACTTTTGAAGAGGATGATGAGGATATCCGCATCAACCTTACCTGCGAAGAAGATTACGGCTCGATAATCGGCAGACGCGGCGAAACACTTGACGCCATTCAGTACCTTGTTCGCCTTGTTCTTAACAAAGGCACAGAGGGTTACAAAAGAGTTTCTCTCAACATCGGCGACTATCGCGAAAAAAGAGAAAACACTCTTCGTGCACTTGCCCGCAAGAATGCCGCAAGGGTCAAGAAATACGGCAGAAACGTTGTGCTTGACCCCATGAACCCTTACGAGCGCAGAATTATACACACAGCCATTCAGGAAATTGAAGGCGTTTCTTCTCACTCCGTCGGCAGCGACGGCGACCGCAAGGTTGTAATCACACTTGAAGAAGGCTTCAAGCCCACAAACGGCTACGGCAACCGAAAAGGCGGTTACAACGGCAACAGAGGTCGCCGCGACAACGGATTCAACAAAAATAACCGCAACTCTTCCGTTTCTCAGCCCTCAAGACCTCCCCGTTCAGATTCTGCCTCCGCTTCACTTTACGGAAAAATCGAAACCAATAAATAAGTTGAAAAGCGGAGTGAAAAATCTCCGCTTTTTTATTTAAAATTTTTAATATATTTACAAATTATTGATTTTTTTGTGTTATTATTTGCTATAATAAACGTAGCATAACACTGTCGGGTGATGAATTTGGGAAAGAAAAAAGATGAAAACCAAAAAAGTAAATATCAGGATGTACTAAGTCACAGTGCGCCCCGCGGCTTCAAAAACAAATGGGCACATTTTAAAAAATACAAACTCAAGCCCTTTCTTTACCGCAACAAAAAGCAAAACATGAAAATTGCAATTGCTTTGGGTGTTTTTGTTGCAATTTTTGCAACTCTTGCCCTTTCCGGCGGCATTTATATGTTCAGTAAAGTCGGTCTTATTGACTTTGATGACGGCATTAATTTTGACAAGTCTCACCTCACCTTTGAGGAAGAAATTGATGACGAAGGTCTTGAGAATTTCCAAAAGCAGTATGACGTTGATGCAAGCACACTCAAAGGCATTCTGCAACAGTGGGCAACCAACGGCGGCGAAAAACTCAAAAGCAAAAACGTTATCAATGTGTTGCTGCTCGGCGAAAACGAAGGTCTTTCCGACACGATGATGCTTGTTTCGCTCAACAAGAAAGCTCAGACAATCACGATAACCTCTTTTATGCGTGACTCTTACACTTATATGAATATTGACGGAGACATCCGTTATGACAAGCTGAACCACTCCTATTCCTGGGGCGGTCCGCTCACTCTGATTGAAACAATCGAAAACAACTATAAAATTACAATCGACCACTATGTTTCAATTGATTTCCAATCTTTCGTAAAAGTAATTGACCTTCTCGGCGGCGTCGAGGTGCCGATTACCCCCACCGAAGCACGCTATATGAACCGCACAACGCGCCACAACGATTTCACAAGCGGCGACGCTGTTTTGCTCGACGGCACACACGCTCTTGTTTATGCACGAATCAGAAAGCTTGACAGCGAGGTTGAACGAACACGCCGTCAGCGTTGCCTGATTGAGTCACTTATCCGCAAAACAAAGAGCGCAAGTCTCGGTCAGCTTGACAATATGCTTGACGAAATTCTGCCCTACATTTCAACAAATTACCGCAGCTCGGAAATTGTTTCTCTCGGCACACAGGCACTTACGCAGGGTTGGATGAATTTTAAAATTACAAAAGGCGTTGAGCCCAACGACAACCTGTGCGCAGGCGTTTATATTTCAACCTGGTCATATCCCAATTTGTTTGTCTGGGTTGTTGACTACCCCGTTTCCGCACGCAACCTGCAGACCGCACTTTACGGCACGACAAACATTGTTATTGACGAAAACAATCATAAATCAGCTCTTGATATGGTCGTTTCAAAATCTCCGAACGGTTACACCACTTCTAACTACAGCACCACGGGTAATTACTACTCCTCGGAAGATACGACCTATCCGCAATGGGAAGGCGACTCATCAACCTCCTCAACGCGCGACCACATTATCGACTGGCCGTCGTGGTTAACAAGCACAACCACCGAGTATGACGATACAACGTCAACCGATTCGGGCGAAAGCGACACAACAACCGATTCGGTTTTCGACCCGACAATCCCGTCAATACCGGTACCCACCGCACCGACATCAACCGACACCACAACAGCTTATACCCCCGACAATCAGGAGCAATTCTGACAAAATTATGAAAGAGGTAACATTTCCGTGTTGCCTCTTTTTTTATTATAAAATCAGCCGGATGTCCGTTATGAACATCCGGCCTTGTTTTATATTGGGTTACGCGATTTTTGAATAAAACGGGAAAATCTTAACGAAAAGCTCCCAGATGACGGTAAAGTCAACGTTTGCTAAAATGAACTCCGCAATGCCCGAAAATACACTGTCGTAAGCGGGAGCAGCATCAAGGTCTTTTTCGATTGCAAAAGAGTCAATGCGTTCTGCTTTGTTTTCACCGGTTACGGTGTATGCATCATAATAAAGTCTGTTTCCGTCAACGGTTATTGCTGTGAATACAGGATTCTCAACGTCAACAATGCTCTCTGCTCTGGGGAAGAGTTCGTCGGTTGCGGCTGTGTCCTTTGTTTTGTAAAGCTTGACACCCGCGCAAGCAGGAATTGTGTAAATCGTTCCGTTGGGGGACATTTTGCACTCATAATCCTGACCGTTATGTGTAACCGTCTGAGTCTTTGTGTAAGAAACAAGGTTTGCGTTCATAACGTCTGTTCTCAGGTAAACGTGGTCGTGCCCCTGGAGAACGAGGTCAATACCGAGATAAGGCAAAAGTGCGGAAAGCTGTGCTCTCATACCGACAACGTCACCGTCATCATAGTGTGAGCCGTTGGAATAAAGTGCCTTGTGCAGAACAACAATCTTCCAATCTGCATCGCTTGCTTTTGCATCAGCCTTAAGCCACTCAAGCTGTTCATCGCTCAACTTGTCGTCAACGATATCGTTGGTGTTAAGGTGAATGAAATGAACACCGTTGTAATCGTAAGAATAGTAAATACCGCTGTCCTGTCTGTCGGCTGCATAAGGAATGTTGAACGCCTGATCAAAAACAGCGCCTTCATCCTCGTGGTTACCCGTTGTGGGCATAAACGCAACATCAAGGAAAACATCCTGAAGGCCGTCAAACAGATAGCCCCAGAGTTTGAAGTTTTCACCATAGTCAACATTATCACCTGCTGACACAATGAATTTTGTGTCGGGATATTTATCCATTGCAGTGTTGACAACGTTGACAAAGGTCTTGTACTGCTTCTCATTCTGTGCCTGCATATCGCTGAGGAAAACAAAATTGAAGCCGTCCTCACCTGCGGATGTTTCAATAACACCTGCCTCGCTCCACCAGCCGAGGGAAGCATCGCCGATACGGTAGCTGTACTTTGTGCCGGGTGTGAGGTTTGTCAGGGTGATGTTGTGGTGGACATACTCCTTGGGATAGTTGAGAAGCGCCAAAATACCGAGGTCTGCACCGGGATATTCGCGTCTGCACTTCTCGGTGCTTGCCGAAACGGTGATTGTGTCAATGCTTTCGGTATTTTCAAAATCGGGATTTTCGCTGTAAGGAATAATCTGGATATCCGTACCGTTTACACCGTGTTTTGTGTACCAGTTGACATTCCAGCTTGTTGTCGAATCCTCGCCGAGGTTTGTTACAACGTGAGCAGGTAAGCGCAAATCTTCAACCGTGGGAATAACCTCAACAGGACCGTCATAAACGATTTTTGTGTTGCAGTCTTTGCCCTTTTCTGGGTTTTCGTCAAAGACCATTGTGCCGACCATCCAGGCAATTGTGTGACCCCAGGCTTCGTACTGGCTCCGGGTGATGTATTCTTCCTTGAGGTGGTCGATAATAGCGTTTATGGATGAATATTCGTCGGGAACAAACGGAATTGCAAGCACGGAGTTAACAATGTTAAGCAGGCTTGTATCACCGCCGAAAATTACGCTGAAAAGTGCATTGATGACTTGACCCGTGATGAAAAGAGGTGCGCCCTTGGGGAAGAGTGCGCCGAGGTTGAGGTCAAGGCCGCTCAGAATTTTCTCCTGTGCAAGGTCGTTTACGACAACGTCAAACAGAACATTGAAAAATCTTTCTGCCGTGTCACCGTTTTCAAAGCCGTCAAGCACATCGAGCATAAATTCATCGCCCGAAATATCCTCGTTACCGCTGAACATACTGAACATAACAACGTTTGCCGCATCTGCAAGTGTGCCGGGTTTGTTCGGGTCGCCGAGTCCGAGGGGCTCAATAAGGCTGGTTGCGGGAAGGTCGCTGACCCGGAAATCAAGCAGCTTTGAAAGAATTTCTTCAATAAAAGCCTTGGTTGCATCAATGTCGTTGATAAGAAGCTCGTCAACCTGACCGCAAAGTTCCCTTATGAAGCTGCCGAGATTCTGTCTGACGGTCAGAATTTCAATCGGGCCGATTTCAAGACCGTTTGTGCCGAGAGCATCAATAATAATCTGCTCAAGGTCAATTCCGTTTGCAACAAGGAAATTGTAAAGACCGCCTGCAGCCTGAATCTGGGGCAGATAGTCATCAATAAGACCCATAACGGCATTAAAAGCAAAGCCTCTTGCACCGTCTTCGCTGTAAGTTTTGAAGAACGAATAAGAATATTTGAAGGGTTTTTCAAAAGCTCTGTCTCCGCAGACAATCTGCTTGTCTGTGTCAACGTCAAAGCTCTTGATGTCAGCGGTTACCTTACCCTGAGAATCGGTTGCAAAATCAACCGTTCTGAAAAGGTTGGGGAAGCCTGTAAGGCTTGCTGTCATAATGTCGCTGACAGTTTCGCCCTTGTCAGATGTGTGAGAGACAATATCCTGAGAATGGAAATGGCCGGTGAAGACAAAGTGAATGCCTGCATCGGCATAAGCCTCGGCAATTCTCTGCCAATCCTCAACAACGAATGCCCAGATTGTAGCCTCTTCGATTTCCATGTGAGGAATGAGGTTGTGGTGCTGTAAGCCGACAACGGTAAGGCCCTTTTCTCTTGCATAATTTGCCTGTTCAACAACCCAGGCAAGAAGGTCATCGCCGATTTTTCCGTCGGTCAGATGCTCGTCGCCCTCAGCGCCGTTATCCTCGGAATACTGGCAGGAGTCAACAGCAATAACATAATAGCCGTCAAGCTCAACGGCATAAGAAAGCATGCCGCCCTTGTTGCCCTCGACAGGCACGAAGTGTGCCGTTGCGTGGTCATAGCCTAGATTTGCATAAATTCTGCGGAAATCCTCGGGGGTTGTCTTTGTTGCAGGCTCCTTGACACCGTTTTCAAAGGTTACAGCATTACTGTTGTTGATGTCGTGGTTACCGTTGATAACAAAAATTTCAATGCCGCTTTCTTTTTCGAAAGCCTCAAGCTTTTCGGCAAGCTCAATGTGACTCTGAAGCTCACCGTCTTTTGTAAGGTCACCGGGAATAAGCAGGTAATCGGGCTTATTCTTGGCATCCTTTAACATAAAGGATGTGAGAGCCGCATCAAGCAGGGCATCTTCAAGGTCAAACTGACGGGTTGAGCCTTCAATAAAGTCAATCCATGCCTGATTTCCCTCTTCGCCCTTTAACTGATTGCCATAATAATGAATGTCGCTGATGATATCAAATCTTATCTCAGAGCTGCTTGCCGAAACCGCAACGGGAATTGCGGCAACGGCAAGAACAATGCTGAGAAGAACACAGAAAATTTTAACAAATGCTGATTTTTTCATTTTGAAAAAACCTCCGACAATAAAATTTTAGATATTCTTGAGAAGCGGACCAATCTTTGTGATTGCCGAGGGAATACCCTTAAGAATCTTGCTCCAGCCGTGCTTTTCGCCGTTGATTGCGTTGCACAGACCCTGAGCCATATCCTCGCTGAAAACGCCGCCGCTCATTGAAATGAAGTCGCGGAAGGGAGTCTGGGTTGCAATCGCAAGTGCAAATCCCTGACCGGGGCCGCTTGTGAACAGACCGATTGCCTTTGTGATGATGTTGTAAAGACGTTTGCCGGTCTTTGTGCGCTGGCAGTTTTCAAAGTTGTCGGTGATTGTGATGGGTTTTGTTGCGTCGGGGAATGCGGGCGGAATTTCGCGACCGAGAACGGTTGCGAACTGGTCATCCGGAACGTTGGTGACTTCGCCCGTGTAATAAAGAGGTGCACTCTGTGAATAATCGGGGATATCTGCCGCACTGAGTGCAGAGGTTACGTTAACGGTTGCGCAAAGCTTGATGTCACGGCTGGAAGCACCGACAAGAATGTCAAACTCGCCGCTTTCAACGCTCCAGTCATTGAGCTTTGTGTTGTAGAATGCGAATGCTCTTCTTGAAAGCTCAACAGAAACTTCCTTGGTTTCGCCTGCCTCAAGCCATACCTTCTTGAAGCCCTTGAGCTCTTTGACGGGGCGGAAGATTGTGCTTTCTTTGTCGGCAACATAGACCTGAGCAATTTCATAGCCTGCAACGTTACCGGTGTTCTTGATGTTGAATTTAACTGTAAGAGTATCGTTTTCATCCATTGCGCTCTTGTCAAGGGTAAGTGCGGAATACTCAAAGGTTGTGTAGGAAAGACCGAAGCCGAAGGGGAAACGGACTTCCTTGTTGATTTTATCGTAATATCTGTAACCGATGTAAATGCTTTCTCTGTATTCAACGGTTGCGGGGTTACCGGGGAAGTTATTCTTGCTGGGTGTGCAGTTAAGGCAAAGCGGATAGGTTTCGGCAAGCTTACCGCAGGGATTTACCTTACCGGTAAGAATATCGGCAACTGCGCCTGCACCTGCCTGACCGCCGAGATAAGAGTTGAGAATTGCCTTTACGCCGTCTGCCCAAGGCATTTCGACGGGTGAACCGCCTGCAAGAACAATGACAACGTTCTTGTTAACGGCAAGAACAGCTTCAACAAGCTTGTTGTGAGCCTCGGGAAGCTCCATATGTGAACGGTCAAAGCCTTCTGATTCAAAGTCTTCTGTCAGACCGATGAAGAGAAGTGCAACATCTGCCGCCTTTGCAACCTCAACAGCCTCTGCGAGGTGCTGGGGATTCTTCTTCGTCTTGGAAACGGAGCGCTCGTAGCCCTGAGCATAGGTGCAGTTTACGCCTGCAAGCTTGAGCTGCTCAAGTGCATTGTCAAGCTTTGTGGGGTTGATGATGGAGCTGCCTGCGCCCTGATATCTGGGCTTTGCGGCAAGGTCGCCGATAACGGCAACTTTAAGTCCGCTTGCAAGGGGAAGAATACCGTCATTCTTGAGAAGCACCATTGACTCGCCGGCAATCTTTCTTGCAAAATCGTGGTCAGCCGCTTCGTCATATTTAAAGCCGGGCTTTGCACCTTCAGCGGCCTTTTTGATGAGATTGAGAACATTGCCTGCTCTTTCGTCAAGAACAGCCTCGTCAAGCTCGCCGTTACGGATTGCATCAACAATCTTCTTTGAGCCGGCGCCGGAGGATGAGGGCATTTCAAGGTCGTT
Source organism: Acutalibacteraceae bacterium (assembly GCA_045592705.1). Lineage (GTDB taxonomy): Bacteria > Bacillota > Clostridia > Oscillospirales > Acutalibacteraceae > CAG-177. The sequence goes on along the minus strand of JAZNVG010000027.1, from coordinate 23,091 downwards.
GCCGTTTGCAAGACCCTTTACACGCTGGTTAACTGCGCCCCAGTCGCTGACAACAACGCCGTCAAAGCCCCACTCATCGCGAAGAATTTCAATCTGTGTGTGCTTATTTTCGGCACCGTGGTCGCCGTTGATTTTGTTGTAAGAATTCATAACCGTCCAGGGCTTTGCCTTCTTGACGGCAATTTCAAAGCCTGTGAGATAAATTTCGCGCAGTGTTCTTTCGTCAACAACGCTGTCGCCTGTCATGCGGCGTGTTTCCTGATTGTTTGCGCAGAAATGCTTGAGAGATGTGCCGACACCCTTTGACTGAACGCCCTGAATAAGGCCGGCGGCAAGCTCACCTGCAAGAACGGGATCTTCAGAGAAATACTCAAAGTTTCTGCCGCAGAGGGGTGAACGCTTCATATTGATGCCGGGGCCGAGAAGAACGCCGACTTCTTCGGCAAGGCACTTGTTACCCAAAGCCTGACCCATTTTATAAAGAAGGTCGGGATCCCAGGAGCAAGCTGTTGTAACGGCGGTGGGGAAGCAGACGGCGGGAACTGAGTTGCTCAGGCTGTTGCCGCTTTTCTCGTAGTTCTTTTTGCGCAGACCGTGAGGGCCGTCGCAAACCATAATCTGAGGAATTGCATATTTTTCAAATCCCTTCAGATGCCAGAAATCGTAGCCGTCGCAAACGGATGCTTTTTCTTCGAGCGTCATTTTTGCGAGAATGTCTTTTACATTTTCCATAGTGATTTTCCTTTCATATATGTAAGTTTTTATTCATCAGCCGATTCGGTAATGCCGAGCACTTTGTCGGCACTTGCTTCTTCAATCGACTCAACACCCTTGAGATTTTTCTGAATGATATTGTTGCGGTGCTGAGCATCCTCAAGCGTTTTACCCGCCTCATCAATCTTCTTTTTCGCCTTGTCAAGCAGAATTCCGAATTTGTCATACTGCGTTTTTGCGGCGGAAAGCATCAGGCGCACCTCGTTTGCCTTTTCATTGATTGCAACGGCGCGGAAGCCCATTGAAAGCGAATTGAGCAGGGCGGTGATTGTGGTGGGACCGGCAATCATAACGTTGAACTCTTTCTGCATTCTTTCGGGCAGACCCGTGCGGGACGAAGCAATCTCGGCATAAAGCCCTTCGGTCGCAAGGTACATAATGGCAAAGGGTGTTGTGGTGGGAACATTAATATATTTTGAAGTTGTCCTTGCCTCTGACAGCACTCTGTCCTCAAGTGCTTTTCGTGCCGCGGCAACAAGGGTTGCATCAGCGGCATCGGCGGCATCGCAAAGTCTTATGTAATCTTCCATCGGGAATTTTGAGTCAATGGGCAAATAGCTGAGCCTTGAGCTGTCGTCGCCCGACGGAATTCTTACTGCAAACTCGACACGCTCTTTTGAATTGGGGTGCGTTGCAAAGTTTGTTTCATACATGTTTGGTATTGTCTGGTCAAGGATTGCGCCAAGCTGAACCTCTGCCCAGGTGCCGCGTGCCTTGACATTTGTGAGAACACGGTTAAGCGTTGTTACGTTGGCGGTAACACCGTTTGAAAGCTCTTTCATCTCGCCGAGCGACTTGTTGACATTTTCGAGCTGAACGGAAACGGTCTTGAAAGAAGAATCAAGCCTTGTTGTAAGTGTCGAGGTCAGCTTTTCGTCAACGGTAAGGCGCATTTGCTCAAGCTTCTGTTCGTTGCTTTCGCGCATTTTCTCAACCGACTCCGCAATAATGCGGCTTTGTTTTTCGTTTTGCTCAATGTTGTTGAGCCTTATGGAGTTAAGGGATTCGTTGAGGGCGGTAATCAGCTTTGCCTGATACTCGGAATTCGCCTTGGTCATTTCGGCAAGATTGTGACTCATTTCCTTAAGCCCCTGTGCAGTTTCCTCACGTGAATCTTTCTGAAAGAGCTGAGTTTCACGGCGGCTTCTCTCAAACTCTGAATTGAGCTGAGTACCGAGCGCGGCGATTTTTTCGGAATTGACCGCAAGCTGCTGCGCCGTCTGCCCGCTGTCTTTGGGCTTTTTGGCAACGGCAACAACCGCAACCGCCAACACAACACAGATTACAGCCAGTGCAATGATGATATACAGTTCCAAAGTGCACCTTCTTTCCCATTATATAATAAAATATTTTAACATATAATAAAAAAGTTTACAATAAGTTTTGTTGCAAAAAACACAAATAATATCGGTTTTGCGCATTGTAAATCGGAATTTTGTATGTTATTATAAAATAGATATAGTATGCAGTAATATTGTCAAAAATAACATAAAGAATGTTCGGAGGACTTTCATCTTGGGCAAAATTCTTGTTCTGACCGAAAAGCCTTCCGTTGCAAAAGACATTGCCCGTGTGTTGGGCTGTCGCCGCAACGGTAACGGCTGTATTATCGGTGACAAATATATAATTACCTGGGCGTTGGGTCACCTTGTGACACTTGCCGACCCCGAGGCTTATGACAACAAATACAAAACCTGGCGCATGGAAGATTTGCCGATGCTGCCCGACAAAATGAAAACCGTCGTTATTCCGCAGACATCAAAGCAATTCAAAGCTGTCAGTACCCTGCTCAACAGCGGCGAGGTTGATTCGCTTGTCATTGCAACCGATGCCGGACGCGAGGGCGAGCTTGTTGCACGCTGGATTATTCAGAAAGCGCATTTTAAAAAGCCGATGCAGCGTTTGTGGATTTCATCGCAGACAGACAAGGCAATCAAAGAGGGCTTTGCCTCTCTCAAACCTGCCGCACAGTATGAAAATCTTTACCGCAGTGCGCTTTCACGCGCTGAGGCAGACTGGCTTGTCGGTCTCAATGTCAGCCGTGCCCTTACCTGCAAGCACAACGCCCAGCTTTCAGCCGGCAGAGTGCAAACCCCTACCCTTGCAATGATTGTTAAGCGCGAGGAAGAAATTCTGCGCTTCCGCCCGACGGATTATTACACCGTAAAAGCTTATTTTGACGGTTTTTCGGCACTTTATAAAGACCGCTCGAACCAGGCACGCTTTTCCGATATGGCTCAGGCACAGGCACTTGCCGACGAAATCAAGGGCAAGCGCGGCACACTTTCGCAGGTGCGCAAGGTTTACCGTTTTCAGGCACCGCCCCCCGCCTACGACCTGACTGAATTGCAACGCGATGCAAACAAAAAATATTCTTATTCCGCAAAGCAGACTCTTTCAATAATGCAGAGTCTTTACGAAACGCACAAGCTTCTCACCTATCCGCGAACGGATTCACGCTACATCACACAGGACGTTGTGCCCACTCTGCCCGAAAGACTGCGCGCAATTGCCGTCGGCCCCTACAAAGATGCGGCAAATGCAATTTTAAGACAGAAGCCGCTTTCGACAAAGTATATTGTCAACGACGCAAAGGTGAGCGACCACCACGCAATCATCCCCACGGAGCAATATGTTGACCTTAACAAGCTCACCCGTGAGGAAAGGCACATTTATGACCTTGTCGTGCGCCGTTTTCTTGCCGTTTTAAGTGCCCCGTTTGAATATGATGAGGTGCAGGTAACCGTTTCTTTCGGCAACCGCAATTTCCATACAAAGGGAAAAACCGTCAAAGCAATGGGCTGGAAGGCAATGTATGACTCCTCTCTCGGTGACGATGATGACGACGGTGATGACCTTTCATCACAGCAATTGCCCGCAATGACTCAGGGTGCACCCGTTTTTGCGCGTGACATCAGGGTTGCCACGGGCAAAACAAAGCCGCCCGCAAGATATACCGAGGCAACGCTTCTTACAGCAATGGAAAATCCGACAGGGCAGGTTGACGACAGTAAACTCAAGGATGCTCTCAAAACCGCCGGCGGACTCGGCACACCTGCCACAAGGGCAGATATTATCGAAAAATTGTTTGACTCTTTCTGCATTGAGCGAATGGGTCGTGAAATTATACCCACATCAAAGGGCAGACAGCTTATTTCCATTGTGCCGCCCGACTTAAAATCTGCCGAGCTTACCGCCAAGTGGGAGCAACAGCTTTCCCTTATTGCTCAGGGCAAGGCGGACAGCCGCCGTTTTGTCAGCGATATGCGAAACTACGCATCTTCGCTTGTCAGCGCCGTTATTGCAAGCGATGCCGCTTACCGCCACGACAATATGACACGTGAAAAATGTCCCGAGTGCGGCAAATTTATGCTTGAGGTCAACGGCAAAAAGGGCAAAATGCTCATCTGTCAGGACCGCGACTGCGGCTACCGCAAGAGCATCAGCGTTGTCACAAACGCGCGTTGCCCCGAATGTCACAAAAAAATGGAAATGCGCGGCGAGGGCGAAAAACGCTCCTTCTACTGTGCCTGCGGATACCGTGAGCGCGTCAGCGATTTTGAAAAACGTCGAGAATCAAGCGGCGCGGGAAAGCGCGACGTTGCAAAATTTATGGCACAGCAAACAAAACAAAAATCAACCAACAATGCCCTGGCAGACCAGCTTGCCAAGTGGCTGGAGGATAATTCCTGATGAAAACACGCTTTCTCAGCATTTTAATAATTGCCGCACTGCTTCTTTCGCTTTGCGGCTGCCGCAACGGCGAAGGGGCATCGCTCAACTTTGCCGTTGCCGTTTCACCGTCTTCGCTTGACCCGCAGTATGCAGGCACAGATGCCGCAACGTTCATCAACAACTGCTTTGAGGGGCTTGTGCGCCTTGACGAAAACGGAAAAATCATAAACGGCGTTGCCGAAAGCTACACCGTTTCGGAAGACTTGCTCACCTACACATTCACCCTCAGGGAGGATGCCGAGTGGTATGTTGCCGAAAGCTTTGAGGACATTCTCGGCGAAGATGCTTTCAAGGCTTTTGACAACCGCGTCACCGCTCACGATTTTGTTTTCGGCTTCACACGCGCGGTTTTACCCGGCTCAACCTCTCCCAACGCAGGGCAGATGTATATTATCAAAAATGCCCGTGAGGTGCACAGCGGCACCGCTTCTCTCAATATGCTCGGTGTGCGCGCCGCCGATGACCGTACCCTCATCATAACCCTTGAAAAGGCGTATCCCGAGCTTCTCGAAAATCTCACAATGCCCGTTTTTATGCCTTGTAACGAACAGTTTTTCAACGCCTGCGCAGGCCGTTACGGACTGAATGTAAAAAATGTTATGTGCAACGGACCTTTTCACCTTACCGCGTGGGACCCCGAAAGCCACATCACATTTGTGCAAAGCAAAAATTATTCGGGTGAAAGCACGGTTTCTCCCTCTTCGGTCAAAATTTATTTTAATTCCGATTCCGGCGATGTTGTCAGCAAAATCAAAAACGGTGTATATGATGCCGCTTTCCTGCCCTACGGTCACAGTATCAAGCAGGACAACAGCTTCACCGTGAGCGAAATACAGAATGCCGTTGCAGGTTTTTGTTTTAATCCCAATGATTCTTCGCTTTCAAATGACAACATCCGCACCGCCCTTGCGTGTTCGGTAAGCCGCAGTAATTCTGCTTTTTCGGCAGTCGGTCTCACAAAATATAACCGTCTTGTGGCACCCTGCTGCACCGCTGACGGCACTGCACTGCATTCTGCGCAGTCAAACGAACCTGATTTGCCGGAATTTGACCGTGTGCGTGCGGTTGAGCTTTGGAAAAAAGGTATCGAGGAGCTTGGTGTATCAAGCATAAACCTCACAATTCTTTGCGGCGATGAGTTTGCAACGGCGATGAAGTCACAGTTTCAGATATGGCAAAATCTTTTCGGAATTGAGCTGAGTGTAACAGTTGAAACCGTCAGTGCGGACGTTCTTGAAAACCGCCTTTCCTCCGGCAACTATTCTGTCGCCTTTGCGCCCGTCACGGCAACCGGTTCACTTGCATCAACCTTCCTCACTGAGATTGCCGATAAGCTCAACTGTAACCCTGAAAAATATGCGCCGCTTCTTACGGCGCTTTCCGACTCTGCTGACACGGCAACGCTCCGAAACGCCTGCCTTGCCGCCGAGGAACAAATTCTGTCAGACGGGATTTTTGTACCCGTTTTCCTCGTTTCCAGCTCATTCATCTGCACAAAAGATGTCGAAAGCATTGCCTTTGACACGGCGGGTAATAATGTCAGCTTCATTTCTGCCAAGAGGTTCGGCTAATAATGTATAAAAAAGACCGTAATATAAAAAGAATAATCAAAATTGCCGTTTCGTGGTTGCTTGTCGTTCTCTGGGCTGTTCTTATTTTTAAGCTTTCAGAGCAAAACGGAACCGAATCTCAGGAGCTGAGCGACGAGGTAAATGCCTGGATTTCCGCTTTTCTCGGCAAGCTTCTCGACATCGGTTTTGTGCGCAAAAGCGCCCACTTTTTCGAATATCTGAGCTTTTCCGCTCTTGTTTTCAATGCACTTTATCAGACTTTCGGACGTTTCCGTCCGCTTATAACTCTGCTGATATCACTGCTTTATTCTGTCAGCGATGAAATTCATCAATACTTTGTTCCCGAAAGAGCGTGTCGCATTTTTGATATTTTCATTGACTTTCTCGGTGCGCTCACGGGACTTGTCATCTGCCTTGCTCTTGCAAAGCTTTTTAAAAGGATAAAAGAAAGGATGGGGAAACAATGAATTATTCGTCAGGCATAATCGGTATCGGTTGCGCTCTCGGTGCCGCCGCTTCAACAATTGCCTCCCTGCCCGGCATTTCCGAAAACCGCAAACGTATGCGCGAAATGAGTTGTGAAGATTTTCTTCAGACCAAAGATAAATCAATTGTTGACCAAAACGGCAACACGGTTTGTCTGCGCGGCGTAAGCCTCAACGGCTGGCTGCTGCCCGCATCTTCTCTGGCTCCGATTGACTGCTCGGACAAAGATTGGAGTTATTCGGAAACGCTCAGAATGCTTACCGACCGTTTCGGCGAATACGGTGCCTGTCAGCTTGTCAAAAACTATTCTGACAACTGGATTACCGAAAATGACCTTGATTATCTGAAAAAACTCGGTGTAAACTGCCTGCGAATCCCCTTTTGCTGCACAACCGTTTTCTCCGATAACAGTTGTAAAGGAGAAGGTGATTTTTCAAAGCTCGATGACTTTACCGAGCAGTGTGCAAAACGCGGAATTTACGTCATTCTCGATTTGTGGCAGACCCCGTCGAAACAATCCGGGGAAAGCGGTCGGGATATTTTGTTTGAAGATTCTTCAGACGGAAAACGTGCGAGAAAATATACCGCAAGGCTGTGGCGTGCCGTTGCCGCACATTTTTGCGGCAATCCCGCCGTTGCCGCTTATGCGCTGATGAGCAAAACCGCTTTCGGCTTTGCCGAAGATAAAAAAAGCGCACAAGCCTTTATTGATTTGTGTAATAAATTTTACAAAACCATAAGGCGCGTTGACAAAAAGCACATTATCGAGTTTGACTCAATGTGCAATCTGACACGTGCCCCCTCGCCCGAAAAACTCAGGTGGAAAAATGTTGTTTATCACATTGATGCCGAAAAGCTGAGTTCTCTTGAGTTTTCGGCAAGGGTCAGAGATTTTATCTGTGACAACGCATGCAACCTGCCGTTTACGGTGGATGTTTCACTCGGCAGCACATTGCTCGATTCTGCCGTTTCACTGTGTAACCGCTCGGAAATCTCGTGGATTGCAAGCTCTTACAAAAGCGCAAACCGCGACGGATTGGATGACCCGTTTTTATTCTCAGGCAGTCCCGATGCCGCAGACCTCAGAAACGACAGCTATGATGAGATTATGAAAAAATGGGGTAAGCCGCTTCAGACAAAGATATCCTTCAAAGAGAACAAAGCTCTTGCAAAAACGCTTTACGATTACTGCAAAGGCGGCATTTGTGAAGACGAAAAAACAGTTGTTATCCCTGAGAAAAAAGAAAAACCCGTTTTCAGATTTGCTTTCGGCAAAAAGATGAAAACAGGCGCATAAACTTAAAACCCCGTAACACACGTTACGGGGTTTTTGTCGTTTTCTTATTCGGCAAAACCTGTGTTAACAAGCTTTACAAGTTCATCAACCGCGGTTTCTTCGTCGGGACCGCCGGCAATGATGCGGATCTGAGTGCCGCCCATAATGCCGAGGGAAAGCACACCGAGAAGGCTTTTTGCGTTAACTCTGCGCTCTTCCTTTTCAACCCAGATGGATGACTTGAACTCATTTGCCTTCTGAATGAAGAATGTTGCCGGACGGGCGTGAAGGCCAACCTGATTCTGAACTGTTACATCTTTAACGTACATAATTATATCTCCCACACACTAAATTACAAGATTTGATATTACATATTATATCACAAAACTTGTTCCCGTCAACATTTTAAAGCAGAGTTTATATGCCGAAAACAAATTTCGGCTTGACCGCCAAACTCTTTAATTTTTAATAATATTTGTTTGTTTATTTTGCCCATAACTTTCGGAAAAAAATGCCTCAATTTTCCGTTTCTTCCGCCGTTTGCTCAATCATTAACGTGCGCCTTTGTGCAATATTTTCCAAACAGTCAAAAGTGCCCGAAACGCTTATGCCTTTTTCTTTTGCCACGTTCACGTCGCAAGCGGTTACAGCCGTGTGTGACAGCTGTTTTCGACATTCTGCAAAGAAGCACGAAACCGCAATAAGATTGCTGTTTTTGACACTTTTACCGTCCTCAGCGCAATAGTAAAAAACCGTTGTCAGACCGAGAGGCAAGGTGACACCGCCGACTGTGACATAGGATGTGTTTTCAAACTGTCGGCTGCTGCCCTCAACATCCGTTTTACCAAGTGAAAAATCAAAATTCAGAAAACTCAGGCGATATCTTTTTGTCATCAGTTTCATTGTGTCAAAACTGTTTTCAGGTGGACTTTGTGCAGTAATTTTTCGTCTTGTCTTTGCCACAACATAGCCCTCGGCCGCACAAAAAGAGGTTGTCAGGTCTTTGTTTTCAACAACACCGCTGATAATTAAATCGCCCTTGAGCACCGCCTGGCCCGTGCCGACAATCGGGGTTCCCGCAAAGGGACGCAAAACAACAATCTGACCGTCGTGTGCCGCAACAATATCGGCAGGCTGCGTCGGCTTTTCTTCAAGCTGTGCCGTCTGCCTTTCACGCACCTCAATTATCACGGCGCTGCCGTCGATATTAATGTTAAGCCACACAAGCGAATCAAGCTCGGCGGTAGCGGCAATTTCAAGCTGCGTTACGTCAAGGTCGGATATTTTTGCCCCTTTCCGAACGCCCAGCGCCTCGAAAACACCGATTATTGTTTGTGTCGGGGTTGTTTCGTTCCCCGTAACGTCAATGCTCCACACGCGCGTTGAAAGCAAAACAAGCAATGCCGCCGCAACGGCAAGGCCCACCAAAAGCCCTGCTCGCCGCTTGTGTTTTTTCATTATTATCGGCACCCCGTGTTTCTGTTTTATCCTTACGGTCATACCTGAGCGTTTTGCCGGCAAACGTATTTTTTTATAATGTCTGTTTGCCGCGCAGGCGGTTATGACACCGTTTTTGCTTGTCAGATTCCACAAAACAATCTTTTCGCGACAGCAAAGGTTAATAAATCTCTCGGGAAAACCGCCTTGTGCAGTAAAGCTGACATATCCCGTCAGAAACCTGAAAAACTGCAAAATCAGCATATTATCCTCCCGAAAAATCGACCGATGTTATGTTGCCGTTTATAAAAGCCTGCTCATTTTCAAGTGCATTCACGGTAAGCTCACTGCCGCAAATGCGCACAACAAGCCTGCCCGTGTTTAATTTAATTACACTTTCGTCATACTCCAAAATGCCCTTGCATCCGTCAACACAAATGTGACGGTTTGAGTCGATTTCAATGTGCATCAGACCTGTTGACATCGGCACCATATCTATTGAACTGCTGATTTTGTCAAAAAGCTTTTCTCTTTCGTTTCTTCTCCTTGAGTTTGCCATTTTATCACCTGCCCACAAAAAATATTATGCGGCGAAAAATAAAATAAGAATTACATTTTACGCTGTGAATATATATTTTGTGAGGTGAATTATGAAAGATAAAACTCGACTTTTTTGCGCAACAACAGCATTTTTTCTTTTCGGTGCGGCGGTACTTGCAAGACCCGATGCCACCGTACAGGGAATTAAACAGGGTCTGACGATTTGTGCAAATGTGCTTGTGCCGTCGCTTTTTCCTTTTACCGTGCTTTCTGCCTTTGTTGTTAACTCCGGAGCGTGCGATGTTTTGCAAAAATTGTTTTTACCGCTTACCCGGCTTTTCGCTTTGCCGCAACAAAGCGCAGGTGTGTTGCTGACCGCCTTCACGGGCGGTTATCCTGTCGGAAGTCTCGGTACGGCAGAGCTTACACAACAAGGTAAGCTTTCGAAAAAGGAAGCAAACAGGCTGATGACTTTTTGCGTTAATTCCGGTCCGTCTTTTACGGTCTGTGCAGTGGGCGGCGCAATGCTTTCAAGCACAAAAACAGGTGTTTTTCTTTTTGCCTGTGTAACGGTTGCCGCACTTATTATGGGTTTTTTTTCGCGCTTTTTTATTTCTGACGTCGGTAAAAATGAATTCACTGCCGCGACAGCAACGTCGGCACCTCCGCTTTCGCAAGCACTTGTTAAAAGCGTAGCAAGCGGAGGGCAGAGCATTTACTCTGTCTGCGCCTGGACTGTCTTATTTTCTGCAGTCGGTGCGGTTATTACGACACTGTTAAAATCAGAAGCAATCTGCACGGCGCTGTCGTTGATTCTCGAGGTCACCTCAGCTGCAACGACGGCTGTAAAGCTCGGGTCGCTTCCGTTAACGGCGGCAGTTATCGCTTTCGGCGGCATAAGCGTGCACTGTCAGGTAATGAGTATCGGTGAAAGCTTCGGTGCGAAATATACGCACTTACTGTTAACACGTCTTATTCACGCGGCTTTGTCATTTATAATCTGCGCACTTGCGCAAAAGCTGTTGCCCGTAACGCTGACAACAGAGGTCTTTGCGCAGAATATGACAGTGCAGGCTTTTTCAGTTTCCGCACCTGCGGCAGGTGCACTTATGTTTTTGCTGGCAGTGCTGATTTCAGACCTTGATAGAAAAAGAAAAGTGTGGTAAAATAGCTTTGAGAGGAGCGATTACCGAATGGAGAAGAAACTCATTAACAAGAAAGCCTATCCCCCTGCCTGCAAATATTGCGAACACGGCAGACTTTCACCCGACGGAGAAACTGTTCTGTGCTTAAAAAAAGGTATTGTTGACCCTGAAAGCAAATGCCGCAAATTTGCTTATGATCCGCTTAAGCGCACACCCGAGGTGCCCCTGAAGGTTGCCTCAGCAAATGCGGAGGATTTTAAACTGTAAGACACAACAACATAAATAACAAAACATCCGTATGAAAATACACGGATGTTTTTCTTTTTGGTCGGGCTTTTGACGACCGACGGTGTACAAAGGTACTCCGAGAGAGGAAAAGCGATATTATGCCTTAAGGTCTGTTTTTTTGCGGTGGCGGTGTGCAGAATGGTGCTTTGACGACCGACGGTGTACAAAGGTACTCCGAGAGAGGAAAAACGCCATTATGCCCCGCCACCACAAAAAAAGTGGGTGCACCCGAGGGTGTACCCACTTGAAAACTACATAATCTTGCGTTAATTATGCTCTTTTCTTAGATGTAACATAAGCTGCAGCAGCTGCTACGGAAACAGCAGCGAAAACTGCGATGCTTGCAGATGTGCCTGCTACGGAACCGGTGTTGGGAGCTGTTACTTCAGGAGCTTCAGTTGTTGCTTCTGTAGTTACAACAGCTGTTTCGGATTCCTGCTCATAGAGATCCTTGAACCACTGCTTAACAGTGTTAACAAGCTTCTCAAGGAGTTCAGCAAGACCGCCGCTGGAAGTATCAAGGCCTGCGCCCTGGAAAGCAGCTGTTACGCTGTCAACGATGGAAGCAACGCCTTCAAGGTCGAAATTCTTGATGAAATCAAGAGCTGCAGTGATAACAGACTCGATGCCGTCCCACTGTGCCATAACGCTCTTAGCATACTCAAGGAGCATGTTGAGAACATCTTTAACTGTGAGACCAATGTAATCGGGCTCGTCACCGACTGTGCACTTTGCAACGTGTTCGTTGAACTGTTTTTCGTCTGTGAACTCAGCTTCGCACTTTGTGCAAGTGTTAACGATAGCTTCTGTAGCATCAAGGCCGCAGATGGTGATGTGCTTGTTGTACTCAGCGTCATCTGTGAATTCGCCTTCGCACTTTTCGCAAATCTTGAATGCTACGGGTGCTGCAGTTGTTGACTCAGCGGCAAAAGCTACAGTTGCCATTGAGAAAGCAAGAACAAGTGCGAGCATGATTGCAAGTACTTTTTTCATTTTGAACCATTCCTTTCAAATTTAATTGCAAGAGCAACAATTGTTAACTTATATTACCATATGCACCGACAATAGTCAAGTGTTTCAGGTGATTTTCTTTAAAATACATTAAAAGTACGGGATGTATTGTGTAAAAAAAGTGCATTTTTTACAATAATATGCCAAATCAGTCGGGTTTTGCATTAAGGGTTGTTGAAACCTGAGTGGTGGTCTGGGTTTCTTTTGTTGTTGTAACCTTCTCCGGCGGCTTGTAATTGTTATAGGTTGAGTTTGCCTTTTCAACCCACATAAAGTAAACATCCTTGCCGTCTGTGAAGATGGAGTCGTTCTTCATGCCTGTGCCTTTACCGTTGACATATGTAAAGCCTGACTTCTGCATACCTGTTGTGAAGAGCTGAGCCATTTCGTCAGAGAGGAATGTCATATGAGCATAAAGCTTGAGTTCCTTTCTGGGAGAGCTCATCTTGTTGAGTGTGCCGATCTTGAAGCCTGTGCACCACCAGTAATCAGCGTAAGGACGGCTGAACTGATACTCATACTTTCCGCCCGGCTCGTTCTGCCAGTAAAGAGTGAGTTCCATGGGAAGCATATTTTCATAAGCACAGTCATAATGGTTGATGTCGTTGACACCGCCCGGATTCTTGCCGATTTCGCTTGTGTAAACACCGATTTCGGCACCGATGAACAGCCAGCCGTACTGACCCTTCCAAAGCTGAATCATCCAGTCATAATCACCGTATGTAAAGCGGACTCTGACGCAGTCGATGAACATAATTGTGAACTGTGCAGCCATATCGTAAACTTCGTTATAACCGAAATCTTTCTGCCAGCAGTTTTTATCGTCGGTGTAGTAATAATCGCCGGCAGAATTGTAGCTGTAGCCGAGAAGAACGTCACCGGTTTCGTCATCAAGTGCTCCGTCAACCTTGCTCCAGATGTCGCCCTTGGTTGTTGTAACCTTGGTGGAACCGGTTGTTGTAGGCTTTTTCTTTGTGGTTGTGGGTGCTTTCTTTGTGGTTGTTGTACGTTTTACAGTCTGTGTGACCTTGCGGATTGTTGTAAGAACATTGCCGCTGTTGTCGGTCACGTCATCGCCCTGCTCGTCGGTAACAGGTTCAACATAGGAAAAATCTTCGTAAGTCCAGTCTTCCTCTGTGGGAGCGGTTGTTGTTGTGATGTTGCTGTCAGCATTCTTTGTCTGAATATAGTTGACAAGGGGGATTGCCGCAACCGCACCGCCGATGACGAGAACAGCGCAAACAATCAAAACGGTTAACTTGGTTTTGTTCATAATTTAATCACTCCGTTATATATAATGTTTGGTTGTTTTCTTATCTGACATCCCGCCAAAGGAAGATGATGTCATTTTCGTAACGCTTGTAGGTATCAATAACCGTGGGGTCAAAGGCGGAGACCTTTTTGAAACCGCACTTTGCAAATGCCTCCTCAAACAAGTCGGTCATTTCATCGTTTTTGAAGGTTATTCTTGCCAGAATCTGCAGTTCGGAGCTGTCATATTTGTCGGTAAGCTGACCGTCAACAAATCCCGTGCACCACCAGAAATCTGTATAAGCGCGGGTGAACTGAGGAATATATCTGCCGTCCTTGAACTCTGTCCACAAAAGGGTCATTTCCATTTTGAGCCAGTTTTCAGGCTGAGCGCAGTCATAATGATTGGTAAGTGTTACTTTACCCTTCGGCTTTGTGTAAACGCCGATTTCGGCGCCGACCGTACCGATGGAGCCTGAAATGTACTGACCTTTCCAGAGCTGAACCATCCAGTCAAGGTCCTCATAAGTGAATTTGACGCGGCACGTTTCAATCGTCATATCCACCACAGGGGCAAGCTTGTCATAAAGCTCATTATAGCCGTAATCGGACTGCCAGCAGTCTTTGTCGTTGTTGAACAAAAAGCTTTTGGGACCGATTATATCATAACCGAGATTGGAAAGACCGGCAAAGGTCATATCCTTGGGCACACCGGCAACAACATTTGTGTCAATGCGTTCGGTTGTTGCCACCTGAACATCCTCAAGAGTGGGCACCTCGGTTGAAGGTTTCATTGTTGTGGGTGCCTTGGTGGTTGTGACAGTTGTTGAAACTGCGGCTTGCGTTGTTGTGAGCACCTCTTCAAAAACCGTTGTTGCCGTTGTCAGAAGCGACGTCGGCTCGGTATAATTCTGAGTTGTGGTGCCTGCAAACTGAGTTGTTGTGTTGTCTTCTTCAGTCATAACAACGGGAATACTTGCGGGACGTGTCACCATGGCGGTAACGACGCCGACAATTCCGAGCAAAACCACAACAACAGCAACAATTGTTGTAATTTTCTGCTTGTTCGATTGCATATCACTCTCTCCTTTCTTTACGGCGCTTGCACAAATCTGCCTTTGCTGCACACGGTGGCAGATATAACGCCGAGACTCTTCCGCCGACAGACAAGGTCTGACACAAAGCGGATTGCCGTCACACCCGCACGGCACAACGCCGCAAAAACGGCGTAATATGCGAGTTTAACGATAATAATAGTACATAAAATATACCACCAAACAGTCAAGATGTCAAGGCAAGGGGGAATAAATTGCTGTTTTGTATAAAAAAACGGTCGGCAAAAGCCAACCGTTGCAGTATATTTTATATAAATGTATATTACTTTTTTAACTTTTTCTCTCCGCCGAATTCTGCCGCAACCGCCGCCCCGATTATCAGCACCGCACCGACCCAGACAGCAACGCCCACGCTTTCCCTGAGCAGAACAGCTGAGAGAATAACCGCCAGCACGGGGTCAAGATAACTGAAAAGCGCAATTGTCTGTGCCTTTAAACCGCTCATTGAACCGAAATAAAGCACATAGGCAACACCTGTATGAATGACACCGACGGCAACCAACAGCAGCACTGTTTTTGTGTCAAAGCTCAGAGTGGAGGGTTTGTCGGTAAAAATTACATAGGGCAACATAACAACTGCCGAAGAGGCAAACTGCACAACAGTGCGCTCAAAAGACGGCACATCGCAGGTCTTTTTGTTGAGCAGCATAATTACCGCATACATAACCGCCGCCGCAAGAGCAAAAAGCACACCCTTGAGCTCGGAAAAAGAAAGACCCGTTTGCAAAACGCCCGACACAAGCACCATTCCTGCAAGTGCCGCAACAACGCAAAGTGACTTTCGGAGCGTCAATCTTTCTTTGAGCACAAAGGGCGAGGCGAGAATGATAAAAATCGGTGCCATATAATAACACAAGGTAGCCGCCGCCACGGATGTGTATTCATAACCCTCAAAAAGACAAATCCAGTTAAATCCCAGCAATGTGCCCGACACGAGCAGTGCCGGCAGATGTTTTTTGATTAAAGCAAACGACAGTTTCTGCCTTTTTATCGCCAGAAACACAAACAGAAACACAAGGCCGATTGATGCCCTTGCAAGCGCAACCGTACCCGAGGGCAAAGGAATCCACGTTCTGAAAATTCCGATTGTGCCGAAAATCACCATTGAAAGAATGAGCGACAGACGCGACTGCGCCGTTTTATCTTTTGACATAACACACCTCTTTAACATAAGTGCAACAAGCGACTTTTTCATATATTAGCACAACCTCGACGGATGTGCAAGAAAAAGTGAAAAGCGGCTGAACAATAAATAAAAGCGGCAAGACCCAAAAGCCTTGCCGCTTTCTGGTGGAGATGGCGGTAATCGAAACCGCGTCCGAAAAACCGTCCACCGAACTTTCTACGAGCGTATCCTGTCTTTTAAATCTCCCGCAGAACGACGCCGTCAGGCAGGCTTCATTCCTTGGCAGCCGCATGATGCATGACAGGGTATGCGGCGCTCACCTGTTCACGTTCACTGCTAATCGACGCCCGACACCGTGGCCGCAGTAATCCACGGGCGGACGGCTGCTTTAATTAAGCAGCAAGAGCAACTTTATTGTTGTCGTTTAATTTTAAAAGTTTGCGGATTTTATAGCGGTCCCGCACCGCTGCTCGCTTATCCGATTTCAGACTCCCCGTCGAAATCCTTTCATCCCCATATTTAATGCGCAACTTGCGCCGCGCATATTATAACACATTTACCGGTCTATTTCAATAACCACATGTTGCCCGCTTTCGTCGGTCACATCCAGCAGTTTTCCGATAACACCCTCATCAATAAGGGCAAAAATCTGCTCAATCTGGCTATTGTTAAGTGAGGTTGACCCGACATTGACTATGTTGGAAATTCCCGTGCCGAGCTTTGTCATTTTTTTAACCAGTGACAGAGGAACACTCACATTAACAGGTCTTCTGCCCTCGCCCGTAACATTAATCTTAAGGTTGAGCTTGCTGACATCAACTGTCGGCTCGGATTTTTCATCAAGTTGTGCTGTCGGGGCAACATTGCCGAGAAGCTCATCAATGCTGATTCCGAGAAGCTGAGAAATTTTGGGTAACAACATTATATCGGGACAGGAAATATCGTTTTCCCATTTTGAAACTGCCTGCGAGGTTACACCCAAAAGCTGTGAAAATTCCTCCTGCGTGTAGCCGTGCTGTTTTCTGGCAGCCGCAATTTTTGCACCGAGAGTAATGTTTTCTCTGCTTTCCTCTTTTCCTTTGGAATTGTCCTGTTCACCGTTTGATTTTTTTGTGAATAATGTCATTGTCTGTTTCTCCTTTCGGTTTTGTTTCGCTTTCATTCTAACAGAGCGTAACAAAAAAACGAAGCGAACAAAGGTTGAAACAACGAATTTTTGCTCAACCTCCGGTTGTTTTTTGAGAGATTTAGGCTCAACCGTCGGTTGTTTCGGAGAAATTATGAATTGCGCAGTGCAAGATTGCGCTCAATGTTGCGTTTCGCGTCCCTTTCGGCGGCGGCATCACGCTTGTCGTAAAGTTTTTTACCTTTACACAGTCCTATTTCCATTTTTGCGCGTCCCTTGACAAAATAAACGCTCAGCGGCACAAGGGCAAGACCCTGCTGCTTGACCTGCGCATAAAGGCGGTTGATTTCACGCTTATGCATCAGCAGGCGCTTTACACGCAACGGGTCACGGTTGAAAATGTTGCCGTGCTCATAGGGGCTTATGTGAACACCGTTGGCAAAAATTTCGCCGTCTTTGATTGAGCACCACGAATCCTTTAAATTAAGCTTACCCTGACGGATTGATTTTACCTCCGTGCCGAAAAGCTCAATTCCCGCCTCGTATTTTTCGAGAACAAAGTAATCGTGATAGGCTTTTTTGTTTTGCGCAACGGGTCTTGACTGAGAATTTTTATCCATACTGACCTCTTTTTATTTAGGCTTTCTGCTTGTATAACGGCGTTTCTGCGCCTCGGCTTTTTTTGCCGCCTCCGCCTTCATAGCCGCGGCTCTTTTTGCCTTGACCCTTGAAAGCGGCTTGCCCTTTTTGGCAGGCTTCTTTGCAGGCTTTTTGCCCTCGCGCAGTTCGGGATTCTCTTTATAGAAAATCATACTGCCGCCGATTACCTGAACAACCTCACTGCCCGTGCCTGCGGCAATCTTTTCCGCAATTTCGCGCGGTGTTTCGGGCGCGGTTTCAAGCAAAACCTTAAGCTTTATAAGCTCTCTTGTGTTAAATGCCTCGAGAGTCTGTGCAATAACTGCGTCTGAAACGCCGCCTTTGCCAACCTGAAACAGCGGCTCAAGCGTATTCGCCTGACCTCTTAATTCGGCTCTTTCCTTACTTGTCATTTATGTCACCTGTAATATCAATTTATTTGCTTTCGATTTTTGCCGCAAGAATTTTAAGCGACCTGCCTCTGTGGCTGATTGCGTCTTTCTGAGCGGGTGTAAGCTCAGCCATTGTCAGCTCGCCGCCACAGTCAACGGGAATAAATAACGGATCATATCCGAAACCGCCGTCACCCTTGGGCGCATGGCCGATATATCCCTCACACTCTCCCCTTGCGATAAGCTCGCGGCCGTCGGGATAAACACAGCACGAAACGCTCACGAAACGTGCGGTACGCTTTTCATCGGGAACATTTTCAAGCTCCCTGAGAAGCTTTGCGTTGTTTGCGGGGTCGTTGCCGTGTTCACCGGCAAAACGTGCGGAATAAACACCGGGGGCGCCGTCAAGATAATCAACGGCAAGACCGGAATCGTCGGCAATGCAGGGCATTCCGCTTTCTGCACAGCCGCTTCTTGCTTTGAGCAATGCGTTTTCTTCAAACGTTGTGCCCGTTTCCTCAACATCGGTCAGGTCAACACCGGCTTCCTCAGCGATGAGCACACGGATGCCGAGAGGTGAAAGAATACGCTGTAATTCATCACGCTTTTTTAAATTGTGCGTTGCAATAAGATAATCGTTATTATTCATCGTCTTTATCCTCTTCAAAAAGTCCCTGAGCAAATGCAGCAGCATTGAAAGGACGCAGGTCATCAATTCCCTCGCCGACACCGATGAATTTGACGGGCAATTTCAGGTCGTTACGGATTGAAAGCACAACGCCGCCCTTTGCGGTGCCGTCAAGCTTTGTGAGGATGATGCCCGAAATCTCTGCGGCATTCATAAATTCCTTTGCCTGATTAACGGCATTCTGTCCCGTTGTTGCATCAAGAACAAGCAGAATTTCGCGGTCGGCATAAGGCAATTCACGGTCAATGACACGGTAAATTTTGGCAAGCTCTTCCATAAGATTTTTCTTGTTGTGAAGTCTGCCGGCAGTGTCGCAGATAATGACATCCGCATTTCTTGCCTTGCCTGCGCTGATTGTGTCGAAAACAACGGCGGCAGGGTCAGCGTCCTCCTTGTGCTTGACAATATCAACACCTGCACGCTCAGCCCATATATCAAGCTGGTCGATTGCAGCGGCACGGAAGGTGTCTGCAGCACCGAGAATAACCTTTTTGCCCTCTGCCTTGAGGGTTGCGGCAAGCTTACCGATTGAAGTTGTCTTGCCCACGCCGTTTACACCGATTACGAGAATAACCGACGGGACTGTAACCATATCAAGTTCTTCGCCGCCCGAAAGCAGGTCGGCAACGATATTTTGAATTTCTTTTTTGACGTCTGTCGCCTTACGGAGATTTTTGTTCCACACGGCATCACGCAGTTTTGCAACAATTTCTTCAGACGTTGTCACACCGACATCGCCCATTACAAGAATTTCCTCGAGATCCTCGTAAAACTCGTCATCAATTTCGTTTTTTCCGTAAAGGGCTGAATTGATTGCGCCCGACATACTGTCGCGCGTTTTCTTAAGGCCCTTGTTCAAGCGTTTAAAAAATCCCATAATGTCCCCTAACTGATTATTGTATGTTTATGATGTTTTAATCAGGATTACTCATCTTTTACGTTTTTAATAATGTCGGCAACCATTGCGCGCACCGAGCTGTCGCTGTCAATTTCCTGCTTGGCTTTGTTGAGGGCAAAAAGTACCGTTGAATGGTCTCTGCCGCCGAATTCTTCACCGATTGCAGGGGTGGAAAGGTCAGTGACCTCTCTTACAACATACATTGCGATTCGGCGCATTTTTGCCGTCTGCGCATCCTTCTTCTTGGAGCGGATGTCCTCGGGCGGCAAGCCGTGAGTTCTGGCAACCTCCTGAATAACACGCTCAACCGTAACAGGTGTGGGTCGTGAATCGTTGAGAATATCCTTGATTGCCATTTGTGCCGTTGCAATGTTGAGGCTTGCACCGTGAATTGTGACAATCGCCTTAAGACGCTTTACAGCACCCTCAAGCTGACGGATGTTGCTCTTGATTTTTTCGGCAATATACTGAACAACGTCGTTGGGAATTTCAAAATCCAGCATCTGTGCCTTGCGCTTGATGATAGCCATTCTTGTCTCAATATCGGGCGGCTGAACATCAGCGGTAAGACCCCATTCAAAACGTGTTCTCAGACGTTCGTCAAGGGTTAAAATCTCTTTCGGAGGGCGGTCAGATGTCAGAACAATCTGACTGCCTGCCTGTGTGAGTGCATTGAAGGTGTGGAAAAACTCCTCCTGCGTGGATGGTTTACCTGCGATAAACTGAATGTCGTCCACAAGCAACACGTCGCAGGTTCTGTATTTGTCGTGAATTTCCTGCATCTTTTTCTTTTCAATGCCGTCAACAATAAGGTTAACAAAATCCTCGCCGCCGGTGAAAATGATATCCGCGTCGGGATTTTTCTTCTTGATTTCGTGGCTTATGGCACAAAGCAGGTGCGTTTTGCCAAGACCCGAGCTGCCGTAAATGAACAGCGGGTTGTAGGCATCACCCGGATTTGCCGCAACGGCAAGTGCCGCCGCATGGGCAAAACGGTTTGATGAGCCGACAATAAATGTGTCAAAGGTGTTCTTTTCGTTGCTGTCGGGAGCTGTGCCCTCGCCACCTTTTTTCGGGTTTTCGCGCGACTGTCCTTCTTTAAGAGGCTCAACAAGCTCCACGTCAACGGCAAAGCCCAGAACCTTTTCAAAGGCATCGCAGATGACACCGTAGAATTTCTGTTCGATAATTTTTCTTTTGAATTCGCCGATCGCAAGAACAGCCTTTGTTCCCTCAAAGCTTTCGAGAACAATGTCACTGAGCCACACTTCATATATGACCTCGGAAATGTTGCGTTTCATTTCCTCTTGCACAAGGCACCATAAATCTTTTAACGATTTCATTTTCCGAATACTCCTCTTTCTTTTAGCGATACTTTTCCATATTACTCATTCAACAACATTTAAGTATAACACACACCTGCACGCTTTTCAACTGACAAAAACGCAGATTATTCGTGCTTTGAAGCAGCTGTTTTTTTCAAAAATATCCTAATTTTACATTTTTCTGTTGCAAAACATTTTTCTGAACACACCGATTTTTGGGTAAATATATCTATTTTAATATTATAACTATTTGATTATGTTGTCAACAAATTATTCGAAATGCGCACGTTCAATTATTGACAAACACTCTGAAATACCATACTATGAATTTATAACTTTACGGAGGATTGTTTATGAATTACAAAACCTTTGAGATTGCCGACAAAGATTTTCTGCTTGACGGCAAGCCTTTCCGCATAATCTCAGGCGCAATTCACTATTTCCGCGTGCCGCGCGAATACTGGCGCGACAGACTCATCAAGCTCAAGGCCTGCGGCTTCAACACCGTTGAAACCTATGTTGCGTGGAATATGCACGAAATGCAGGAAGGCGTTTTCGATTACTCGGGTATGCTCGACTTTGAGGCTTTTCTTTCTCTTGCCGAAGAGCTTGGCCTTTTCGCCATCGTGCGCCCCGGCCCCTACATCTGTTCGGAGTGGGATTTCGGCGGCCTTCCGTGGTGGCTTCTCAGATATGACGACATTGAGCTTCGCTGTATGAACAGCCGCTATCTTTCGGCGGTCGACCGTTTCTTTGACGACCTTATTCCCCGACTTGCAAAGCACCAGATTACAAACGGCGGCAACCTGCTTATGCTTCAGGTTGAAAACGAATACGGCAGCTACGGCGACGACAGCGAATATATGCGCTACATTGCCGCAAATCTTCTCAGAAACGGCATAAACGTTCCCCTTTTCACCGCCGACGGTGCAACGGATTTAATGCTCACGGGCGGCACCCTTCCCGAAATTTTCAAAACCGCCAATTTCGGCTCACGCGCAACCGAACAGTTTGCAAAGCTGCGCGAATTTCAACCGACGGGTCCGCTCGTCTGTATGGAATTCTGGAACGGCTGGTTTGACCACTGGGGCGAAGAGCACCATTCACGCGACCCGCAGGATGCCGCAGACGCACTTGATGACATTCTTTCCAAAGGTGCAAGCCTTTCCGCTTATATGTTCCACGGCGGCACGAATTTCGGCTTTATGAACGGCGCAAATCACTACGAGGAGTATGAGCCGACCGTTTCAAGCTATGACGACGATGCTCCGCTCAACGAAAGCGGCGAACCGACCGAAAAATATTACAAATTCAGGGAAGTTGTGGCAAAATATGCCCCCATTCCCGAGGTTGAAATGCCTGCGCCGATTAAAAAAGCGCGCTACGGTGAAATTAAATTCACACAAAGCGCACTGCTTTTTGATAACCTTGATGCACTTTCCTCTCCCGTTCACGTGACAATGCCTGCGGCAATGGAAAAATTCGGTCAAGGCTACGGCTACATCCTTTATTCCGCCGACATCAGAGGTCCGCGCGAAAATCAGGAGCTTATTCTGCACGGACTCAACGATCGCGCGTGGATTTTTGCCGACTCGAAATTCATCGGTATTAAATACATCAACGACAAAGACAACAAAATTGAGCTTGCCGTACCTGCCGAGGGTATTCACCTTGACATTCTTGTTGAAAATATGGGCAGAACAAACTACGGCACCAATCTCAAAAACGCAAAGGGTATTACAAAGGGTATCGGCTTCGGCAACAACTTTGTTTACCATTGGGATGTGCGCCCCCTTCCGTTTGACGACATTTCAAAGGTCAGCTTTGAAGACGGCGTGAAAGAATTTGACGGCAGACCCCTGCTGTTAAAAGCTGTTCTTGACATTGAGGACGAGCCCTGCGACACCTTCGTCAAACTGCCGACATTCAAAAAGGGTATTATCATTGTCAACAACAAAGTTCTCAGCCGCCACTGGGAAATCGGCCCGCAACGCTCGGCTTATCTGCCCGCACCCTTCCTCAGAAAGGGCAAAAACGAAATTATCATTCTTGAAACCGAGGGCTACGAAACTCCCTGCGCTTTGCTTGACGACACCCCCGATATCGGATAAAAATCAAGAGCTGTGCTTGGGCGACCCACCACAAGGAAGTTAAGGTTTTTCTCGGCTCTTTTTGCGTTGATACATTATGAAAAAAATCCGCAATACACCAAGTATTGCGGATTTTTTGTCATTTCGTCTGAACGAAAAATAACCTGATAAAAACTGC
>JAZNVG010000026.1:0-28653 GCA_045592705.1 Acutalibacteraceae bacterium | reverse complement strand
TTTCCTTGTCAATGTACAGGCGCAGATACCATGTTGCGCCCTCCTTGACAAATCGAACGTCCCACAGCATCAGACCGAGACTCTCGGCTATCGGTTTCGCCAGTTCGGTTACCACCGCTACTGTATTTCCGCCTTTACTCTTTTGTTTATCGCTCATTTTTCCTCATTTCCTGCATACACTTTCCAAGTATATGTCTACAACAAAACGAAAGAGCGGGTCGCCCCACTCTTTCATCAAACACTTAAACTTACTCGGATATTTTAACACAAGCTTTTAAAAATATCAAGTCTTTTTTTAAATTTTTTAATATGTAACAAGGTATCTGTCAATTTCCCAAGTGGAAACACGCATACGGTAAGCCTTCCACTCTTCCTTTTTCGCCTCAAGATACTTGGAATAAACGTGCTCGCCGAGAACATCTTTTACGAATTCATTGTCCTTGAACTCTCTGATTGCCTCTTCAAGGGAAAGCGGAAGCATATCGATGCCCTCTTTAATGCGTTCTTCCTTTGTCATGTCGTAGATGTTGGAATCCGTTGAAGGGGGAACTTCAAGGCCGCGTCTGATACCGTCAAGACCTGCTCTCAGGCACATTGCCATTTCAAGATAGGGGTTGCAGGCAGGGTCGGCACTTCTCAGCTCAACACGGGTGCCGGCACCTCTTGCGGCAGGTACACGGATAAGAGGACTGCGGTTTTTGGCAGACCAGGCAATGTAAACGGGAGCCTCATAACCGGGAACGAGGCGCTTATATGAATTTACAAGGGGATTGAGCACAAGGGTCATGGGCTTGATGTGCTCAAGAATACCTGCAATGAAGCTGTAAGCCTTTTTACTCAGCGAAATGGGGTCATTTTCATCATAGAAAATATTCGTTTCGCCCTTGAAAAGAGACATATTCGTATGCATACCGGAGCCGGCAACACCAAAAATGGGTTTAGGCATAAATGTGGCATGAAGACCGTGCTGCTGGGCAATACTTTTAACGACATATTTGAAAGTCACAACGTTGTCGGCTGTTCTGAGAACCTCGTCATATTTAAAGTCAATCTCATGCTGTGCAGGTGCACACTCGTGATGAGAAGCCTCAATTTCAAAGCCCATATCTTCAAGCGTAAAAACAATGTCTCGGCGGCAATCTTCACCCCTGTCAATGGGGCCAAGGTCAAAATATCCGCCCTGATCGTGGGTGTGAGTTGTGGGCTTGCCTTCCGAATCGGTGCGGAAAAGGAAAAACTCGCACTCGGGACCGACGTTGAACGAATAGCCCATTTCGGCGGCATCGGCAATTGCTCTTTTAAGAACGTATCTGGGGTCGCCTTCAAAAGGTGTTCCGTCTGACTTATAAACATCGCAGATAAGTCTTGCGATTTTGCCCTTTTCCTCGCTTGAATTCCAAGGGAAAATTACAAAAGAGTCATAGTCGGGATAAAGATACATATCCGACTCCTCAATTCTGACAAAGCCCTCGATTGAAGAGCCGTCAAACATACACTTGTTGTCAAGCGCCTTTTCAAGCTGGCTTCTTGTGATGGAAACATTCTTTACCGCGCCGAGAATGTCGGTAAACTGCAGGCGGATAACTCTTACATCCTGCTCATCGGCAATTCTGAGAATGTCCGCTTTTGTGTATTTTGCCATTGAAATTTCCCCTTTTTAACAAATGTGCGTTGTGATTGTACCACTAAAATTAAGAGTTGTCAATTAATAAATTTATGTTATAATTGTTCTGCGATAACCAACAAAAATGAGGTTTTTAAAATGACGATTGATTTTCACGCCCATTGCTTCCCCGAAAAAATTGCCGACAAGGCTCTCGACGTGTTGCGTCACCGTTCGGGCATTCTCGACACTTATCACGGCGGAAGTGAGCTTTCGCTGATTGAAAGCATGAAAAACAACGGTGTTGATGTTTCCGTTGTGCTCAACATTGCCACAAATCCCACACAGCAACGCAAGGTAAACGACTTTGCCGTTGAAATAAATTCACTCCCCGAGCTTGTTGCTTTCGGCAGCGTGCACCCCGACAGCCCCGATATAATGCAGGAGCTCGAAAGACTGAGTGCGGCGGGAATCAAGGGCATAAAGCTTCATCCGGATTATCAGGATTTTTTCGTTGATGAAGAAAGGATGTTTCCCGTTTACAAAAAAATCGGCAGTCTCGGTATGATAACCACATTCCACTGCGGTGTGGATATCGGCTTCCCTCACCCCGTACACTGCACCCCGGACCGCCTTGCAAAAGTTCTGCCGCTTTTCGGCGGCGCGCCCGTTGTTGCGGCACATTTCGGCGGAATCGGATACAGCGAAGATGTGTGCACGAAGCTGACCGGATTTGACAATCTGTATATCGACACAGCGTATTCCTACGGCATTATTTCACCGTATTGGGCGAAAAAAATCATCGCCGCACACGGTGCCAACCGCATTCTGTTTGCAAGTGACACACCGTGGAGCTCCCCGAAAAACGAGCAAAGACTGCTTGACTGTTTTGATTTGACAACGGAAGAAAAAAGTAAAATTCTCGGCGAAAACGCAAGGCGATTGCTAGGAATTTAATCTGCTTTCAGCTCGTCGAGCGTCAGCTCATACTGCGAGAAAAAGTTCTGCATAAAATAATCAACCTCGGGCAATCCCGTTTTGTCAATGCTTTCTCTGATGCCCTGCGCGGCTTTGACAAATTCGCTGTTGCCCGCCTTCTTTTCCTCAACACATTTAATAAGCGCACTGATTTTGTCGGCGGCTTTGACAATCTGCCAGATTTCGGCATCTTCCTCACGCGGAATGAAAAACGGCTCAAACTCGCCCCTCAGCTCCTCGGGAAGCATTGAAATAAGGCTGCTGCAGGCATTTTCTTCAACCGTTTTATATGCTTGCCTTACCTGTTCACTGTAATATTTCACGGGGGTCGGCAGATCGCCCGTCAGACTTTCGGGAGCGTCGTGATAAAGACCGATAAGCGCCGCTCTGTCTGCGTTGAGCTTGCCGCCGAAAACATTGTTTCTGATCACCGCAAGCGCGTGCGCAAGGGTTGCGACCTCAAAGCTGTGCTCGCTTAAATTTTCGGCGTGCTCGTTGCGCATAAGTGACCAGCGGTTAATATATTTCATTCTTGAAATCATTGCAAAAAAGCTGTTTTTCATCTGTTTCACCGTCATTTTTTCGTTTTATAATTTCGCAAAAGATTATAGCATAACCGCGCATTTTCTTCAACTGTTTTTTCTTGACAAACCCTGCTGTTGAATGTATTATGTGTAATGTTAAATATATTTTGAAAGGAGTTTTTTCAATGAAAAAATTTATCCGCCTTACAGCAATTCTTCTTTGCCTTGCCACCCTGTTTTCCTTTGTTGCCTGCACGGGCGGCGGTGAAAAAGAAACAACCACCACAACAAATACAATTGAAACAACAACCGGCACTCCCGACCGCGAAAATAAAATGAAAATCGTCGCCCTCAACGGTCCTACCGGTATGGGTATGCTCAAACTCAGCGTTGACCGCACCTATGCTTACGATGTTTCTTTCGTTTCCAATCCCACCGAAATCGTTTCAATGATTTCAACGGGTGAGGTTGACATTGCCGCCTGCCCGCTCAACCTTGCCGCAACACTTTGCAAAAAGACAAACGGCGGCGTGCAGATGCTTGCAATCAACACCCTCGGCGTGCTTTCCATCCTTGAAAACGGCGACAACATCAAGTCCGTTTCCGACCTCAAGGGCAAAACAATTTATGCCACGGGTCAGGGCTCAACACCCGAATACATTCTTAATTTCGTTCTCAGCGAAAACGGCATTAATCCCGAAAAAGACGTCACAATCGAATATGTTGCAGACCACAGCGAGCTTGCCGCAAAGGCCGCCGCTGACGAAGTCGGTCTTGTAATGCTTCCCGAGCCCCACGTTTCAACCGTTCTTGTCAAAAACGAAAAATTCCGCAAGGCTCTTTCCATGACAGCCGAATGGGATGCCGTTTGCGAGAAAAAGGGCATTGAAAGCACACTTGCACAGGGCTGCCTTGTTGTCCGCACGGATTATGCAAAGGAAAACCCCGACCTTATTTCCGAGTTCCTCGATTATTATGAAATGTCAATAAATTACATCCGCAATGAAAACACAAGACAAGCGGCTGCCATTTTCCTTTATGAGCAGAAATTCCTTCCCTCTGCCGACATTGCACTTGCCTGCATCGACGGCAGCAACCTTGCTTTCATCGCAGGCGAGGAAATGATGAATATTGCAAAGCAGAACCTTTCTGTTCTTTATGGGGCAAATCCTGCCTCTGTCGGAGGTGCTCTTCCCGATGATTCATTCTACTACATCCCGTAAAAAATCACTGTTAAAGAAAATCGCAATCAAAGCAGGGGTCATTCTGACATGGCTCCTGCTTTGGCAGCTTTTTGCCGTTGCGGTCAACAAAGAATTACTTATGCCCACACCCGAAGCAACTCTTACGAGCCTTGTCTCCCTTGTGAAAACCGCCGATTTCTGGCTTTCAATCGGGGCAACGCTGTTGCGTATCGTTGTCGGCTGTGCGGCGGGAATTGTTGCGGGCACCCTGCTTGCCGCGGCAACCTTCTGTGTCAGATTCATTTATGAATTCCTGCACCCCGTCATCACCGTTATCCGTGCAACCCCCGTTGCATCTTTCATTATCCTTCTTCTGGTTTGGATAAAACGCGATTATGTGCCTGCGGTTATTTCGTTTCTGATGGTTTTACCGATTGTCTGGGCAAATGTCAGCGAGGGTCTTGCACGCACGGATAAAAATCTGCTTGAAACGGCACGGGTCTTTTCACTGAGCAAAGCCAAGACCGTGCGCCATATTTACATTCCGCAAACCGTGCCTTATTTTGTTGCCGCCTGCAACTCGGCAATCGGTCTTTCGTGGAAAGCCGGCGTTGCCGCCGAAGCACTCAGCCTGCCTGCAAAAGCGGTCGGTTCGGGACTTTATTATTCAAAAATTTATCTTGAAACTCCTGAGCTTTTTGCTTGGACGGCGACAGTCATTGTGCTGAGCATCGCCGTTGAAAAGCTGACAAAATTTGTGATTGCAAGGCTGACAAAGGGAAAGGGGGAGAAAAATGCCGATAACGCTTGAAAACATTACAAAGTCGTTTGAATCCGGTACTGTGCTCAACCTGCCTTTTCTTGAAATTCCCGACACCGGCATGTTTGCAATTCTCGGCGCATCGGGAATCGGAAAAACAACGCTGTTGCGTATTCTTGGCGGTCTTGAAACCGCTGACAGCGGTACCGTTTCGGGGCTTGAAGGCAAAAAAATATCCGTCGTTTTTCAGGAGGACAGACTTCTGCCCAACCTCACGGCATTGCAGAATGTTGCCGTTGTCAGCAACGAAAAAACGGCAAAAGATGCCCTTTCCGCCGTCGGCCTTTCCGATGACACGGGAAAGTTCCCCGCTCAGCTGAGCGGCGGTATGGCTCGGCGCGTTGCTCTTGCCCGCGCAATTGCCTACGGCGGCGATGTTTATCTGCTCGATGAGCCTTTCAAAGGTCTTGACAGCGAAATAAAAAAGCAAGTTGCCGACAATTTTGTAAAGCTTTCCGAAAAAGCCTGCGTAATCATCATAACCCACGATGAGCAGGAAGCAGCACTTGCCGCAAAAAGCGTGCAACTGCGATAAAAATAATTTGGTTCGCGTTTTTATTTTTAGGCTTGCATTTGCAGTTTTTTTATATTATAATTATACTGCTATTGATTGCGCAGTTTGCAATCAAACATATTTTTAGGAGGAAGATTTTAATGACAAAGAAAATCCTTGCACTCGTTCTTGCACTTGTCTGCATCGTAACTGCTTTTGCAGCTTGCGGCGGCAACGACGAGCCCGAAACCACCACAACCACAACCACAGAAGCTGTTGCTGACGTAACAGATCCCACTGATGCAACAGACCCCACTGACGCAACAGACGCTACTGATGCAACAGATTCTACCGATGCAACAGAGGCAACCGATGCTACCGAAGCAACTGACGCAACTGACGCTACTGAAACAACAGACGAAAGCGAAACAACCGCTGCAACAACCGAAGGCAACAAAATGCCTCAGGGTACTGCTGCAATCGTTGAATATTTCAACAAGTCAATCAACAATGTCAAGCCCAAGTCAAAGGCTATCAAATCAAACTACATGAAGCACGCTGTTGCCGGCGAAATCACCGGTATCCCCAGCGGTCTTGATTCTATCGGCCAGAAGCTCATCAAAGACAACATGGGCGAAGACGACAGCAAAAAGAACGTCACCTGGACTTCCGCTGCAGATAAGAACGGTTTCTTCCCCGTTGAAGGCGAAACCTGGTCCAGCAAGCTCACCGCTGCTGACGTTAAGAGCGCAAATATCGTCGAAAAAAACGGCAAATGGGAAATCACCATCACAACCATTGCTGACGGCAGATCTGCTGACTACAAACACGGCACAGGTCACGCTCCCAAGGCATTCAACGTTGTTCTTCCCGGCCTTATCGGAGACTACATCCCCAGCGCTGCAAAGTTAATCGGTGTCGGCACCGTTTCAACAGCTTATCCCTCCAGCACAGTTAAAGTAACCGTTGACCCCGCAACCGGCAACGTTACACACGCTCACTACATGATGTACTGGACTCTTTACATCCCCCTGGGCGGCACAGACGTTGTTCTTCCCTTCTCAACTGAAAACGATTACACAATCACATATTAATTTTCTAAAGAAAGAAGTTTTTAAAATGAGCAAGCCCGTACTTATTGAAACATCCGCACGTCACGTTCACGTCAGCCGTGCAGACCTCGACGTTCTTTTTGGCGAGGGTTATGAACTCACACATAAGAAAGACCTTTCTCAGCCCGGCCAGTTTGCCTGCGAAGAAAGAGTTGCAGTTGTCGGCTCAAAGGGCAGCTTCCCCGCTGTTTCAATCCTTGGCCCCGTCCGTCCCTCAACACAGGTTGAGCTTTCTCTGACTGATGCAAGAAGCATCGGCGTTGTTGCTCCCATCCGTGAGAGCGGCGACATCGCCAACACAGGCTCCTGCAAGCTTGTCGGCCCCAAGGGTGAGGTTGAAATCGAATGCGGCGTTATCGCAGCAAAAAGACACATCCACGCAACTCCCGCCGATGCGGAAAAATACGGCCTTTCCGACAAGCAGGTTGTTTCCGTCAAGATTGAGTCTGACGGCCGCTCCCTTGTTTTCGGCGACGTTGTTGTCCGCGTAAATCCCAACTTTGCACTTGCAATGCACATTGACACCGACGAGGCAAACGCTGTTTGTCCCGCTGCCGGCACAATGGGCGACATCATTGCATAAATCCAAATCTGTGGGGAGCTTTTTGCTCCCCTTTTTTTATTTCGTGAAAAAGGAGTTGCGAAATGACCGTTTTATATGTTTTTCTCGGGCTGGTCGGTGCTTTTGTTTTGGTTGCCGCTGTCTATATGCCCTTTGTTATCGCCGACGCACACAAAACTTATAACGACAAATGCGATTATGTCATTCTCCTGGGCGGTCACGTCATCGGTGCCGCAACGCCGAGCCCCAACCTTAAGCAAAGAATGGTGCGCGCCGCGCGTTATCTTAAAGAAAATCCTCACGTTTATGCCGTGCCTTCGGGCGGATGTTTCCGCAAAGGGCAGAAAAAGTCCGAGGCGGTAATTATTGCCGAATATCTCATTGAGCAAGGCATACATCCCGACAGAATTATTCTTGAAGAAAAAGCAACAACAACCTATGAAAATTTTATTTTTGCCCTGCCGCTCATCGAGGAGCACTCGGGCATAAATCCCGAATATCTTCGGATTGCTTTTCTTTCAAGCAGCTATCATCTGCACCGCAGTGCGCTGATTGCAGAAGACTGCGGCATTAAGAAAGTTTTGCGCGTAACCGCTCCCACTTATCCGGGGCTTTCCTGCTGGTTTCGCGAATACTGTGTGGCTTACGAGGTTTTTGTGCGCCGCATTGTTAAAATGATAAAAAAATAGCTTATATTTTATATATAAATACTTGATACTTTTATAATTTTCTGCGATAATATAGGGTGATATTTAATCGCATTGGAGTGTTTCTTTTGGATTACAACAAACTTGCAGACCTGCTTTTCCCCGATATTACAAAAACCCCCGAGGATTATGAGGTTATTTACCCTGTGCGTGACCTGCCCGAGGGTGCGCGTGTAACGCGTTTTGCCCCCTCGCCCACCGGATATCTTCATATCGGCGGCTTGTTCAGCGCACTTGTTGACGTGCTGACTGCCCGTGCAACAAACGGTGTTGCCTTGCTTCGTATCGAAGATACCGACAAAAAGCGTGAAATCGCTGACGGTGTTTCCGCCATTGTTGAGGGCTTTGACGCTTTCGGTGTCGGCTTCAACGAAGGTGTGACAGGCCTCGACAGCGAGGTCGGCGACTACGGCCCCTATACACAAAGCCGCAGGGTTGAATTATATCAGACAATCGCAAAAAGTCTTGTCCGTAAGGGCTTTGCTTACCCCTGCTTCTGCTCCGCGGAAGAAATTGAAAACATCAAGGAAACTCAGCGCGCTCAGGGCGAGCTCATTACCGGCTATTTCGGCAAATGGGCAAAGTGCCGCGACCTTTCCCTTGAAGAAATTGAACAGAATATTGCATCGGGCAAATCGTGGATGCTCCGTTTCCGTTCGGACGGCGACGAAAACAAGCGTGTATTTTTTGAAGACGTTATCCGCGGCAAAATCGAAATGCCCGAGAATATCATAGATGAAGTTTTACTTAAAACTGACGGAATCCCCACATATCACTTCGCCCACGCCTGCGACGATCACTTTATGCGCACAACACACGCAATCCGCGGCGAGGAGTGGATTTCCTCCGTACCCAAGCACATTGCACTTTTCAAAGCCTGCGGCTACAAGGTGCCCAAATATGCCCACACTCCGCAGATTATGAAAACCGACGAGGAAACGGGCGACAAGAGAAAGCTTTCAAAGCGCAAGGACCCCGAGGCAGCAGTCAGCTACTTTGTTGAAGA
The DNA here is from genome assembly GCA_045592705.1 of Acutalibacteraceae bacterium. Taxonomy (GTDB): domain Bacteria; phylum Bacillota; class Clostridia; order Oscillospirales; family Acutalibacteraceae; genus CAG-177. The sequence continues at coordinate 19,664 of JAZNVG010000026.1, read as the reverse complement.
GGGCTTCCCCAAGGAAACAATTCTTGACTATCTGCTCACACTCATCAACTCAAACTTTGAAGACTGGCGCAAGGCAAACCCCACCGCAAGCATTTTTGAATTTCCCTTCAACCTTAAAAAGATGAATTCCAGCGGTTGCCTTTTTGACATTGTAAAGCTCACGGATGTCAGCAAAAACGTCATTTCCGTTATGAGCGCCGCCACCGTTTACGAAAGAGTTGCCGCCTGGGCAAAACAGTATGACGGCGAGTTTTATAAGATTTTCACCGCCGACCCTGCGCGTTCAACCGCAATGCTCAACATCGACCGCGAGTGTGCAAAGCCCCGTAAAGACATTGCAAAATGGAGCGAGGTAAAAGATTATTTCTCTTACCTTTTCGACGAATACTATACCCCCGATTACACCCTGCCCGAAAACATCAGCCTGTCAGACGCGGTTGCCGTTCTCGACGCTTATGCCGCAGTTTATGACCCCGACGATGACAAGGATGCGTGGTTTGGCAAGCTCAAGGAGCTTTGTGAGCCGCTCGGCTTTACTCCCAACGTCAAGGAATTCAAAAAGAATCCCGAAATGTTTAAGGGTCACGTCGGCGATGTTTCAACAATAATCCGTGTTGCAGTAACCTCACGCCGCAACACCCCCGACCTTTGCGCAATTATGCAGCTTCTCGGTAAAGATGCCGTTCTCGCAAGGTTGAACGATGCTAAAAGTTTTTATGCAGAAAGGATATAACCCAATGGAAGAAGTCATCAACACCTCTAATTTTATTCACGATTTTATTGACGAGGACCTTGAAAACGGGGTCAACACCCGTATTCAGACCCGTTTCCCTCCCGAGCCCAACGGTTATCTTCACATCGGCCACGCTAAGGCTATCTGCATAGATTTCTCAACCGCCGAAAAATACGGCGGCGTGTGCAACCTGCGCCTTGACGACACAAACCCCTCAAAAGAGGATATGGAATATGTTGACGCAATCAAAGAGGATATCGAGTGGCTCGGCTACAAGTGGGACAACGTTTACTATGCCTCCGGCTATTTTGATTTCATTTATGAATGCGCAATCAAGCTCATCAAAAACGGCAAGGCTTATGTCTGCGATCTTACAGCAGACGAAATCCGCGAATACCGCGGCACACTGACAGAGCCGGGCAAAAACAGCCCCTACCGTGAGCGCTCGGTTGAAGAAAACCTTGACCTTTTTGAAAGAATGACAAAGGGCGAATTTGCAAACGGAGAAAAGACTCTGCGTGCAAAAATTGATATGGCTTCACCCAACATTAATATGCGTGACCCCGTCATTTACCGTATTGCTCACGTGCCCCATCATCAGACGGGTGACAAGTGGTGCGTTTATCCGATGTATGACTTTGCACATCCGCTTTCCGACGCGGCTGAAAAGGTCACATATTCTCTTTGCTCACTCGAATTTGAAAATCACAGACCTCTTTATGACTGGTTCATCAATGAAATCGGTTTTGAAGAGCCTCCCCGTCAGATTGAGTTTGCAAGACTCAACATCAATTACACCGTCACCAGCAAGCGCAAGTGCCTTGAAATGGTACAGAAGGGCATTGTCAGCGGTTGGGACGACCCCCGTATGGTAACTCTCTGCGGTCTGCGCCGCCGCGGCTATCCCGCCGCCGCAATCCGCGAATTCATAAACCGCATCGGCGTTTCCAAGGCTTACAGCGTTGTTGACTTCGGTCTGCTTGAGGCTTGCGTCAGAGATAATCTTAACGCAAACGCCCCCAGAACAATGGCTGTTCTTCGCCCCCTCAAGGTTGTTATCGACAACTATCCCGAGGGTCAGAGCGAGGCAATTGAGGTTGAAATCAACCCCGACAAGCCCGAGCTCGGCAAGCGCACGGTTTATTTCTCGAAAGAGCTTTATATTGAGCAGGAAGACTTTATGGCAGAGCCTGTCAAAAAGTATTTCCGCCTTTATCCCGGCAACGAGGTTCGCCTCAAGAGCGCTTATTTTGTAACCTGCACAGGCTATGACACAGACGAAAACGGCAATGTCACCTGCGTTCACTGCACCTATGACCCCGAAACCAAGGGCGGTGATTCCGCTGACGGCAGAAAGGTCAAGGGTACCCTTCACTGGGTCAGCGCCGCTCACTCCACCCCCTGCACCGCTCTGCTTTATGACAGACTTTTCAACGTTGAAAACCCCGCAGGCGAAGAAAGCGGCAACTATCTTGATAACCTCAACCCCGACTCTCTCATCCGACTTGAAGGTTGCCTGATTGACAACTCAATCAAAGATGCAAAGCCCGGTGACACTTTCCAGTTCCTGAGAAACGGCTATTTCTGCGTTGACAAGGATTCAACCCCCGACAATATTATTTTCAACAGAACAGTCGCCCTTAACTCTTCCTGGAAAAAATAACCGAAAGGACGAAATAAAATGAAATTACTTTACCGAATTGTCAACGGAATTCTCGCCCTTGCCGTTCTTCCCGTTGCTTTTTTTGCCGACCTTCTTTATCTCGAGGTTTCACCGACTTTCCTTGATTACGGTCTTAAGGCATCTCTCAGCATTTACAGATTCATCAACACTATGCTCGGTAAAGACAGCGAATACGGCTGGATTGTCAACCTGATTAAAAACGACAACGGCGATTTCAGCTTTTCTTTCCCAGCCGCATTTGACCCTTATAAGGGTTGGCTTATTGCCACGGGCGCCTGCTTCATTTTTGCTGTGCTTGTTGCAATTTTCATCGTTGTCTGGTCCTGCTGTTCCAAAAACAGATGGGTTTCCTTTGCAAGTTCCGGTGTCGGTTTTGCAAGCATTATTGCAATGCGCATCTGCTTTTCCAAGTTTGCAAATCCTCTTCTGGACGGCACAATCAACGTTGCCGACCTTTTTGCAGAAGACGGCAGCTCGGGATTCCTCAGCGGTCTTATCGGCGGCCTTGTCAGCGTTGACACCTTCGAAATAAGCTTCTGCGCAACAATTATTCTTGTTCTTTACATATGTCTTTTGCTCTGGTCTCTTGCCGATTTCCTTGTAACAATCGGCGAACAGCCAGAAGCCCCCAAAAAATCAAAGCGCTGATAACCATGGAGGATTAAAATGAACAAATCCGTATCTTTCCGCGACATCAGAACCGACGGCTTCTGGAAATACCGCGAGGAGCTTAACCGCACCGTTTCCATTCCCACCGTGTATGACCGCTTTGTTGACACGGGAAGATTTGATGCTTTTAAGTTTGAATGGAAAGAAGATGACGACAAGCAGCCCCACATTTTCTGGGATTCCGACGTCGCAAAATGGATTGAGAGCGTTGCTTATTCGCTCCAAAAGCATCCCGACAAAAATCTTGAGGATATTGTTGACGGCGTTGTTTCACTGATTGAGAAAAATCAGGGCGATGACGGATATTTCAACATTTATTTTACCGTTTGTGAACCCGACAACCGCTTTGTCAACCGCATGGCGCACGAGCTTTACTGCGCCGGTCATCTCACCGAGGCGGCTGTTGCCTATTATTACGCAACGGGCAAAAAGACTTTCCTCGACTGTATGTGCAAATACATTGACTACATTGAAAAAGTGTTCAAAATTGAGGATTCTGCCGAATTCTGCACACCCGGTCACGAGGAAATTGAGCTTGCCCTTGTCAAGCTTTACGACTGTACCAAAGAAGAGCGTTATCTTGAGCTTGCCAAGTGGTTTGTGGACAAGCGCGGCACCTGCCAAAAGGATTTTGACTCGCCTTACTACATCAGCCACGCATACGACCAGAGCCACATCCCCGTGCGCGAAATGTCTGACGCCGACGGTCACAGCGTGCGCGCAATGTATCTTTACTGCGCAATGGCAGACCTTGCACTCAAAACGGGTGAAAAGGCAATGTTTGATGCCTGCCGCAGACTGTTTGAATCCACGGCAACAAAGCGTATGTACATAACCGGCGGCATCGGCTCAACGCCTTACGGCGAGGCTTTCAGCACCGATTATGACCTGCCCAATGAGCTTGCTTATTCGGAAAGCTGTGCCGCAATCGGTCTTGCACTTTTTGCACGCAGAATGAGTCTTCTTGATGCCGACTCGCTCTATGCGGATGTTGCGGAAAGAGCCATTTATAACGGTTTCCTTTCCTCAACCTCGCTTGACGGCAAGGCTTTTTTCTATGAAAATCCGCTTGAGATAAATCTCAAAAACCGTGAGATTATCAATAAATTCTACAACACAAAACAGCACTGGCAGATCACACAGCGCCTTGAGGTTTTTGACTGCTCCTGCTGTCCGCCCAACATCACGCGCTTCGTTGCTTCCATCGGTGATTTCCTTTACACATATAACGATTCGGCGGTTTTCGTTCATCATTATATGGCATCTGATGCCGAATTTGACGGTATCACCGTAAAGCAGACAACCGATTACCCGTTAAACGGCAAAATCGCAATCAAGGCAAACGGCCTCGGTGGCAGACAGCTTGCCGTGCGCGTGCCTGCGTGGTGTGATAATCCTGTGATTACCGTTGACGGCAAGGCTTTTGACGGCGAAATCAAAAAAGGATATGCCTACATCAGCGCTGCTGACGGTGCCGACATCGTGCTTGACTTTGAAATGAAAGTCGCTCTTATCCAAGCAAATCCGCGCGTGAAAGCAAACATCGGCAAGGTTGCCGTTACACGCGGCCCAGTCGTCTATTGTCTTGAAGGTGTTGACAACGGTGAAAACCTTGACACTCTGTTTGTAAACAGCAAGGATATCGGTGCAAAGCTTACCTACAACGAAGCTATGCACGCTTACACGCTTGAAACAAACGGCTTTGTGTTAAATGCCTTTGATTCGCTTTACCGCACCGCAACCGACGATATGCAGGAAAAAACGCTCAAGTTTATTCCCTATTTCGCCTTTGCAAACCGCGGCGAAACTGACCTGCTTGTCTGGTGCAATGTAAAATAAATAAACATTATTAATCACCGCAACGCTCACGCGTTGCGGTGATTTTTGTTCGCAATTCATCACAGAAAAGCGCGGAGATTTTCATCTCCGCGCTTTTTATAAATCTTATTTATACTTGGGTCTGGGGGTATAGGTGGTGTGAAGAACCTCGTGAGCGATGTGGCTGTTGGGCTTCTCAAGGAATTCATCATAGAGACGCTTGCAGATTTCGCTTTCGTGTGACTTTCTGAGGGGAAGGTTCTTGTCCATTTCATAAAGGGCGTTGCCGCGGATTCCCTTGAGGTCAAGGAAATTGTGAACAACAGCGTGCTGTACGGGCTGACCGCCGCCGTTGATACAACCGCCGGGGCAGCACATAACTTCAACAAACTGATAGTCGGCTGTGCCGTTCTTGACTTTTTCCATAAGCTTGTGGGCATTTGCAAGACCGCTGACTGCCGCAACCTTGATTTCAAGACCTGCAACAGAGTAGGTAGCTTCCTTGTAGCCCTCGGTGCCTCTGACCTCTTTGAAATCAAGAGTGCCGAGCTCTTCGCCGGTGAGGGTTTCAACAGCAGTTCTGAGAGCTGCTTCCATAACGCCGCCGGTGGTGCCGAAGATAACAGCTGCGCCGGTGCCGTCGCCCAGAGGATTGTCAAACTCTTCGTCGGGAAGTTTGGGGAAATAAATACCTGCAGACTCAATCATTCTTGCAAGCTCACGGGTTGTGAGAGCATAGTCAATATCGGGGTAACCTGATGCTGCCTGATTGTCACGCTTTGCCTCAAATTTCTTTGCTGTACAGGGCATAATGCCGACGCAAACGATGTTTGCGGGGTCAATGTTCATCTTCTTGGCATACCAAGTCTTGATGATTGCACCGAACATCTGCTGAGGTGACTTACAGGTTGAAAGGTGGTCGAGCTCTGTGGGATAGTAGTGCTCGCAATATTTAATCCAGCCGGGTGAGCAGGATGTAATCATGGGCAGAGTGCCGCCGTTCTGAATTCTGTCAAGAAGCTCATAAGCCTCTTCCATAATTGTAAGGTCGGCGGAAACATTGGTGTCAAAGACCTTGTCAAAGCCAAGACGGCGGAGAGCTGCAACCATCTTGCCCTGAACGTTGGTGCCAAGGTGCATACCGAAAGCTTCGCCCAGAGTAACTCTGATTGAAGGAGCGGTGTGAACAACAACAAACTTCTCGGGGTCGTTGATTGCCTCAAGAACCTTTGCTGTGTCGTCTTTCTCTGCAAGTGCGCCGGTGGGGCAGTTTACGATACACTGACCGCAGGATACGCAGGAAACGTCTGCAAGGTCCTTATCGAAAGCAGAGCTGATGTGTGTATCAAAGCCTCTGGCGTTTGCGCCGATAACTGAAACGTGCTGAGCGTCGCAGGCAGCTACGCAACGGCGGCAGAGGATACATTTGCTGTTGTCTCTGATCATATGAGCGGCGGAATCGTCAAACTCAAACTCGGGCATTGCGCCTGCAAAGTAGTTTTCGTCATCAACGCCGAATTCTTTACAAAGCTTCTGAAGCTCGCAGTTGCCGCTGCGGATGCAGGAAAGACATTCCTTGCGGTGGGTTGAAAGGATAAGCTCAAGGGTAAGCTTACGGCTCTTTCTGACCTTTTCTGTGTTTGTAAAGATTTCCATGCCTTCGTTTACGGGGTAAACGCAGGCGGTTACAAGTGAACGTGCGCCCTTAACCTCAACCATACAGATACGGCAGGCGCCGATTTCGTTAATCTTTTTAAGGTAGCAGAGTGTGGGGATTTCGATGCCCGCATATCTTGCTGCCTCAAGAATTGTGATACCCTTGGGTACGCTCAGAGGCATACCGTTAATTTTAATGTTTACCATTTCCATTGTATTGCCTCCCTTTTAAGCTTTATGAATTGCCTTGAACTTACATGCAGCTTCGCAAGCGCCGCACTTTACGCACTTAGCGGTGTCAATAACGTGGGGGTTCTTGACTGTGCCGGTGATTGCGCCGACGGGACACTGTCTTGCGCAAAGAGTACAGCCGCGGCAAAGGTCGGGCTCGATAACATAGTTAACAAGGTCTTTACATACGCCTGCGGGGCACTTTTTGTCAACAACGTGAGCGATATATTCGTCACGGAAGAACTTAAGTGTTGCAAGAACAGGGTTGGGTGCTGTCTGACCGAGACCGCAGAGTGAATTCTGCTTGATGTACTCGGCAAGCTCTTCAAGCTTATCAATATCCTCAAGTGTTCCGTTGCCGGATGTAATCTTGTCAAGGATTTCCTTCATTCTCATTGTACCGATACGGCAGGGCGAGCACTTACCGCAGGACTCGTCAACGGTGAAGTTGAGGAAGAATTTTGCGATATCAACCATACAGGTGTCTTCGTCCATAACGATAAGACCGCCTGAACCCATCATACAACCGATGGCTGTAAGGTTGTCATAATCAATCGGGGTGTCCATAAGGTGAGCAGGGATACATCCGCCGGAGGGGCCGCCTGTCTGGGCTGCCTTGAATTTTTTGCCGTTGGGGATGCCGCCGCCGATTTCCTCAATGATTTCACGGAGGGTTGTGCCCATGGGGATTTCAACAAGGCCGGTGTTTCTGATTTTGCCGCCGAGAGCGAAAACCTTTGTGCCCTTTGATTTCTCTGTGCCCATGGATGCAAAATACTCTGCACCGTGAAGGATAATCTGGGGAATATTTGCAAATGTTTCAACGTTGTTTTCAGTTGTAGGCTTGCCGAAAAGACCCTTAACTGCCGGATAGGGAGGACGGGGACGGGGCTCGCCTCTGTTACCCTCGATTGAGGTCATAAGAGCAGTTTCCTCACCGCAGACGAAAGCACCTGCACCAAGGCGGACATGAAGGTCAAAGTCAAAGCCTGACTCAAAGATATTCTTGCCGAGAAGACCGTATTCTTTTGCCTGTTCGATAGCAATCTGGAGACGTCTGACAGCGATGGGATACTCGGCACGTACATATACGTAACCTTCGGTTGCGCCGGTTGCGTAACCGCAGATAGCCATAGCTTCAACAATGGCGTGGGGGTCACCTTCAAGAACGGAACGGTCCATGAATGCACCGGGGTCGCCCTCGTCGGCGTTACATACGACATATTTCTGGTCGGCAGCGTTTGCAGCCGTGAAGCTCCACTTAAGGCCGGTGGGGAATCCGCCGCCGCCTCTGCCGCGAAGACCTGAATCCTTGACAATCTGGATAACATCTTCGGGAGAAAGCTCAGTCAGACATTTTGCAAGTGCCTGATAACCGTCAACAGCTATGTATTCCTCAATGCTTTCGGGGTCGATAACACCGCAGTTGCGAAGGGCAACTCGTTTCTGCTTTTTGTAGAAATCGGTTTCCTTAAGAGAACTTGCGGTAAACTTAGTTTTTTCGTCTGTGTGAAGAAGTCTTTTAACAATTCTGCCCTTGAGAAGATGCTCTTCAACGATTTCGGCAACATCTTCAACCTTAACCTGGCTGTAGAAAGAGCCTTCGGGATATACAACAACAACCGGACCCTCTGCGCAAAGACCGAAACAACCGGTTTTAACAACGAGAACTTCGTCGGCAAGACCGTTTTCGGCAAGCTTTTCGTTAAGGGTGGCGATTATTTCCTCACTGTGGGAGGAAGTGCAGCCTGTTCCGCCGCAAACAAGAACATGGGAACGATACATCTAATCTCCTCCTTAATTATTTTGCAATAGCGCCGACGGTGAACTCTGTTACGACAGAACCGTTAACAATGTGCTCGCTGACGATTCTTGCCACCTGCTCGGGCTTGACTTTGACATAAGTAACTTTTTCTTTGCCGGGTTCAAGAACCTCAACAATGGGTTCATACTGGCACATACCGATGCAACCTGTCTGAGAAACGGTAACATCCTTGAGGTTTCTGCGGGCTACCTCATCAACAAAGGCGGTAAGAACGGGTCTTGCGCCTGCTGCGATGCCGCAGGTTGCCATGCCGACAACAACTCTTGTAACCTCGGTGTCATCTTCTCTGACGGTCATTTTTGTTAATGCACGCTCTTTGATTGCATTAAGTTCAGCTAAAGTTTTCATTTTATAACCATCCTTTCGGGACTATTGTTATTAATTGCTGATAATTTCCTGCGTGTTTTCGCAGATATATGCTTTCATCCACTCAACAACATCCGGCTCCGTCAACGGCACACCGTCGAGCACCTGCTTGATTTGGCGGGTGTCGAAAACAAACTCCCTGCCGTCACAGCTGCGACGGTAAAGAAAGTCGCGGTCGGTGTTCATTGTCACAAGCATAATCACGGTGGACTCAATGTCGCCCAGGGGAGTGAAATCAATGCTGTCGGTTTTGAAAACCGCCGTTGTTTTCGTTCCCTCACCGACAACAGACTGCAAATCAAAGCTGCCGCCCGTCATTTCCGCCGCCATTTTAAAAAGAGGAATTCCCATTCCGACTTTTCTTGTTTTGCGCGTTGTAAAAAACGGGTCTGTCACGTTTCTGACCTGCTCGGGAGTCATCCCGCAACCGTTGTCATAAACACCGAGAAGCAGTGTGCTTTCCGCCGTGTTTTCGGCGACCTCGATTTCAATCAGACCTGCGTTTGCCGAAATTGAGTTTTGTGCAATGTCAAGCACATTCAACGAAAGTTCCCGCATAAATTATTCGTTCATATATTTGGCAATGATACCGGGGATATCATCAGCGGTAATTTTGCCGTAAACATCTTCGTTAACTGTAAGAACGGGAGCAAGACCGCAAGCGCCGATGCAGCGGCACGCTTCAACTGAAAACTTACCGTCTTCTGTGCACTCGTCGGGGCCGATTCCGAGAACCTCAACAATTTTGTCGAGAAGATCCTGTGCGCCCTTGACGTAGCAAGCTGTGCCGAGGCAAACGGAAATGTTATATTTGCCCTTGGGTGAAAGAGCAAACTGTGCATAAAATGTTGACACGCCGTAAACCTTTTCAAGCGGTATATCCATACCGTCGGCAATCATTACCTGAACCTCAAAGGGAAGGTAACCGTAGATGCCCTGAGCCTCTTGCATAACATGCATGAGCATACTCTTGTCATCCTTACATTTTTCGATAACTGCCTTAAGCTGAGCTTCCTGCTCGGGAGTTCCCGAGAAGGGGATTTTGCTGATTTTTTTAAGCATTCAGCCGTTCCTCCTAATCTTTTTGATTTGTGGAATTTTAGATATTTGCACGCCTTGACGGCATCAAAGTAATTATAACAACTATGATAATAAAAGTCTATATTTATATTGCAAAAAAACGCACAAAGACTCGATTTTTTGCAAGCACTTTTTAGCGAATAAGTCAACCCCTGCTTATAACGGCAAGAATTTCGGAAACACTCGCCGCTTTGCACTCAATTGTCGCCGCCTTGCGGCACAGCCGCTCAAGGTCGTGCGCATCGGAAGAGTTGATAATCAGCATATCCTCAAGCACCGGAAATTTTTCCTTCATCGCATTTTCGTCCGCGGCATCGGAAAGCTCCGCCGCCTCAAAGCCCATCTCTTTCGTGATTGTGCCGAGGTTTGAAACCACGCTGTAAGACGAGCGGTCAATATGTGCCGGATAACAGACTCCGCCGAAGCTTCTCACGGTCTTCTCAACCTTGCCGACGGTAATATCGCTCGCGGTAACAAGCAGGTTTTCGTATTCGCCCGTAACATTGTCGTTTTCGTCGCAGATTAACTGCCTGCCGAAAATTTCGGGACGGTTTTTCACGGCGAATGAATGATTTTCAACATATTCCGAAAAAGCCAATGCCTTTTCAACAGTTTCAAAAAGACAAACAATGTGTGCTTCTTCGGCAGTGCAAAGCTCCATTCCGGGGATGACAAGCACACCCTCCCTCTCGCCCGCCGCCACAACAGCAGGGCAGTTAAGGCAGGAATTGTGGTCCGTCAGCGCAATAACGTCAAGCCCCATCAGCTTTGCCATTCCGACAATGTTGCACGGGGTCATTTCGTCATCGCCGCAAGGTGACAGACAGGAATGAATATGAAAATCGTAGTGAAGTCTCATAACAGCTTTGAAATTTTTACCGCTGCTTCATAAGCGTTGAGCGAGGTGCGGTAAACGTTGATTTCATTAAGCTCTGCGCGCTTTAACGCATCTTCGTCAAAAGCAGAATCCTCGGTGAGAATAATCACGCTCAGGTTTGCAAGCGCCGCCACGCCCACGGCATTGAGATTTCCCATAACCGTAAGCCAGGCATCGCCCGAATTTGCACGCGACATTACCCAGCTTAACAAATCGCCGCAATAGCATCCCGTGACGGGGGTCTGTGTATCGCCTGCGCAAAGCTCTTCAAGTTCAAGCTCCTTTGCAAGCATTTCAACGGTAAGTACATTCATAAAAATCTTCCTTATTCCTTGTCTTTTCTGAAGGGTATCGGCAGGAATGTGCGCTCCTGTGCGCTGAGCTCTTCTCTCAAACGGAAAACGCAGTCCTGCTCTGAGGCAAGGTCTCTGACAATGTCCTCGGCAAGCGCGCGGCAGGTCGGTGCGCCGCAGGTGCCGCAGTCAAGCCCGGGCAGACGCTCGCAAAGCAGATTGATGCTTCTCATCATTGCCATTGCGTCGGAAACGCTTTCGGCAAGTCGCAGAACATTGAGCCCCTGAAGCGGTTTATGCCAATACATATAATCGGGTACATCACCCTCAAGATGATTGCGTGCCACAGGCAGGAACTTGCGAAGCTGCTGAATTCTCGCCTTTGCGACATAGGGGTTTTCGGCAACAAGCGCACCGCCCACACAGCCGCCGGAGCAAGCGTTGAGCTCAATAAAATCAAGCCTGTCGAGCTTTTCGTCTTCAAGCTCCTCAAGTACCTTCATAACGTTTTCGATTCCGTCTGCCGCAAGATATTTTTCCTTTAAGAGCGCCGCGGATTCGCCGCCGCTTGATGCCCAGCCGACACCGATAATGCCCGACGTTGCAAGACTTTCAGCCGTTTCAATTGAATTCATTGCCTTGACCATAACGGGGTAAATATCCTTGATGGCAACAGCGCCGTTTATGTTTGAACCGGTCAGACAAAGAGGCTGACGGATTGCCGTAATTTTTGCAGGACAAGGGGTGATAAAAAACACGCCGATGTCGTCGGCAGACAGACCGGTTTCCTGCATCGCCTTTTCTCTTGCAAGTTTTGCTGCAATTTCCATTGGTGAAGCAATGGGCATAATGTGCGGAATAAGGTTGGGAAATTTAACCCTGATAAGCCTTACAACCGCAGGGCAGGCAGAGGAAATAACGGGTGTTTTAAGCTCGCCGCTTTCCATCAGTTTGCGCGTTGCATCGCTGAGCAGCTCGGCACCCTTTGACACCTCAAAAACGTCGTCAAAGCCGAGCATTTTAAGCGCCGTCAACACATAATTGCTGTCTTCAAGATTGTTGAATTGCCCATACAGCGAGGGTGCGGGCAACGCAATGCGGTATTTATATTCAAGAATTTTATTAAGAGAATCGCGCTCTGCATACTTTGCGTGGTGCGGACATATTCTGATACATTCTCCGCAGTCGATGCAACGCTCGGACGTTATCTGAGCTTTACCGTTACGCACGCGGATTGCCTCTGTCGGGCAACGCTTTATACAGTTGGTGCAGCCCTGACACTTGTCGGAATCAAGGCGCACGGAATGAAAGAATTCTTGCATAATTACTGATTCTTCTTTCTTTATTTATTGTAAATTTTTAAGTAAATTGTTGTGCCGACACCGACGGTGCTGTCAATTTTCATTTCGTCGGAGTATTTTTTTATGTTGGGCAGACCCATACCCGCACCAAAGCCGAGGGCACGCACCTGGTCGGGCGCGGTCGAATATCCTTCTTTCATTGCAAGGTCAATATCCGCAATGCCGGGACCTTGGTCGGCAAGCACAATATCAATGCACTCGGAGCCGATTTCAACATCAATTTGTCCGCCGTTGGCGTGAATAACCATATTAATTTCGCCCTCATACATTGCAATTGTGACGTTTCGTATCACTTCGCCGGGGAAACCGAGTTCTTTGAGCACACGCTTTGTTTCGCCCGACGCTTCACCCGCGCGGGTAAAGTCTTCGCCGTCAACGGCAAAGGTAAGCTTGATGCTGTCAGACATCAGCCTTGTCCCCCTTTCAGACCTGCATTGTAAAGAATGCCGCAGGTGGTGAACATATCATATTTTGTGCACAAAACGGGAATGCCTTTAAGGTGGGCAAGCGCAATCATTTCAGCATCGGGTTTTTTGCCCCTTACAAAAACAATGCATTTCATATCCATCATTTCTGCGGTTCTGATAACCTGAGGATTGACAAGACCCGTCAGCATTGCCGCCTGTTCCTTAACAAAAGCAAGCACATCACTCATCATATCGCTGCCGCAAGCAGAAATAACATCCGTATCAAGATGTGACTCACCGCAAACAATGTCTGCATTCAGAACTTTCATAATTTCAGCGATTTTCATAAGCAACCGACCTTTCACGGTTAAAATTTAATTATATTGATTCTTTATATTGCTTAAATTTTAATATATCATACCTTTGTCGCCCCCGTCAAGCAAAATGCCGAATTACCAATGTTTTGGGGGCAAAAGGGCACAAGGGCGAGTGTAAAATTACAATAAATTATCAAGTTCTTCAACCGTTGCCGCAACGAGTGTTGCGCCGGCATTTTCAAGCTCTTCTCGGTTGCCGTATCCGTAAAGCACACCGACCGAGTCAACACCGTTTTCGTTTGCACCGTCAATGTCGTGGTGCCTGTCACCAACCATAATGACGGCATCTTTTTGCGTTATCCCCGCCGTTTGGAGCGCATAACGTATGACCTCTCCCTTTTTCACGCGCGTGCCGTCAAGGTTTGAGCCTGCAATCAATTTAAAATATTTGCTCAGCCCGAAATGGTCAAGAATCCGCTTGCTGAAAACTTCAGGTTTGGATGTGGCAACAATCAGCGTTTTTCCGCTTTTGTAAAGTCGGCTGAGCAAGGCTTCGATTCCGTCATACACTCTGTTTTCAAATAAGCCGTCAACCGAAAAATATTCGCGGTAAGTTTCAATCATTTTTTCGGCATCGCAATCCGAAAAACCGTAATATTTCATAAAGGACTCCTTAAGCGGCGGCCCGATAAAGCAGGCGAGGTCACTGTTTTGGGCTTCAATGCCCACCTTTGAAAGCGCATATCTGACAGAATTTGTGATTCCTTCAAAGGGGTCTGTCAGCGTTCCGTCAAGGTCAAACAATATGTACTGATAATCTTTCATTTCATCGACCGCCTTTCCTGTTTTCTGTAATATTATATAATGTGTTTTTAAATAAATCAATACGGTTGAATTGCGGCAAAAAACGCGTGTAATTTCCTAAAAAGCGTTGAAAAATTCGGTAAAAAGATGTACAATATATGGTATTGATGATTAAGTTGTTAAATATATATTGATATCTGCGCAACCTGAACCGTTGTTTTAAAATTCTGATCGGAGATGAGCCATTTGAAAAAATTTTTATCGGCATTAACCGCAATAATTCTTATTACCGCTCTCGTTGTCAGTTCCGTTCCCCTGTCGTCTGCCTCGGTTGACGGCGCGGATATTCCGGTTATTCACGTGTGCGGATACGGTGCGCTTCTTGTCAAAACCAATGCGGAAGGCAAAAAGGAAACCGTGTATCCTCTTCAGATTCCCGACGGCTATATCGAAGAAAAGGCAGAAGAAATTCTTCCGGTTTTTGCCAAAGCTTTTTTCACTCAGGAATGGTCGGAATTCAGCGATACTCTTGTTGACATTTTTGTTCCGATTTTTGAGCCGATGGCGCTGGACAAAAACGGCGAAGCCTCTGACTCCAGCAGAGCTGACTGGACCTGGTCAAAAGAAACCCTTCGTGACAGAAAAAATGCCGCCGGAAAATACAGCCCTACCGCTTATCCCTTCCATTACGACTGGAGACTTGACCCCTTGGTTATTGCCGACACACTCCACCAATACATTGAAGATATTCTCGCTGTCACCGGTGCACAGCAGGTTGCTTTGTACGGCAGATGCCTTGGCTCAAATGTCGTTGCCGCATATATGTACAAGTATGACGGTGAGCACGTCAGAGATGTTATACATTACGCCAGCAGCGTGTACGGCGCAACCCAGTGCAGCAAAGCTTTCACGGGTGAACTTTACCTTCATTCCGACGGAATTAACCGTTTTATTTATGACCTTGATCTCGGCCTTGAGGAATACTACACAGAGCTTGTGCAATCTTTGGTCACCCTTCTGAATAAAACATACGGTCTGGATATTGTTTGCTGGGCGGTCAACAATGTTGTTGAGGACATTTATCTTGACATTTTCCCTGAAGTTCTCAGGGCAGGCTTCGGAACCTTCCCGTCATACTGGAGTATGGTAAGCCCCGAAGATTATGACCGCGCAATGGCGACCGTTTTTCACGGTGTTGATAAAAATGAATATTCCGGCCTTATTGAAAAAGTAGAGTTTTACCGCAACAATGTTCAGCTCAAATTTGAAGAGAACACAAAAGCACAGGTTGAAAAAGGAATAAGCTTTGCAAACATTGTAAAATACGGTATGCAGACAATTCCCGTAACCCCCAACTCCGACGAGCTTTCCGACAGAACCGTCACCGTGCGAGAAAGCAGCTTTGGCGCAACCGTCACGTCGGTCAATCAGAAATTTTC
Organism: Acutalibacteraceae bacterium; assembly: GCA_045592705.1. Lineage (GTDB taxonomy): Bacteria > Bacillota > Clostridia > Oscillospirales > Acutalibacteraceae > CAG-177. The sequence goes on along the minus strand of JAZNVG010000026.1, from coordinate 4,104 downwards.
CGATGAATATGTTCTTAATGCGGTCGGCAACGCTTCTGTCAAATACATTTCGCCCGACCTGCAAATTGATGCCTCCACCTGTATGTATCCTAAAAGAACCTGGTTTATTAAAAATCTTGTTCACGACTATTTCCCGACCTGCGTCAACGGCCTTGTCAGCGAAATAATCAATAATAACGGATATGACGTTTTTTCAAGTGATGAATATCCGCAGTATCTTGTTTTTGACAATGAAACTCAAACTCTTTCACCGATGACAGCCAACAACCTTAACACAACAGAAAGATGGTATGTAACATATTTTGAGGCGCTGCGCAAATTCTTCGCTGCCCTGTTCGAAATTATCAGAATCAGTATGATGTCCTGAACTTTGTTGCGCTGATAAAAAATTAGGAGTGATACCTTGAAATTCAAAAATTTTATATCTTTATTGCTTGCTGTTATAATTTCTGTTTCGGGTTGCGTCTTTGTTTTTGCCCAAACCGATAACGCCGAAGGAAATCAGACAACAACCGAGGAAACACAGGCAACGCTTCCCTCAAACGAAACCCAATCCGAAAATTCCGATTCGCAGGAAACCGACAATCCTTATGACGATTTTGTCGTTAACAACATCACCGATTACAAGAAAATGCTTGTAAGACTCAAAAGACCGACCGTCACAACCGAACAGTTTTTCAAATTTATCAGGTTCATCAATTTCCCGTTCAAACTCCTCACGGGTACAGCTTTTATGCCTGAAGAACACTTCAACGTTACGGTTGACGCTTTCATTCATTCTTTGAGTGAGCAGGTTCTTGCCGAAAGCGGGCTTGATGTTGAAAAAATATTCACCAATCTCCCCGATATTAATGTTCCTGCCGAGCTGGCTGTTAAAATATTGAACATTGACACTGTTGAATTCCGAAACCAGATGTATGCAAAGCGAAATGAGCTTTGGGAAACCGGCGACGACACCACCGCCACCCTTTACCATTTCCTCGGCGCATATCTGAGTATCATCGAAAAAATGGAATTATTTGCCGCCCCGACAAACAACCCCGATGTATATGAAATCAAGGCAAGATACATATACAGAGACGGCGAAACAGAGGAACTCCGACCGGGATTTTACATTAACACAGTGACCGGCGAATGCACCAACAAAAACAATTCCGGAGTAATGGGAACAGGCTTTAACTTTTCTCTTACCGAAATGATGGTTTACGCAACAAGCGACGCGTGGATGAGAGATTTCGGCTTCTGTCTGTTTTATGACCTGGCCGCAGGTTCAATGCCCTTGCTCTGGAATTACAACACAAGACGCTTTAAGTTTGAATATAACGGTCTTGACTGGATGGTGCAGATTTGGAAAGGTAACTATCTGATTGCAAACGGCGCAGAGGTCGGTCTTTACAACAGAGCACCCGATAAAATCGGAACTTTTTATGAGAGCGCAAGCGATGAGCAGATGATTCCGATGTCGATGCAGCTTTATGCCGGCGATGAGCTTCTTGTCAATCAGGAAGAACAGCTGCATTGGTGGATTAACGGTTTCAGAATAAGCGGTGTTCATTATCCGATATCGAGCATGACTCTCGCTTTCACTTTTACAATGCCTGATGAAGAAATGCTGTTTGCTTTTTGTGAAGCAATCAACAGAAATTACAGACAGGATGTAAAATATATGGTGGACGGCTTAAAAGTTGTCGTCGTGTGGTAAAAAATACAAATGATATATTTTGAGTGCAACGGATTTTTCGTTGCACTTTTTCTTTTCTGCTGATGCTTTTCAAAAAAAGAAACGCCCCATTACTGCAAATGGAGCGTCCTTCTTTGTCGATTAATTATAATTTATCTGTTTCAAGGTCTTCCTGTGCTTGAGCCTGAATTTTTGCATCATAGGAAAGAACGGGGGCTTCGTTGATGTTTTTGACTTTACGGTTAACATAGTTTTTGGTGATTTTCATAACAAGCGGGAACAGAACAACAACACCGATAAGGTTGGGAATCATCATAAGACCGTTGAAAGTGTCGGAGATATCCCACGCAAGTGTGGATGTCATTACCGCACCGAAGATAACGGTGATAACGTGAATTATCTTGAAAATTATTGTTGTTTTTGCGCCGAAAAGATATTCCCACGCCTTTGAGCCGTAATGCGACCAGCCAAGCACGGTTGTGAAAGCAAAGAGGAACATTGCAATTGCAATAAATTTCTCACCGATATTGCCCCAAGAGAAAACGCTGTTGAAAGCACCTGCCACAAGGGTTGCATCGGTAAGTCCGTTTGCAATTTCACCGGTTTTGGCATCAAAAACACCCGAGGTAAGAACAACAAGAGCTGTCATTGTGCAAACAATCATTGTGTCGGCAAAAACCTCAAAAATACCCCACATACCCTGCTTTACAGGCTCTTTGATGCTTGAGTTCGAGTGAACCATAACAGATGAACCGAGGCCGGCTTCGTTTGAAAAAACACCTCGTTTGAAGCCCTGAGTTATCGCCGCACTGATTGCCGCACCAAGTGTGCCACCGACAAAAGCTTCGGGCTTGAATGCATTGACAAAAATAGTTTTAATTGCAGGGATGATCTGGTCATAATTAACTCCGATTATAATAAGACTGCCTGCAATAAAGAGAATAATCATAAAAGGAACAATTTTTTCAGCAACGTTTGCAATTCGTTTAAGACCACCCAGAGTAATGAGTGCAACCAAAGTCATTATAATCACACCAAGGATAAGATTATAAAGCGAAACACCGCCGAGAACCTGAACGGAGGAAAACGACTCAATATCAAAAGCTGTTGAAACATTGGCAACAATCTTGTTTACCTGACCCATGCTGCCGATACCGAAGGAAGCGAGCATTGTGAATATGCAGAAAAGAAAAGCAAGAATTTTACCGATTGCCTTGCAACCTTTTTTACTGCCGAGACCGTCGCGCAGATAATACATCGCACCGCCCGACCATTCACCGTTAATGTTGCGTCTGCGGAAATAAATACCGAGAACATTTTCGGAATAATTGGTCATCATACCGAAAAATGCGGCAACCCACATCCAGAAAACAGCACCGGCGCCGCCGATGCAAATCGCAGCAGCAACACCCGCAATGTTACCTGTACCCACTGTTGCGGCAAGCGCTGTGCAAAGGGCCTGAAACGGCGAAATTGAGCCCTTTTCTTTAGTGTGACCGATAACATTTTTGTTAAAAAGGCTTCCGATAGTGTTTTTCCACCACAGCGAAATGTGTGAAATCTGAAAGACCTTGGTAACAACTGTCATGAGTATGCCTGTGCCAATGAGCAGAATCAGACCGTATTTGCCCCACACAACGCTGTTGACAACACCGTTGATTCCTGCAACTTTTTCAAAAAAAGCTTCCATTTGTTCTCCTCCAAAAAAAGAAAATAAAAAAATCGGATTGCAAAACGCAATCCGACAAAAGCACAAAACAATCCCGATAAAACGGAAAATAAAACTTTGTCCTTTTGCCTGAGAGATTAGCTTTTTGCCTTGCCCCTTCGGCACTCAATTTAATGAGCTTCTCCAAAGTTATGTCCGTTTGCAGTCCTTTTCCCTTTCGGGAAGCCTGAGAGCGTTACTCCTTCGGCAGCATAGCTTCTTCTGCAAACATCACCCATAAAAAATATTAAATTGAAACGTTTGAAAATAAAAAACCTGCGGCTTTCGCAGGTTAAATACCGTTCTGACAACGCACCTTCAAAACTGAACAAAGGGAAATCGAAAACAAGAGATTAGAAGGTCAAGCCCTCGACCTATTAGTACTGCCAAGCTGAACGTGTCACCACGCTTACACATGCAGCCTATCAACCTCATAGTCCATGAGGGGTCTTACTAGCTTATGCTATGGGATATCTTATCTTGGAGGCGGCTTCACGCTTAGATGCTTTCAGCGTTTATCCGTTCCGCACGTAGCTGCTCGGCCGTGCCACTGGCGTGACAACCGATGCACCAGAGGTGCGTCCATCCCGGTCCTCTCGTACTAAGGACAGCTCTCCTCAAATATCCTGCGCCCACGACAGATAGGGACCGAACTGTCTCACGACGTTCTGAACCCAGCTCGCGTACCACTTTAATCGGCGAACAGCCGAACCCT
>JAZNVG010000025.1:0-14517 GCA_045592705.1 Acutalibacteraceae bacterium | reverse complement strand
CTCCCGGCACATCACTTTACATCCGTCCTTTCATCATTGCAACCGACGAATTCCTCGGTGTTGCCCCCTCAAAGAATTATCTTTTCATCATCATCCTCTCCCCCAGCGGCGCTTACTACGCAAGCGGTCTTGCACCCGTAGGCATCTGGATTGAAGACGATTACGTAAGAGCTGTCAGAGGCGGGATGGGCTTTGCAAAGACCGGCGGTAACTATGCCGCAAGCCTTGCAGCACAGGTAAAGGCACACGACGACGGTTATTCTCAGGTTCTCTGGCTCGACGGCGTTGAGCGCAAATATATCGAAGAAGTCGGTGCAATGAACATCTTCTTCAAAATCGACGGCAAAATCGTAACGCCCATGCTCAACGGCAGCATCCTGCCCGGCATCACAAGAGATTCAGTTATCACCCTTTGCAAGAGCTGGGGTCTTGAGGTTGAAGAGCGCAAGATTTCTGTTGACGAGCTTCTTGAAGCACAGAAGACAGGCAAGCTTGAAGAATGCTTCGGCACCGGCACAGCAGCTGTCATCTCCCCCGTCGGCAAGCTCCGCTACAAGGATGATGTTATGGAAATCGGCGGCGGCACAATCGGCGAAATCAGCCAGAAGCTTTATGACACAGTTACAGGCATTCAGTGGGGTGTCAAAGACGATCCCTTCGGCTGGGTAACCGTTCTTTAATCCGATATGGATGCAAAAAGAATCACGCTGTTTGCAGGTCACTACGGCAGCGGAAAAACCAACATAGCCGTCAATTATGCGCTGAAACTCAAAGAAAACTTTGACCGCGTTTCAATTGCTGACCTTGACATTGTAAACCCTTATTTCAGAACAAAGGACAGCACCGATATGCTGGCAAGCAAGGGTATTCACCTTATCTCATCCGAGTTTGCCAACACAAATGTCGATGTTCCCGCCCTGCCCGGCGAAGCTTATTCCATTCTTGACAACAAAGACATTCGTGCCGTTATTGACGTCGGCGGTGACGACAGAGGCGCACTTGCCCTTGGCAGATACACCCCCGCCATCCTTAACGAAAACAACTACGAAATGCTGTTTGTAATCAACCGCTTCCGTCCCCTCACCCGCACGGTTGAGAGCATACTGGAAGTAATGAATGAAATCGAAGCTGCGGCAGGTATGAAATTCACGGGGATTGCAAACAACTCAAACCTCGGTGACGAAACAACCGCGCAGGATGTTATTGATTCACTTGCTTTCGCACAGGAGGTTGCAAAGGCGGCAAATCTTGAAATCAGAATGAACGTCATTAAAGAAGACATCTTTGATGACCTCAGAGATAAAATCAACAACCTTTTCCCGATAAAGCTTTATGTAAAACAATCGTGGGAAAGAAAATAGGAGGAAAATATGGCAAAGGTAACATTTAACATCGACAGATGTAAGGGCTGCGGTCTCTGCACAACTGCCTGCCCCAAGCACATTGTCGAGCTTGATAAAAATTCACTCAACGCCAAGGGTTACCACCCCGCCTGCGTCACCGACCAGGCCGCTTGCATCGGTTGCGCTTTCTGCGCAACAATGTGCCCCGACTGCGTTATCACTGTTGAGAAGTAAGGAGGAAGTAAAATGTCAGAAAAAGTTCTTATGAAGGGCAACGAAGCTCTGGCTGAGGCCGCCATTATGGCAGGTTGCCGCCACTACTTCGGCTACCCCATCACTCCCCAGACCGAAATCGCGGCATATATGTCAAAGAAAATGCCCAAAATCGGCGGTGTCTTCCTTCAGGCAGAAAGTGAAATCGCCGCAATCAATATGGTTTACGGTGCCGCAGCAGCAGGTAAAAGAACAATGACCTCCAGCTCCAGCCCCGGAATTGCACTCAAGAGCGAAGGTCTGTCATATCTTGCAGGCTCCGACCTGCCCGCACTTATTGTAAACGTTCAGCGCGGCGGTCCCGGTCTCGGCGGCATTCAGCCCTCACAGTCAGACTATTTTCAGGCAACAAAGAGCGCAGGTCACGGCGACTTCCGTATGATTGTTCTCGCCCCCGCTTCCGTTCAGGAAATGGTTAACCTCACATTCAAAGGCTTTGACCTTGGTGACAAATACAGAATGCCCGTTATGCTTCTTTCAGACGGCACAATGGGTCAGATGATGGAGCCCGTAAGCCTTGATATGGGTGAAATCACGGAATATGACAAATCCGGCTGGGCAGCTTGCGGCACAAACTGCGAGCGTGAGCACAACGTTGTCAACTCCCTCTTCATTCAGCCCGACGAGCTTGAAAGATTCAATTTCGAGCGTTACGAGCGTTATGCAAAGATTGAAGAAACAGAGGTTATGTACGAAGAGTACCGTATGGATGACGCAGAAATCTGCATTGTCGCTTACGGCGTTGCCGCCAGAGTTTCACAGAATGCAATTGATGCCGCACGCGAGCAGGGCATCAAGGTTGGTATGATTCGCCCCATTACACTCTGGCCCTTCCCCAAGGATATTCTTAACAAGACCGCAGACAAGGTCAAGGCTTTCATCAGCGTTGAGCTTTCAATGGGTCAGATGATTGAAGACATTGAGCTTGCAACACGCTGCAAAAAGCCTGTTCTTCTTTGCAACCGCGTCGGTGGTATGATTCCCACAACAGAGGACGTTATCAACGCAATCAACAAAGCAAATTCAGTCGGAGGTGACAAATAATGGTAGTATTTGAAAAACCCAAAGCTCTGTGCGACGTACCCCTGCATTATTGCCCCGGCTGTACGCACGGCATTATTCACCGTCTTGTCGCTGAGGTTATCGACGAGCTCGGTATTGAAGGAAAAACCGTCGGTGTTGCACCCGTCGGCTGCTCCGTTTTTGCATACAACTATTTTAACTGCGATATGATTGAGGCCGCCCACGGCAGAGCCCCCGCAGTTGCAACCGGTGTTAAGCGCTCACTGCCCGAAAATATTGTTTTCACATACCAGGGCGACGGCGACCTTGCCGCAATCGGCACGGCTGAAACAGTTCACTCTGCCGCAAGAGGCGAAAACATCACCGTTATTTTCGTTAACAACACAATCTACGGCATGACGGGCGGTCAGATGGCTCCCACCACTCTGCCCGGTCAGGTCACACAGACCTCCCCCTACGGCAGAGACACAAGCGCTGTCGGTTTCCCCGTTAAGGTTGTTGAAATGCTTTCTCAGGTTGACGGCGCAACTTATCTTGAAAGAGTTGCAGTCAACAACGTTAAGAACATCAGAGCCGCAAAGAAGGCAATCAAAAAGGCTTTCCAGAACCAGCTTGACGGCAAGGGCTTCTCTCTTGTTGAAGTTCTTTCCACCTGTCCTACCAACTGGGGTATGACCGCCATTCAGGCACTTGACAGACTTGAAAAGGAAATGATTCCTTACTATCCCCTTGGTGTTTACAAGGATAAAACTGCAGAGGAGGAAAAATAATTATGACTAATCAGATTCTTTTGGCAGGCTTCGGCGGTCAGGGCATCCTCTTCTCCGGCAAATTCCTTGCTTACGAAGGTCTTATTGAAGATAAAGAGGTCAGCTGGCTTCCCTCCTACGGACCCGAAATGCGCGGCGGCACCTGCAACTGCAGTGTTATACTCAGCGATACAAAAATCGGTTCCCCCATCGTTTCAAATCCCGATATTCTTATTGCAATGAACCTGCCCTCACTCGACAAATTCGAAAACGCTGCTGTCAAGGGCGCAAAGATTTTTGTTGACTCCTCTCTTATTGAACGCAAAGTCGCAAGAGAAGATGTTGACGCTTTCTACATTCCCGCAACAAAGCTTGCATCCGACAACCAGCTTACAGGTCTTGCAAATATGATTATTCTCGGTTATGTCATTAAAAAGACCGGTGTCATCCCCTATGAAAACGTTGAAAAGACAATGCAGAAAATCGTTCCCGCAAAGAAACAGAATCTGCTTGAGCTCAACCTCAAAGCTGTTGACATCGGATACAACTACTGCGAATAATTTTTAAAACACACCGATTGAAAGGAAGGTCACATTATGGATTTTCAGCTTGAAGAAATCGGCAAAAGACTTAAAGAATTAAGAGAAATCTGCGATCTTTCCCGCGAGGCAATGGCACGTGCACTTGAGATTGATGTTGAAACCTACCGCAACTATGAAAAAGGTAAGGCTGATTTTTCAATCAGCTTTCTTCACAAAGCGGCAAACATTCTCGGCGTTGACATTCTTGACATTATGAGCGGTGAAACCCCCAAGCTTTCCACCTGCACAATTGTCAAAAAAGGCAAGGGCTTTTCCGTTAACCGCAATATGGATTACAGCTACAAGCACCTTGCATACACATTCAGGGGCAAAAAGGTTGACCCGTTTTTTGTAAAGATTGACCCGTCAGACGCCGTTCCCGTTCTTCACGAGCACGAGGGTCAGGAATACAACTATGTTCTTTCGGGCAGTATGCTTCTTTACATCGGCGACATCTGCTATGAACTCAACGAGGGTGACAGCGCTTACTTTGATTCAAGCATTTCTCACGCACAGAAAAACCCCGGCGATGTTCCCACAGAATTTATCGCGATTGTTATTCCCGATAAGAAATAAGCACTAAAGGTAAACCCCCGCAACGCTGTGTTGCGGGGGTTGTTTTTTCAGGGAGTATATGAAGATAAAATTTCAGTTATATCCTGACTGTAAATATTACCGCCGAGAACATCACCGTTTGCACTAAAGCAAATCGCTCGGATATCCGTCGGGTCTTCATCGTACGGGTTTTTAAATTCTTTGCTCAAATCAAAATATTCGCCGAGATATTTGAGTGCTTTTCCGCTTGGAAATATTACATTTCCTTCGTTTGTTTCAATGCCCATTTGATTGAATTCGGCGAGAATCTCCCTTGTTCTGTTGTTATACGGATTATCGGCATCAGGGCTTACAAGCCACGCAGGGTGAACCTGAAATTTAACATCAGGTACATTAACGGCATTTGCAAATGCTTTGACGTATTCAAGAGGAATTGTTTCCTGATGAAAAGCATCAACAGAAAGCAGAATTTCATTAACTCCGCTTTCAATTACCTCTTTTGCAACAAGCTTTATTTTATCTTTATCTTTGCTGAAATAACCGTTTGTTATAAGCTGTCTTTGCGGAACATTCATTTCGCTTGCGGCTTTATGTATCTCACAAACGGTTTCGGGGAAAAGCAAAGGCTCACCGCCGAATGTCATAACGGATTTTATATTGTATTTCTCCGAGATTCTGCGCACTGCATCCCCGGCTAAAGCTTTATCAATATTTTCCGAGCTTTTATGCTCACCTTGCGAGCAATGCTTACATTTGCCCTTACACGCCATTGTGACAACAAATTCTATACGGTTGAGATTTTTAAGGTGTTTGTTCATATGTCATCTCCGTCAAATCAAAATAAATCCCATCAGCAGACCGCCTGCAAAGCCGGAGATATGCTCCCAAGCTGTCGCTTTGCCCATAAACATTCCGCCGACTGTATAAACGGCAAGAATTATAAGAGCAAGAATGGGTAAACCTGAAAACATAACTGTACCGTTTTTAATAGCAAGCATAACAAATACGGCAATAAGACCGTAAATTCCCGTTGATGCGCCTTCGCCCTCGTGGAGCTTATACACAAATGCCATATACAAGCCCGATATGAACACAGAGCCGATATAGCACAGTGCAGTTTTTGCCGTTCCGAGCTGAGATTCAACGACATAGCCGACAATGAGGGTTGCGGTTATGTTTGAAATGATGTGCCACGTTCCGATATGGAGAAGCGATGACGATACAAGACGCCACACCTGCCCCTTTTTGATTTTCTTTTCGGACAGATGCAGAGCGTGATTTATGTAGCCTTTGTTGTGTCCCGACCAGAATTTTTCTTTAAGGGTTACTGTTGCTGTTTTGGGGATTACGATAAAATTATCAAGGATGAAGATTACAAAAATCAACGCACAAAAGGTTATTGTAAATATCGGCATAGCTTTTCTCCTTTTACTGATTATTAAACCATTTTATTAAACCGTTGTAACTGCCTTTGAAATGATAGCTTCTTCCGTTTTTATTAAGACCGATGTTTTTTAACCCGAAATTTTCAAGAATCCCGATTGATTTGCTGTTGCTGATACTTGCATAGGCTTCAACAAACTCGATATCATCTCTTATATGCGGAATAACAAAGCCGTATAATGCTCTGAAAACACCTTTGCCTTGATATGCAGATTTAAACTGTATTTCTTCCATCATAAATGTGTCGGCGTTGGTGTAGTATTGGAAAAACCCGACAAGATTTTCATTGTCTTTAATAAGAATAATCTGTCTTTCTGCTCTTTGCAAACCGTCACTGACTGCATCAGACCACAAATTGAAATCTTCTTCACGGCTGTTGCCCGTCGGTGCTATTACAGTCATATTATCTGCAAGAATATCGAAAAGCTGCTGTGCAAATGCGGAAAAATCAGGCTTATTCAAATATTCAAAACCAATCATAAAGCCTCTACCTCGGTATCATAATCAGGTCGGTCTATGCCTATAATTACTGTTTTGCCCAAGAAAGATTTTACCTGTTTTTTCTTTCTTCAAAAGTCATTTTTATGTCCTCTTTAACCACTCTGCAGACTGCTTCAACCCGTCAACGGTCTTTGTTTCCAAAACAACGCGGCAGTTATGCTCGTTGGCAAGATTGATATATTTTTCAATATTCATTTCACCCGTACCGAGTGCGAGGTGATTTTTCTTGCATTTTGCATCGTGCAGATGAATATGGTGCAGACGGTTTTTGTGTTTCATAATAAATTCTTCGTCTGTCCCGCCAATACCGTGATTATGTCCCACATCAAAAGTCATAGCAAAAACCTTGCTCTCCAAAAGCAATTCAATAGCTTCTTTCTGAAAATCTTCATAGCCGTCGCAGTTCTCAACGCAGATTTTTATATCGGCATCACCAACGACTGTTTCGCACATATTTCTGAACTCAACAATGCTTTGGAGATATTGCTCTTTGTATTCCGAGAAAAGATAAACCTTTCTGTCCGGCAAGGTGAAATAAACACCATTTGTCATATGCATATTAACCACTTTGACATCAAGCTGTTTTGCAATTTCAATGGTATCGTCAACGGTTTTTATGTAAGCCTGAGCAACATGAGGGTTAAAATCGCTGACATTCAGATTCTCATCAAGGTGAACGGTGTAGTAAATACCGTATTTGTCAGCGATACTTTTAAAATAATCTACATCAATTTTATTAAGCTGATACTGCGGCATATTCATATTGAGTTCGATGAAATCAAGCCCCAACTCCGCACACAGCTTTGCACAATCTTCAAGTGTGCTTGTTTCAATCAATGTGGGCATACCGTAGTTTTTCAGTTTCATAATTCACCTCTTTTGATAAATCGTCACATCAATATTTCTTCATAAATGTCACACTATAAGGTCATTTCATAAATTCTTCACGGTGCTGTTCAAAAAAATCAAAGTATGCTCTTACATTTTCAAGCTCTGTCCAGTTGCAGGTTTTAACGGGAACGGAATCAAGATTGTAAATGCGTGCGTTTTGCATCGACAGAAAAATCGGAGAATGGCTTGCAATAATAAACTGACAGCCGAAAAATCTTGCCGACTCATAAATGAAATTGGCAAGCTCAAGTTGCAGTTTTATTGACAGACTGTTTTCAGGCTCATCAAGCAGATAAAGAGCATTTTCGTTGATTCTTTCGACAAAATACTTAATTGCCGTTTCGCCGTTTGAAAACATATCAAGATTTTTGCCGGCGTGTTTTTTAACATATTTCGACAGCGAATTTTTCTTTGCCGCCGCATCTTGTATTTCCTTCCACCTGTCATAATCATCAAGACCTTTAAAACGTCTTTCTTCGGGGTCAAAAATCTTTGATTTGAGCTCATAATAGGTTTCGGATGCCTCATTGCGGCGGTTGTCGATACCCTCATTGATACATCTTAAATCAAGAACAAAATCAAAAACATCGTCGCTTGAAATGAATCTGATTTCCTGCGGACGTTTTGCAAGATTTAAGCGGCAAAAATCAACATATTCGTTAAAAAGAGGACTGTTGTTAAATTCCGACTGACGGGCGGCAAAAACCTTTTGTGCAATAACATTCAGAAGCGTTGTTTTGCCCGAACCGTTACCGCCGTAAAAAATTGTAACGGGCGAAAAATCTATGCGTTCAAGCTCTTTATCGGGAAAAATCTTAAACGGATACATTGTGTTAAAACAAGTTCTGTTTTCGTGTGCTATAAAGTTGATTTCCGTTCTGTCTGACGGCAAAGTGAAGCTTTCAAGATATAACATAGACTCTCCTTTAGGAACACAAATTGCAAAATTGCACTATATCCTTTTCATCAGTTTAAAATATTCTCCGTTTTCGTCTGCGCCGTCGAAAAGCACCTCGGTAAACCCGTGTTTTCTGTACAAATGAAGTGCATTGACATTATCTTTATCAACACCGATTGTCATTTCGCTAAAGCCCATTTCCTTGGCTTTTCCAATGAGAAAAGCAAGAATTTCACTGCCTATTCCACGGTTGCGATACTCCTTTTTGACAATCATTCTCGAAACATAAATGCGTTTGTCGGGAATAGTGTAATCGGGGTCACCTTCATCTAAAACCAAAGCACCTTCGCCGATGAATTCTCCGTTGATTTTATAAATGTACACAAGACGGTTACCAGACTTAATCTCATCAAGCCATTTGTCGGCAAGCGGTTGAGATTTCATATTCCAGATATTTGAGCATTTGTGATAGTCGTCGGGGTTGAGCGGCTCGATTTTAATTTGTTTGTCCAAGATATTTTTCATAAACTCATCAACCTGCCGTTTAGTTTTCAGCACAACGGTTTTATCTTTATATTTCTCTGATATTTCGGCATAGGTCTGCCGTCTTTCTTTGTTCCTGCAACCGAACAATGTGAATTTAATAAACCACCAATTAAGGTCATTTCTATATCCGTCTTTTCTGCGTGATTTTGTTCTTTTAACCGCACGGTAAAAACAAGTCAGTTGCGGCAAAAGGAGCAAAACAATTAAGTCTGCCTGTTCAAGTCTTTCATCATAAAGCAGATACTTATAGTAGCCGTCAATTATCCAGTTATCTTTTGCCATAAACTCCGAAACCTGCGGTAATACTGCGGCATCGTCAACAGGCTTCCATTCCTTGTACCACTTGATTGAATCAAGGTGCAGAACGGGTACATTTTTCTTTTCTGATATGTAATCGGACAGATATGTTTTACCGCTGCCGGCATATCCCAAAACTGCAACTTTCATAATTAAATCCTTTTTAATAATCTTATATACTCATCAGCATCTTTTCTTGATTTGAAAACAAAAACATTTTTGTTTTCTTTGTACTTATCTATAAGTTCATATATTTTAGGTAAGGACGTTTTTGAAAACTCTTTGATAAACCCTTCAAATTCGGGATCTAATTCTTTTTCTATCCACGGCAAATCATAACGACCTTTGCCAAGACGCTCGGAAGCTCCTTGCAAACAGACTGCTGTCGGCAAATCAAAAAGAAAAACCGTATCACACTCTTTCAGACGCATCTCAATTGTTCTGTTATAATTGCCGTCAATTATCCACTCGGGAGTTGCAAATATTTCCGATATTCTTTGGTCAAACTCTCCTCTATGAATATGAGTTTTGTCAGATTTATGCCATATAGCATCAAGATAATATAACGGCAATCCCGTAAGCTTATTAAGTTTTTCCGCAAAGGTTGTTTTACCGCTTCCCGGACAGCCTATTACTATTACTTTTTTCATCGCTATTTCTCAACAGGAGCAAAGATTTTTTCCATTATTGCGCTTCCGCCATGGTCCTCAATTACTTTAAATCCGTTTTTCTCATACATCGAAAACGATACGGGAGTATGCTTGAAAACATTGAGCACCATTTTAGAAAAGCCTTTTTCACGGGCATCTTCCTGAAGCTTCACAAATGCACTTTTTCCGTAGCCTTTGCCTCTGTATTCCTCTTTGATTACGTTCTCTGTTACAAATGCGGCATTTTCCTCAAACGGACTTTTCTGATAACCGATAACACCGATTTTTTCATTCTTTTCGTTCACTACAATGTAAAGATAGTTATCGGCGGAATCTGCACCTTCGGGGAACACGTCACGAAACTCACTTTTTGCAGCTCTTAACGCTTTGAATCTGAATCTCTCATCGCCCGATTTTATCAGGTGGTCGGCATAAGCTTTTGACGACCATTTTGAATATACTTTGAATTCATCGCTGTTCATACGTTTGAAACTGATTTGTTTTAAATTGTTTTCCATAACAATCCTTCTTTCTCTTTCATGTATTAAAAACGAAAAAAACATCGTAAAATAGACTACGTTTTTATAATTATATTTATAATTACAAATACTTCTGCATATAAACCAAGTTCTGATATGTTCCGTCTTTGAGCTTACAGTAGTTCGGTTTAATGCATACAACTTTAAATCCGAATTTTTCGTAAAGCGCTTTTGCTCTGTCATTACCCTCGATAAAATCAAGCTCAACGATTTCCGTGCCTTCGTGGTTTTGGGCGGTTTCAATCAGAGCCTCAAACATTGCAGAGCCGATGCCGAGATTCCAATATTTTTTGGTTATTGATATACCCAATCCCGCACGGTGAAAATTTTTGCAGCTGTTAAAGAAAGTAATATCACAGCTTCCGACGGGTCTGCCGTCAACATAGCACGCAATCAAGAGATTGTTTTCGGATTCACGTGTACTGCGTATCCAGTTTTCTTCGTTTTCGATTGAAACATTATCCCAATATTCGGCATAACGGGTCAGAAAATCTGTTTCTTGGCAAGCAGTTTTGATGTTGTTGAGCATCGCCTCTGCATCTTTTATATCAGGTGTTTTCAATACTGCCTCAGTACCGTCCTTTAATAAAATCTTCTTTTCCTCAAGTATCATTTTAATCAATCCTTTTACAAATATTTCTGCATATAAACCAAGTTATCACTTGTATCACTGTCAAACATATATACATTTTAATATTTATGATTTCAAAAGTCAAACAAGAAAATTTCAAGATAGGTTTGACAAAACATTTTACGGTGTTATAATTTTTTTGAGGTGTTTTTATGGATTTGAAAGCAATTGTTGATTCTCTTAAAACCTGCAACTGCGGCAGAGAGCATAACATCAACATCAAAGAGGTTGCAATCGGCAAAAAAATGATTGAAAAAACGGCTGAAATTCTCAAGAGAAACGGTTTCGGCACTCGCCTGCTTGCCGTCGCCGACAAAAACACAATTGCCGCCGCAAAGGGTATTCTTGAAATTCTGACAAACGGCGGTTTCACTTATAAGCTCAAGCTTTATGATAATCTGCGCACCGCCGATATGAGTGACGCTCAGGATATCATCACCCTTGCCGCAGACGTTGACGGGATTTTATCAATCGGCACGGGGTCGCTCAATGACATCTGCCGTTATGCCGCACTGCACGCCGACAAGGATTTTGCAATTTTTGCAACCGCACCGTCAATGGACGGCTTCGCATCGGACACTTCACCCATAACCGAGCACAATTTTAAACAGACTCTGCCCGCGCGCCAGCCGAGTGTCATCATTGCCGACACGGATATTCTTGCCGCCGCCCCCGCTGAGCTTAAATCGGCAGGCTTCGGTGACGTTATTGCCAAATATATTGCCGTTGTTGACTGGAAAATTTCAGCACTTGTCAGCGGCGAATACTACTGTGAAAATATCTGTAACATCACAAAAGAAGCGTTGCGCCGTATTACCGCATTGGCTGACAGAATAACCCTCAACGACCCTGAATCCGCAGGTGCGGTTATGGAAGCGCTTGTGCTGACGGGTTGCGCAATGAAGCTTGCAAACAGCGTCAGACCCGCTTCGGGTGCGGAGCACATTGTTTCACATTTCTGGGAAATCAAAAAGCTTGAAAAGGGCTTGCTTTCGGATTTTCACGGCAAAAAAGTCGGTGTTGCAACGCTGATAACCGCAAAAATCTACCACGATTTTGCAAACTCAAAAGGCACCGTTTTCACCGCCGAAAACACCGACTGGGAAAAGGTTTATTCCGTTTACGGCAAGAATTTCGAAGCGGACATCAAGCGCCTTAACAATCCCAATGTCACAGACACCACAACACCCGAAATTCTTAATGCAAATCTTGACAGGATTGTTGAGATAATCAAAACTGAATTGCCCGATTACGAAACTCTGTGCGAGCTTATGGATTCGGCGCACGCGGCAAAAACCTTTGCCGAAATCGGTGTTGACAGCGAACTTGGCCGCATTGGTGTTGAATACCACGCATATATGCGCTACCGTCTTACACTTATGCGACTGTTACCGATGACAAATTACCGCTATGACAGCGCCGAAATGCTGAAAGAATTTATGTGACATAGCAAAAAATATCCGTTTTTTTGAATTTTGCTATTGATTTTTATAAAATAATGTGCTAATATATTCAAGCGTTCCAAACGCAGATCCCTTGGGGTGTAGCTTGTTTGGTAGCCCAAAGCACTCAGAAACGCACCCTGCAAAAACTTAATAAAAATCAATTACTTAGTGTCCTCAAACATGGGGGTGTAGCTCACTTGGGAGAGCGCTTGAATGGCATTCAAGAGGTAAGGGGTTCGATCCCCCTCATCTCCACCATTGGACACTAAGTAATATTTTTTTGCCCACTTTCAAATAATATAATCAACTCCGAGGATTGATACCTCGGAGTTTTTTCATTTGCACTATGGTCTAATTTTTCAATTTAACATTTGTATGATTTCTTGAAACTCATTTGTTTCTTTAATTTCATCTGTAAGCGGGTATTTTTTAGTTAGCAGTTCTTTTACTCTTCTTTTGGCAATGAACGTGCTGCCAAGAGTGTGCTTATCAAATTCTTTACCTTCAAACATTGTTGAGTGCATAGTGGTAATTCTGTCCATGTCGTCAAATTCAATTGCAAGTTCGGCAGACTTTTTAAAGTTATAAATTGCATTTTTATAATCATTAAGCTTGAAGTATTTCACACCCAAATGACCGTAGAGATTCATCATCGTCCGCCACATTTTTCCGTAGTTTCCATCATCATAAGTGAATTCAAGATATTCGATTTCTTTTTTTATTGATTTCGTTTGCCATTCATCGGTACATCTGTCGTTGTAGAAATAATAGTGCGAGTAAAATGTTGTGTGAAGCAAAAAACTTTCTTCAATTGCATTTTGAATTTTGATATCGTGTTCGGGATGATCTTCGGGGTAAAAAGTACAGAACATTTCACGACTGTCACGCATATCAGGCATTTCGCAAATAATCTTTTCGCATTTTTCAAACATAACATCCGTGTTCTCTGAATTTAATTGCGAACGGTAAAACTCAATAATTGCCCGCTTTGCTTTTATTCTTATTCTGTCATCGGTACAGTTTTGCTGGATGTTATTGTAAATTGCAAATACTTCTGAAGAAACAGATGATAAATCCTCTGAAAATCTCACAAGACAGCCGAGGTATCTGATTAACACTCTAAAATCATTTGGGAATTTTGCTTTTAAATCGTTTATGATTTCTTGCATCAGTTTATGGTCGGTCAGATTATCATATTCTGCAATTTTTGAATTTATTTCGTGTTCATTTTCAGCCTTGTTTATACCGAGAAGTTCATCAACGCTCACTTTAAAGAATCCTGCAATTTCAGGAAGTATCGTGATGTCGGGGTAGCTCTCGCCACGCTCCCAATTACTGACACTCTGAAAAGTGACTCCCAAAAATTCTGCAAGCGTTTCTTGAGTAAGGTCTTTTTCTCGCCTTAATCTCTTGATGTTTTCACTTAAATAAATAGTCATTGCTCTCGTCACCTCTGATTAGATTCATTGACCGGCCTGTTCATATAATATCGCATTGAAACACAAAAAACAATAAATTGTTCTTTGAACAACATTCAAGAATCGCTTGAATTTTTCAATTAAATACTCTGAGTAGTGTTATTTGCTCGGAGTTTCTTCATTATGCCACCTTATCCAATCCAACCATAAACTGCTCAAAGTCAATATTAAACTCAATATTCAGTTTGTATCCTCTGCTAACCTCAACCCGTTTAATCAGGCAGTTAACAATCATTTTCTTCTTTTCAAAGCTTGCTTCATCATAAAGCTCCGCCCAAGAAATGAGTTCATCAAAGCTGTCAGATAAAAGTTTGAGTATGCTCTCACCATCAGCAACATCCTTTTCAGCATCTGCAACCAAAGATAAAAGCCTGCTACACTCTTTCTCCGAGTCTGTAATAAGTGGCACCATATTTTTCTTTGTTTAATAAAGTGATGCCGAAAGTGGTACCATTTTTGAGCCATTGTGGCTAAGTTGAATTCTGTGTTGAGCCAAATTTGGCTCAGGTGTTGTTTGTGCTAAGTCATATAAATGCTCCTTTCTAAAATTATTTTTGAGTGTTTATATTCAACTGCAAAAAATGTGTCGCAGTATTCATATTCCGGAAATTAGGTTTCTGGACATAAAAAAACACCTGCTGCTTTGTGGTAACAAGTGTATGTAAAATGAAACA
>JAZNVG010000024.1:0-29036 GCA_045592705.1 Acutalibacteraceae bacterium | reverse complement strand
CATCTTAAAAAGGGATAGTTTGGATATAGAACAAGGCAAAAAGCGCAGAAATCCTTGACGGATTTCGAGCATTTTTAACGCAGTTATATGCCAAAATATCCTTTTTAAGACTTAAATTTCTTATGGCGGGCCGCCCTTCCGAGTGCCTCCCTTGTTTTTTATTTATTTTTCTGCTTTTCTTCTTCAAATCTTTCCGACATAATTTCAATGTAGCCGTCAATTGCCTTTCTTGCGGCAAGAACCACCTTGGAAAGCGAACCGATGTGCATGTTTTTTTCATTCTTTTCGTCGTTGCAGAGTTTTTCGTAATTTTCGTTGAATGAAATATTAAAATGGTCGTTGCAATACACTCTGAACCAATCGGGGTCAT
Source organism: Acutalibacteraceae bacterium (assembly GCA_045592705.1). Lineage (GTDB taxonomy): Bacteria > Bacillota > Clostridia > Oscillospirales > Acutalibacteraceae > CAG-177. Next base: position 28,666 of record JAZNVG010000024.1, on the reverse strand, counting down.
CGGTGTTGATTTTTACGAAATAAAGCATTTCAAAACCTGAATCGGTTTCAATCAGGGTGTGATCGCCTTCTTTTCTTTCGTTGTCATAAATCCAGTTGTCAACATAAACAAAGCGAGAACCCGCGGTGTACTTTTCGACAAAACCGTTCTCGTCGGCAATTGTGCTGCCGGGATTTAAATTTGCGACGTTGGCAAACTCCTCGGTTGTTGCGCCGTTTTTCACCCAGTCGTTATACACGCTTTCGGCAAGGGCCTTGGCATCGTCATATTCCTGTTGGCTCTCGGCGGCTGTATAATATTCGTTGTAGGGGAAGTAGCAGTGATAAACCTGAGCGCTGTATGTTTTGTATGCAGGTTTGTTGCAGTAAAGAAGGCAGTAATAAATGGGACCTTCAACAACAGCAACGTCGCCTGTCTTGCGACCCGGTTCAAAGCACCACTCGGCAATGTCAGCACCGTAATATTCCGAAAAGAAATTATAACTTCTCATAAAGCAATTGGTGTGTGCGTCCGGGTCATAATTGGCATTACCCTCCTCACCGTTGATGGCAGCATATTCGAGGAAGTCTGCTTCGGATTGAATATTTCTTGAAAGCTCACCGTTGAGGTCGGCAAGGGAACGGTCGCCTTTGAGCATGGTATAAAGGCGGATGTCAACGCAGTCGTAATATTTACTTTTTTCGTTATATTCTTTTTCTGCTGCGGCCATATCAACCGCGGCAACGAACTTTTCTTTCTCCGCAGTTTGGTAAGCGGCGGCATAAGCGTCGCGGATTTCACGGAAAGCAAACATATTATAAGTAAGACCCTTTGAGTAGGTGTCTTCACACATCTGGTCGGGGGTGATTCTCTTGCTTTCTGCGTAATCAAGAACGCGGCTGTATGAAGAATAAATTTCCTGAGCCCTTCGCGCAGAAATTGTGCAGCCCGTTTCAAGCGCCTCGCGGTAAAAAATATAGCTGTCCCGGATTCGGTTGATGCTGTTTTCTGAAAGCACCTCGCTCCAGTTAACACCGTCTTTGTTTTTCTGGTCCTCGGGACGGGTGTAGAGGTCCATCATACTTGTTTTGGCAATATCCTTCGGGTCAGAACCTGCCTGATTGTAAGTTGCGGCATAGCTTGTGCAGTATTCGTCATAGTAATACATAACCGCCTCGGGCACGGAAATTTCCGTTGAGCCAAAAGCAAAAGCCTTACCCTGTTTGCTTTGTGCGGCGGCGGAATCCTTGTAAGCACCGACGATTATATTTTTAAACTCGTTGGGCATTTTGTCGCCCTGAGCAATAAGAAGCTGCTGAATATCCTCGGGCACCTTGTCAAAGCCGTCAATTGTTGTTATGTCAACGGGGTCTTCGTCACCGTCAAAAACGGGCATTGTGGTGATTTCGGGGTTTACGGGTGCGGTTGTCTTTGTTGAGCCGTCGAAAAGGTCGGCAATGCTGTCACGCTTTACAAAGCAGGTGACGGCAACGGCCGCAACAAGCAAAACCGCAACGGCGGCAATAATAATCTTTTTTGAAGAAACGCGTTTTTCAGCAGGTGCCGGCGCATTCTTTGTTGTTTTCGGCGCAGGTGCTTTTTTCTTGTTTTTCTTGTTAGCCATTTTCTATCCTCTCAGTTTTGTTTTCTGACAATTTTGTACTCATCAAGCAGTCTGAAATAAGGGCAGGAGTAGTGAGAATCCTGCTCAAGCCTTACAATTTCATCTTCATCAAGGCTGACTATACATTCATAACAGTCATATTCGCTGTTGTATTCGAAATTTGCACAGCTTTCGCATTCTGTAAGCTCCATAATATCACCTCTGAGGAATTATTTCCAGATTTTCTCGTCAACGCCTGCGCCGAGCTCAAAATGATATTTTGCAATGCCGAGGTCAAGATCGGTGTAAGTGCCTTTGCCGGCAGAGGCAATCACCTTGTCGCCCGAAAGAGTGAAATGATATTTCTGCTGATTGAGGGCGGAGGGAGCGAGTCTTGCCGCCTCCACACCGTTAAGAAACCACTCGGGAACATCGCCGTCAGCGGTGTAAAAATCGGTCAGCGGCTTTAATTTGTTGGGTGTGCCGTCAACGTAGAAATATCCGATTGCAATAACGCACACAAGCTTTTCATCCTTGCCGACAACTGCGGCGCATTTCTTTTTGCTGTAAGTGCCGCCGACCCAGCAGGTGCCAAGCCCCAGTTCGGTTGCTTTTAATACGATTTTTTCGCCGTATCTGCCGACATTTTCTTTGAGCGTTTCTGACTTTTTGCCGACAAGCGCAATGTAATTGCGCGTGTTGTTGAATTTACCCAAGTGAGCAAGAAAAGAACTGAAAGCACGGGGCTCATCAAGGAAAAGCTGAAAATTCAGTTTACCCTCGGCATTACATTCATTAATAAGCTCATTGAGGGCGGCGAGAGTGTCGCCCTCAATTTTATCGTCATTAAAACTGCGCACGGAGTGCCGTGCACGCATAATTTCAAAAATATCCATTTGTTTTCCCTCCGAAAACATCAGACATTATTTTTTTGCTGCTTGGTTACGCGGGTCACCGCAGCATTTTTTATACTTTTTGCCGCTTCCGCACGGGCAGGGGGAGTTGGGGCCGGGCTTTTCGGTTTTGCGGACGGTGCGACCTCTTTCCGTGCCGTCGGAAGAACCCGAAGAGCTTGTGCTGACAATCTTTGCTTCCTGCTCACGCTTTGTTTCGCTTTCGCTCTTGATAATGACGGTAAGCATCTGCTTGACGGTATCCTCACGGATTGATGTCGTCATTTCGTCAAACATATCGTAGCTTTCCATTCTGTAAGCGACAACGGGGTCAGTCTGGCCGTAAGCTCTCAGGCCGATACCGCGGCGCAGTTCATCCATATTGTCAATGTGTTCCATCCACTTGTGGTCAACGTTGCGCAAAAGAACCATTCTTTCAAGTCCGCGCATAATCGGGTCGCCCGCCTCGGTCAGACCGAAGGCTTCTTCGCGCTCGTCATATTTGGCAAGACCCTTTGAAATGAGGGTTTCCTTTGCTTCCTCGCGGTCAAAGCCGTCACGGAATTCATCTGCGTCGCAAAGCCAGCCTGCATATTTTTCGCGCAGACCGTCAATGTTCCAGTCCTCCTTGCTCACAGCGGTTGAGCAGTAGAAATCAACGTTGTCGCTGATGCTCTCTTCAATCATTTTAAGGATTACGGGCTTGAGCTCGCCGCCGTCAAGAACCTGATTGCGCTGCTTGTAAATCAGCTCACGCTGACGGTTCATAACATCGTCATACTGAAGAACGCTCTTACGGATGGCAAAGTTTTTACCTTCAACCTTCTTCTGAGCGGATTCAATTGTGTTTGAAATCATTTTTGATTCAATGGGCATATCGTCGGGAGTTTTGAGTGTGTTCATAATGCCCGTCATTCTTTCACCGCCGAAAAGACGCATAAGGTCATCCTGCAATGAAAGGAAGAAACGGCTGGTGCCGGGGTCGCCCTGACGGCCTGAACGGCCGCGCAGCTGGTTGTCGATTCGGCGGGAGTCGTGGCGCTCTGTGCCGATTATGTAAAGACCGCCCGAATCCCTGACCCGCTGTGCCTCGTCTTTGATAGCTTCTTTATATTTCTGCTCGAGAGCGGCAAAATCCTCGCGTGCGGCGATGATTTCTTCGTCATCCGTTTCGGCAAAGCCCGTTGCCTCGGCAATAAGCTCCTCTGTGTAGCCCTTGCGGCGCATTTCGGATTTTGCAAGGAATTCGGCATTACCGCCAAGCATAATATCGGTACCGCGGCCTGCCATATTTGTAGCAATTGTGACAGCGCCCTCTTTACCTGCCTGTGCAACAATTTCCGCTTCCTTTTCGTGGTGCTTTGCGTTAAGAACGTTGTGCTTTATGCCCTTGCGCTTGAGCAGTGCGCTGAGGTGTTCGGATTTCTCAATTGAAATTGTACCGACAAGCACGGGCTGTCCTTTAGCGTGACACTCAAGGATTGTTTGGATAATTGCGTCATATTTTGCCGCTTCCGTTTTATAAACAACATCGGGGATGTCGTTTCTTATCATCGGTTTGTTAGTGGGGATTTCAACAACGTCAAGGTTGTAAATCTGATTGAATTCCGCACTTTCCGTTTTTGCCGTACCCGTCATACCCGACAGCTTATTATAAAGACGGAAATAATTCTGGAAAGTTATTGTTGCAAGAGTCTTGCTTTCGTGCTCAACGCTGACGCCTTCTTTTGCTTCAATTGCCTGGTGCAGGCCCTCGTTGTAGCGTCTGCCGTGCATAAGGCGGCCGGTGAATTCGTCAACAATAATGACCTCGCCGTCTTTGACAACGTAATCAACGTCGCGGCGCATAACGCCGATTGCCTTGACCGCCTGATTAATGTGGTGCTGAATTGTCATGTTTTCGGCATCCATAAGGTTTTCAAGGTTGAAAGCTTTTTCTGCTTTTGCAACACCGCTTTTGGTGAGGGTTGCGGTTTTTGCTTTTTCGTCAACAACAACGTCACAGTCGGCACCGACCATATCTTCAACGTTTTCACGTGAATTTGTTTCTTTGACCTTTGTGAATTTGAGGGTCAGGGCAAAGCGGTTTGCCATTGTGTAAAGCTCGGTGGATTTGTCTCCCCTGCCTGAAATGATAAGGGGTGTTCTTGCCTCGTCGATTAAGATTGAGTCAACCTCGTCAACAACGGCAAAGTTGTGGCCGCGCTGAACACGGTATTCGCTGTAAGGCACCATATTGTCACGAAGGTAGTCAAAGCCCATTTCGTTGTTTGTGCCGTAGGTGATGTCGGCGGCATAAGCCTCGCGGCGCTCATCATTTTCCTTTTCGTGAATGATAAGACCGACGGAAAGACCCATAAAGCGGTAAACCTTGCCCATCCACTCGCTGTCGCGGCGGGCAAGATAATCGTTGACGGTAACGATGTGTACGCCGTTGCCCGTGAGCGCGTTAAGGTAAGCGGGCAGGGTGGCAACGAGAGTTTTTCCTTCACCTGTTTTCATTTCGGCGATTCTGCCCTGGTGCAGAATGATACCGCCGAGAATCTGTACGGGGAAATGCTTCATATTAAGAACGCGCCACGAAGCCTCACGGCAGGCGGCAAAAGCCTCGGGCAGAATGTCGTCAAGAGTTTCGCCCTTTGCAAGACGAGCCTTGAACTCGGGTGTTTTTGCCTGAAGCTGTTCGTCGGAAAGGCGGGAATATTCCTCCTCAAGGGCAAGCACCTTGTCGCAAAGCGGACGGATGCGCTTGATTTCCTTGGTGGAGTAGTCGCCGAAAATTTTGGTTAAAAATCCCATAGCTGTGTCACCTCAAAAAATGTTAAAACGGTTGTCAAAGTCAATAAGTTATGTTAAGATGGTAATATCGAATTTTGAAAGGGTGTAAGAAATGCCTAAAAGAGACAGTTACATTTCGTGGGACGAATATTTTATGGGTATCGCTCTGCTTTCGGCAAACCGAAGCAAAGACCCCAACACGCAGGTCGGTGCCTGCATTGTAAACAATGCCAATAAAATCATGTCCGTCGGCTACAACGGTCTGCCCCGCGGCTGTAATGATGACGAGTTTCCGTGGGAAAGAAGCGGCGACGAGTTTGACACAAAATATCCTTATGTCTGCCACGCCGAGCTTAACGCCATTCTCAACAACGGCGGCGGAAGCCTTGAGGGCTGCAGAATTTATGTTGCCCTTTTCCCCTGCAACGAGTGTGCAAAGGCGATCATCCAGTGCGGAATCAAAGAGGTTGTTTACCTTTCAAACAAATATGCCGACACAGTCAGCGTGCGCGCATCAATGAGAATGTTTGACAGCGCAGGTGTGAAATACACTCAGCTTAAAACCGCCCACGATGAGCTTGTGCTCGACCTTCGTGAAGAAAATGTTTAAAAAGTGAATGAATACATTCCCCGGGCAATGCCGTCGGGCGTGCGCAGATGAATGTAGGTTGAGTTGTCGCACCACACAAAATCAGGCGCGGATTCAATAAACAGAAGCGGTTCTTTATAAGCTGTGCTTTCGCCGGTTTCAATATTATACTGAACAAGGCGCTGAACCGGGGTGCCCAGTGAGTTGCCGACACCGTCGGCTGCAAAGACGGCACGCTTGCCGTCGGGACTCATTGAAAAATAATTATAACCTATTAAGTCAATATTTTCAAGCGTTGTATTCTCGCCGCTGATAAGGTTGGTGAGAATACACGTTTTTTTGTTTATGACAAAATTGCCGCAGGCAAGATAATCGTCAAAATAATCGCCCTCAAAGCTGAGGCGGACGGATTCTTTTTTGTCGGAAAGCTCAACAACGGAAAAGCCGTTTTCGTTACTGCGCAGGAACAAAATTCCGTTTTCCGTGGCGCGAAGCCAGCTTCCCGTCACATCCTTTGCGGCAATTTCGGGAATTTCGGCGGCGGTGAAATAAAACAGGTCGCCGATTTTGCCTTTGTCGGCAAGTGAGCGGAATCTGCCCGAAAGGAAATAAGGCTCATCCGTGAAAGAGTCCAGCAGGGAATCCGTGACCATTACCCAGTCATTGCGCAGTGCGCCCGAATGTTCAACGGTGCGGGTGGATTCGTGGAAAAGCAGCTTTGTTTTGCCCGTTTCGGGGTCAAATGAAAAAAGCTCGCTGAAAAGCTTTTCGCTTTTTGCAAAGGCGGTTTTGTCAAAATCGACCGCCAGCATCAGTCCGTCGCCGAGTGCCTCGGGCATTTCACGCAGGCAGAAAAATGCGTAATCATAATATAAAACGTCGTTGTTTGTGCCGTCGTTTGTGAAAATTCCGCAGCCGAAGGTTTCACCGTTTCTTTCAACGGAGTAAAGCGTTACGGGGATTTTTTCGTGCGAGCAGGTGACGGTGATATCCGTTTGCTTTACCCCTGCCGTGATTTTTGTGAATTTTCCGTCGGAAAAAGTGAAAAAGCTGACGGTTGAGTCGAGCGAGGGGGAGTAGAAAACGCCGTCAAAGGGGGTCGAGAAAACGGGGTTGGTGCCCTCAAAAAGCGGCGAGCCTTTGTAAGTGCTTTGCGCAGGGTCAAAAACTGCCGTTGCCGAGGTCAGCGGCACGGGATTTTCCTTTTCTTTTGCAAGCTTATCTTTTGTGAAAGTGAAAAACACTGCTGACAAAGCAAGCACGACAAGGGCAACAACGGCAAAAACCGTCGGGAATTTATTTTTCTGTTTATTTTCGTTCATTTTCGGGTGGCGGAAAACCGCCTCTCCTTTTTAAATTTCTATTGTCAGCTCAACGGGACAATGGTCAGAGCCGAAAATTTCGCTGTGGATTTTTGCATCCTGCATTTTTTCGGCAATGCGTTCGGAAACGACAAAATAGTCAATTCTCCAGCCGACATTTTTGGCGCGCGCCGAAAAACGGTACGACCACCAGCTGTACCGGCCCTCAAGGTCGGGATAAAAATATCTGAAAGAGTCAACGAATCCGCTTTCGAGAAGCTGTGAGAATTTTGAGCGCTCCTCGTCGGTGAAGCCGGGATTCTGACGGTTGGTTTTCGGATTTTTAAGGTCAATTTCGTTGTGAGCAACGTTAAGGTCGCCGCAGAAAATAACGGGCTTTGCGCTGTCAAGGCGCAACAGATATTCTCTGAATGCATCCTCCCATTCCATTCGGTAGTCAAGCCTGACAAGACCGTCGCGTGCGTTGGGGGTGTAAACGGTGACAAAATAAAAATTGTCAAACTCGAGGGTGATTACCCTGCCCTCGTTGTCGGGGAAATCGTCACCGATGCCGTAAGCAACGGAAAGCGGTTTTTCTTTTGTAAAAATTGCTGTGCCGGAATAGCCCTTTTTCTCGGCATAATTCCAGAACTGATGATATCCGTCAAGGTCAAGGTCAAGCTGACCCGCCTGAAGCTTTGTTTCCTGCAAACAGAAAATATCGGCATCAAGCTCGGCAAAGCTCTTGAGAAAATCTTTGCCCACGCAGGCGCGGATTCCGTTGACATTCCACGAAACAAATTTTTTAATATCCATTCTAAAGCACCCCGAACATAAATATGTTTTATTATAACACATTTTGCTTCGGCTGTCATTAGTTAAAAATGGATAAACTGTAAACATTATAATTTTAACATTTTTACTTGACAAATAATGTCGGTTGTTGTAAATTTTACTTAGTGTGAATTTTTCGCATCAAAAAATTTTTTATCGGAGGAAACCCAAAATGAAAAAGATTCTTGCAATCCTTCTCGCACTTGCTTGCATCGTAACTGTTTTCGCAGCTTGCGGCGGCAAAGACGAACCCGAAACCACAACCACAACCACCGAAGCTGTTGTTGACGCAACAGAAGACGCAACAGAGGCAACTGACGAAGCAACTGAGGCAACTGACGAAGCAACTGATGCAACAGAAGCTACCGATGCAACAGAAGCTACTGACGCTACAGAAGCTACTGATGCTACAGAAGCTACTGACGCTACAGAAGCTACTGAGGCAAAGAAGGATATGACAAAGGCTGAATTTGTCGCTTTCTTCAATGCTGAAACAGCAAAAATCGCAAAGAGCGGTTCTTACAACCTTAAGAGAGACTGCTCCTACACTGACCCCATCGATGTCGGCGGTGCAACAGGCACACTTAATGCCATCATCAGCGCTATTGACGAAAACGAAAACCTTGACACAGTTGTCGGCGGTTTCCTCGGAATCGGCGTAAAGCAGACAACAGTTGCTAACGGCAAGGCTAAGGACGATATCAACGCTGACTATATGCTTCAGGCTGCAAAGCTTGCAGAGGCTGACCTTGCTTCCTTCAGCGCTGCTGACGGCACTTACACCTTCACTCTTGCTGCAGCAACCAACCCCAAGAAGACAGGTGCAACTCCTCTTTCCAAGTTCACAAGAGACTTCATCACACACGAAGAAGTTGTTGAAGGTATTGCCGGCTTCACAACCGCTATCACAGTTAAAGAAACCAACGTAAACTATAAGAATATTAAGGTTGTTGTTAAGGTTGTTGACGGTAAAATCGCCAACATCAATTATTCCTACAACTTCGACGCAACTCTTTCTCTTAAGGCTGTTATCACCATCAACGGTGACGGCGCTGCAAAGACAGTTGGTACATATTCCGCAATCAAATATTAATTTTGATTAAAACAGATTAATATTAATCAACACGCGTTGCCGAGCAGCCTTTTCGCAAAGCCTGCTCGGCTTTTTACCTTGAAAATCAGGCATAAAACTTAAAAGGAGTTAATGTTATGAAAAAAACGCTTTTTCGCTTAATTTCTCTTGCTCTTGTTTTCGTACTGCTGTTTGGTGCGGTTGCCTGCTCCGGCGGTGAAGGCGGCGAAACCACCACAACAACCACCTCTGCGATTGATGCTACGGAAGAAATTACAACCCCCGATGATAATCAGACAACAACCGCCGATGTTTCCGGGGATGAATCCCTGAGCGAAACCGATGTTGCCGACGAAAGCAACACCGCAACCGAAACTCAGGCGGACGATGAGTCAACAACTGCTGCAACAGCTCAGGATGAAAACAAAAAGCCTGCCACAGCCGCTGAAATTCTTGCCGCTTACACCGCTGTAATGAACCAGGCAAAAAAGGATAAGCCCGGCTTCAAAAAGGTTGAATATCAGACCCTGCCCGACGATGCCGCATCAAGACAAATCCGCAAGGGCTCAGGCCTGCTTTCAATCATCCTTAATGTTGCTTCAAACTTTATGACAACCGAAGCGGATGCAAAGGCAAACCCCGGCGTTTATGAAAAGGGTAACGATATGGACGCATTTCCGTTGCTTCATACCGAATACGGCTGTCTGCTGACAGACACAAGCTTCATCAAGTCCGCAAAGTGTGAAGAGCTTGCCAACGGCGACTACAAAATCACAATCATCACAAGAGAAGAGGATAACCCTGAGCCGATTGCCGCGGGTGCTTCCAAGGCTCCGAGCAAAACGGGCGAAATTTTTGCTCCGCTTTCACGCAAGGATATTGACGACACAATCACAGGTAATTCCATTGTCACCACAGTTGCCAGGGATTTGAAATACAATCTGACTTATCACGACTGTAAGGCCGTTGTTGTTTATAACCCCGATACAAACAGAGTTGTTTCGTTTGAACAATATATGTACGTAACAATCGTCGGCAGCGGCAACATTATTCTGATGGGTGACTTTGACCTCACTCAGGAGCTTGTCAACACAGTAAAAATTTACGATATTAAGTATTGATAAAGAAATAAAAACGCGGGACGGTTTTTTCCGTCCCGCGTTTAACTTTTATCTTATTTTTTAAGCTGCTGTGCGATTTTTGCCATTGCCTCGTCGCCCTCTTTTGAAAGGGGAAGGAAAGGACGGCGGCAAGCGCCCATTTCGATACCCAGGTGGGTAAGAACAGCTTTTTCGCTCTGGAAAACGCCGTATTTTATCATTTCGGCAATGATAACATTGGCTTCCTTCTGCTCATTTTGTGCGGTTTCAAGGTCGCCTGCGTTGAAAGCGTTGTAAAGCTTTACGAATTTGTCGCCCATAAAGTTGTAAGTGCTGCCGATTGCGCCGTCTGCACCCATTGAAAGACCTGCAAGGCAAACCTCGTCATAGCCGTTGAAAACGGTGATATCTCTGCCGATTGTGCGCTTGAATTCGCCAAGGGAGAAAAGGTCATTCGAGGTGTGCTTGATGCCGATAAAGCGGGTGTCCTCAAACATTTCCTTTGCAAAGGCGGGGGTGAAAGCAACACCGTTGCCGGCAGGGAAATTATAAACAACCATCGGCACATTCACGCTTGAAACGATGTCGGTGTAGTAAGCGTGAATTGCTTTCTGGGGAAATGCGTAATAAAACGGAGCAACGGCGGAAATGGCGGTGTAGCCGAGGCTTTCTGCGGTTTTTGCCATATCGATTGCTGCATCTGTTGAAATTGCGCCGACATGGGCGATTGTGGGCACTTTGCCGTCAACAGCCTTTGCAACAATTTCAAAAACCTGCTTGCGTTCTTCGTTTGTCATAACCATGCTTTCGCCGGTGCTTCCGCCGACATAAAAGCCGTTAACGCCGAGTGAAAGGTTGAACTCAACAAGCTTTTCAAGGCTTGCCTTGTTGATTGACATATCGTCATTAAAAGGGGTGAGCAGAGCTGTAAAAATACCGTTCATATCAAAATCTCCTTAATTATTCATAAAGCGGATGCTTTTTGCAGATTTCGCAAACGCCCTCGCGGATTGCGTCGGCGCTGTTTTCAAAATCGGTTGCGGCGAGGAAGATGAACTCGGCAATCTTGTCCATATCAGCCTCGTCAAGACCTCTTGATGTGACGGCGGCGGTGCCGAGTCTTACGCCGCTTGTGACGAAAGGTTTCTCGGGGTCGTTGGGGATTGCGTTTTTGTTGGCGGTGATATAAACCTCGTCAAGTCTCTTTTCAAGCTCTTTTCCCGTGATGCCGAGAGAGCGAAGGTCAACAAGCATAAGGTGGTTGTCCGTGCCGCCGGAAACGAGGTTAATGCCTCTTTTGGTCAGACCCTCTGCAAGTGCGCGGCAGTTGGAAAGAACCTTTTCCTGATAAGCCTTGAACTCGGGCTTGAGAGCTTCACCGAAGCAGACAGCCTTAGCGGCGATGACGTGCATAAGCGGACCGCCCTGATTACCGGGGAAGATAGCCTTGTTAATGGCAGCGCCGAGCTCTTCTTTGCAAAGGATAAGACCGCCTCTGGGGCCGCGGAGAGTTTTATGTGTGGTGGTGGTTACGATGTCTGCATAGGGCACGGGTGAGGGGTGAAGACCCACGGCAACAAGACCGGCGATGTGAGCCATGTCAACCATAAAATATGCGCCGACTTTCTTTGCAATTGCGCCGATGCGCTCAAAGTCGATTGTGCGCGGATATGCGGAAGCGCCTGCAACAATCAGCTTGGGCTTGATTTCGAGGGCTTTCTTTTCCATCTCGTCATAATCAATGAAGCCGTTGTCGTTTACGCCGTAAGCCTCAAATTTGTAAAGCTTGCCGCTGGCATTTACGGGTGAGCCGTGTGTTAGATGGCCGCCGTGCGCAAGGCTCATGCCCATAACAACATCACCGGGCTCAAGAATTGCGGAATAAGCCGCCATATTTGCCTGTGCACCGGAGTGGGGCTGAACATTTGCAAACTCTGCACCGAAAAGCTTTTTTGCTCTTTCAATTGCAAGGGATTCAACCTCGTCAACGCATTCACAGCCGCCGTAATATCTTTTTGCGGGATAGCCCTCGGCATATTTGTTGGTCAGCACGGAGCCCATTGCCGCCATAACCGCGGGGGAAACAATGTTTTCGGAAGCGATAAGTTCAAGGTTTCTTCTCTGTCTTTCAAGCTCTTTGTTCATTGCCGCGCCGACCTCACTGTCAAAGCGGGCAACGAAATCGTTTGTGTTAAGGAAATCTGCAAACATTTTTAACCACTCCTTAAATTTATAACATACAAAAACATAATAACATTAATATAGATTTGTGTCAAACCATAAAATGCACAAAGAAATTGCCGCAAAAACGCGGTAAAGTGTGATTATCACAAAAAAGAACAAAAAGCATTTTTTCTGAAAAAAGCTTGTATTTAATCTTGAATTGGGCTATACTATATTAATAATATGGATAACTATACAGTTAGGAGTTGAGCCAATGGACCCTATTAAGGTTGATTTCTCAAAAAAAGACGGCGGCAGAAAAAAGGAAATTGTCATTCCGCCCGAAAAAGCCGCACTTAAAATTGTGCTGAGCCTTATCGGCTCGGTGCTCACCGCACTCATTGCTTTTTATGTGATGATGCCTGCCATTAACTTTAAGGATTACAATTTCTATCTTTATGTCGGCGTTGTTGCCGCTTCTTATGTCGTGTTCCACGCTTTGCTTTCAAACGTTATGAACAAGCCCGAATACGCACCCTATGTCAAAAAGCGCGCAATCGTTCCCGGAATCATTATTCTGATTCTTCTCATCGTTGTCGGCGCAGGCTATGCCGCATCTTCGGTTTTCTTCCGCGCAAAGGCTTACAGCCGGATTATTTCCGTTGCCGATGCTTCCTTTGCAGAGGATATCGAACAGCAGGATGCCGCAAGCTTCAGCTCAATCCCCAAGCTTGACGAGCAGGCAGCCGCTGAGCTTGCTTCACGTGCCCTCAGTGACGTCGCCGACCTCGGCGGTGTTTCTCAGTTCACCATTTATCCCTCATATACCCAGATTAACTACCAGAGCAAGCCGGTCCGTGTTGTTCCGCTTCAGTATGCGAACATAATCAAGTGGCTGACCAACCGTTCCGCAGGTCTTCCCGGTTATATCATTATTGATATGGCAAACGAAAGCTCTGACTTCGTTGCAGTCGAAAACGGAATCAAATATTCACCTGCAGAGCATTTCAACAGATTGCTCAAGCGTCACCTCCGTTTTGAATTCCCGACCTATATGTTCGGCGACGCAACCTTTGAAATTGACGACAACGGCACACCTTATTGGGTATGCGCACGTATTGACAATACAATCGGTCTTTTCGGCGGAACGGATGTTATCGGCGCTGTTCTTGTTGATGCAACAACGGGCGAATGCCAGTACTACGACATTGCAACTCTCGTTTCCGACCCCGCCCTTCAGTGGCTTGACAGAATTTACGACTCTGACCTTCTTGTTGAACAGTATGACTTCTACGGTAAATACCGCGGCGGCTTCTGGAACTCAATCCTCGGTCAGAAGGATGTTGTTGTCACAACCGACGGCTACAACTACATTGCAAAAGATGACGACGTATGGATGTACACAGGTATTACCTCCATCACCTCCGACCAGTCAATCACCGGCTTTGTTCTCATCAACCAGAGAACAAAAGAGGCAACCTACTACCGTGTAAGCGGCGGTACCGAAAATTCCGCAAAGTCGGCGGCAGAGGGCCGTGTTCAGGAATATGAATACAAGGCAACCTTCCCGCTTCTTCTCAATATCGGCGGCGAACCCACCTACTTTATGTCCCTCAAGGATGCGAACAACATCGTCCGTCAGTATGCAATGATTCACGTTGAAAACTACAACAAAATCGGCGCAACCGGTACAGACCTCAAATCCTGCCTTGAAAAATATATCGCAAGCCTTGAGGCAAACAAGGTAAACGTTGATTCACTCGATTCAATGGTTGATGAAATGGAAGATGTGACACCCCCCGTCAGCGACGAAAAGAATCCCGATGAAAACACACCGGCCGTAACCGCAGTTTCCCTGACCGGCGTTGTCGGCGACATCCGCTCACAGGTTATCGGCGGCGAAACCTACTATTATTTCACCATCACCGCTGAGGGTGCCCCCGCAAACTATTTCTCAGTCAGCGCTTCCGATGCAGAAGAAGCAGTTCTTCTCAACAAGGGCGACAATGTAACCGTCACCTACAACGAAAGCAACGACAAGATTATTGCGGTAAAAACATTTGAAATCAAATAATTAAAAAATTAACGGGCTGTCAGCTGACAGCCCGTTAAACTTTTATTTAACCGAAACGGTTTCTTTTTCTTCTGCTTTTGCGGCATAAATTTTGTTAAGGTCTTTTGTGCCGCGGTGTTGATAAGGAAAAATTCTGAGTGCGATGTAAACAATAACTGCGCCAACGGTGTTGAGAACAATGTCAATCATTGTGTCCATAATCGGCCAGCGCTCGGGATAAATCGGAGGAATGATTGTTGTCTCTTTGGGTGTGCCCTCGGCAAGGGCAAAGCACCAATGCTGAGCGTCACCGATGCCGCCGCCTGCGCAGGCAATCTGGTCAAAGGTGAACTCGAAAAGCTCCCAGCCGGTTGAAACAATGAAAGAGAATCCGAAAGCGCAAAGCAGAACGATTTTAAGGTTTGCGGTGGACTTGTCTCTTTTCTGCATACAGCAGACAATTTCATAACCGCCGATAACACCGAGACCGCCGCCAATAAGGTGCAGAGCGGAATCCCAGAGCTGCAGGTCATAATAAAGATTAAGATATTTTCCGCCGAAGGAAGCAAGGAAAAGCAAAATTACCGAAATGTTCTGCACATAGGACGGCACCTGACGGAGAAGGTTCTTTTTGGGCAGAGCCATAAAAATTTCCCACGCAAACATTCCTGCGAGGTTGGCAAAAACCTGCAGCGGATCAGTGATGTCGAAGGCTTCACCCTCGGCGGGGAAAAATCCGTCAATGAAAGCGTAAATCATCGGCAGGCGGAAAAGCCACCAGAAAACATTTTCCCAGCGTTTGCTGTTGTCATAAACGCGCTTGATGTAATTTTTCATTTTTAAAACCTCGTTAAAAATTTTTATATGTTAATTATAAAACGAAAAGCAGAAAAAAGAGTGACAAATTTTCAACAAAAAGGTAAAAAAGTGTCGCTTTTTGTAATATAAAAGATACTATATATCAATAAATCTTTTTTGTCAATGTTGCCGCGCTTAAAAAAGTGTGGTATATTTTGTAAGTATTCTATGTGAACGGAGAATTTTCAATGACTTACAGACTGTTTTATGATAATTCTTATATCGAAAAATTTTCTGCCCGTGTGCTTTCCTGCAGGGCGGCAGACGGAAAGTTTCGTGTAATTCTTGACAAAACCGCATTTTTCCCGGAGGGCGGCGGACAGCCCGGTGACAGAGGCTTCATCGGCGGCGTCAGGGTGCTTGACACGGTTGAAAGCGGTGAGGAGATTATTCACATCTGCGAGGGCGAAATTGCTGAGGGCGAATATGAATGCACCCTTGATTTTGCCGCACGCTTTCTCAATATGCAGCAGCATACCGGCGAGCACATTTTCTCGGGAATTATTCACCGTCTGACGGGGCTTGACAATGTCGGCTTTCATATGGGTTCTCAGGCAGTGACGGTCGATTTTAACGGCGAGGTTGATGCTGAAATTCTTGAGCAGGCGGAAAGAGAGTCAAATGAAGCCGTTTATGCAAACATTCCCGTTGAGGTCTTGTTGCCGACAGCGGCGGAGCTTGAAAGCTTTGATTACCGCAGTAAAAAAGAGCTGAGCGGTCAGGTGCGCCTTGTGAAAATCGGCGGCTATGATCTTTGTGCGTGCTGCGGCACACACGTTGCCAAAACGGGCGAAGTCGGAATTATCAAGGTTGCTGACATAATGAATTACAAGCAGGGTGTGCGCATCACTCTGCAAATCGGCAAAAAAGCGGTTGAAGATTATGACAAAAAACTGCGCTCGGTCAAAAAAATATCGGCTCTGCTGTGCGCAAAGCCCGATGAAATTGCCGAGGCGGCGGTAAAGCTTGAGGAAAGCATGAGAGCACTCAAGGGCGAGCTTTCCGCAATGCGCCGACGTCTTTTTGCAAGAATGTGTAACGAAATCGAGCCGGGTGCAAGCGTGTGCATTTTTGAAGAGAATCTCGAGGCAAACGAGGTGCGAGAGCTTTGCGATATGCTTTGCGAAAAGGCGGGTGTTGCCGCCGTTTTTTCGGGCACGGGGGATTCTTACAAATATGCCGTGGGCAGCCGTGACACCGACATCAGAGAAATCGGTAAAAAGTTAAACGAGCTTTGTTCGGGCAGGGGCGGCGGCAAGCCGCAGATGGTGCAGGGAAGCGTTTGCGCCGAAAGAGAAAAGATTGAAGAGGTTTTTTCAATGTTAACAAATTGTCCCGAATAAGTTAAAATCATATTCACAGCGGCTTAATATTTCCGAGTTATACTCTTTTTGCAGGGAAAAAAGGGAGCCGCACCCGTTTTCCGCTGTCTGTTCGCTTGCCGCATAGCGAACAGGTTTTACCCCTCCTCAATTCAAACCCCTTTAAAAGCGAATAACCGACAGACCGTAAAAAGTCTGCCGGTTATTTGTTTTTATTCAGCTCTCTGTGTAAATGCCAGCTCGAAAAGGCACTTGAAAAGCTTTAACAGCGCCTCAAAGAACGAGGTGTTCCAATGGTCGGTGGTGTTCATATTTTCAGCGGTAAGGGGGTGGATGTTATCGGTTTCTTCGCTGTAAACCATGTACTGAGGATATCTTTCGCTGCTGAAAACGTTGAAGTTTTCTTCATTAATCATATTGCTGAAAAGAACGTCAACCGAAAGAGGAAAATGATCGTGAACAAGATTTTTTACAAACCACGTTCTGTCGGGGTCGAAAGCGGTGGAAGCGTCAATTTCGCGGTCGGGGGAGATGTATTTTGCCGTGCCCTTTGCCTCGGCAGCGGCAATGTATTTATCCGTGAAAACTTCGTTGATGGGGGTTGCGGTTGCGCCCATTGATGCGTGAACAACGTGGCAGGTGAGGTCAGAACGGACGGCGTTTACTTCCTCCGTGCCGAGGGGAGTGTTCTGGAAGCCGTACTTTGTGACGTTGAAAATGTCAATACCCATATTCTGATAGCGGGTATAGTCCTCAGTCATCTCATTTGTTACGTTGTAGTGATAATTGTCGAGAATATGAATGAAATTCTTGTATTTCTCTTTGTCTGCGCCGTAGAAAACAACCTGCTTTGCCTTCTCGTAATCCTCTTCCGTAACCATACTCCAGTAACCGGGGAAGGTTGCAAAGGTTTCGACAAGAATGCGGGGGACAATGTCGAGATAAATGTCCTCATAAACATTGTTTACCGCCCAGCAGGCAATTTCAAGACCGTAGGTGTCGTTGAGAACGGTGACAAAGCTCTGAAGAAGGTCGTTGATGAGAGCGTCGTCAAAAAGTTCTTTGTCATAAATGAAGCGTTCAATTCCTTCGGGCTCGAGGAACATTTCACCGCAGAAAATTTTGCTGCACATTGCCGCGCCGCAGTGCGCACCGCAGTAAACAATGTAATCGGAAACATATTCCGCGTCATATTTGTCCATATAAGCTGAGGTGATGCTTGCGCCGAGGCAGCGACCGAGAAGCGCAACCTTATCGTGGCCGGTTGAGCGTCTGACATCTTCGATATAACGGCGAAGGTCGTCGGCAATTTTGTAGGGGTCCATGCGCCAGTCATAAACAAAGGTGTATGCCTGAATGTCATATTTGCCGTGGCTGTTTTTTCTGTCACCGAGGTTGGGGTCCCAGCTCCAGTAGCAGCGTGCGCCGTTGGGAGCTTCGCCGTTTTCGTCAAGAGCAATGTCCTTGTAAAGGTCGGTTACGATTTCATAAAGAACGTCGCAGAATTCGCCCCATTTCTGAGTGAAAAAGGCTCTGGCAAAAACATCAATGTTGTCTTTGACAATGGCTTCAAGCTGACCGTCGGCAAGCTTGATGGGGTAAATCTCGGTTGTGGAGCCGTCCTCGTTGTCAACAACAAGGCTTGCACCGGAGCCGCAGAGGTAAACAACGGGAATGTCACTGCCGATATAATCCTGCGTTGCGGTTGCATCGGGCAATGCGAAGGTGCCGGCGAAAAGGCAGACGCAAAGCACGGCGGAAACAATTTTTAACAATGCTTTTTTCATTTTCTTTAATTTTCTCCTGTTTTGTTTTTACTTTTATTTATTCGCTTTCCACGAATCAAGAGCAGTTGAGTTTTCGGTGAGAACGTGTGAGAAGAAGAAATCCTCGCGCGGCTTGCTGTTGATAACTGTTACGGGCTTAATCTGGTTGAGAACAATGCCCTGTGCGCGAAGGGATTCCTTGTAATCCCAGTAGGTGTCGGGCTTGAGAAGCAGAATTTCGGGACGGTTGAGCATACCCCAACGTCTGTATTTGTAATATTTTTCGTTTACTTCCTTAAGCTCTTCATCAAGAATGTCAATCATTTCCTGACGTTTTTCTTCGGAAACATCGCCCTTGACCTCTGCAAGCATACAGTAACGGGGCGGAGTTGTGGAATAATCGGCATAGAAGCTGTGACCGACGAATTCATAACCCATTCTGTCAAAGGTGTTCTTTGCGCTGTGATCAACCATCTGGGTTGTTGTCTTTTCGTTGGCAACGTTCATGCTCAGATTTTTTCTGTAAAGGAATTCAATCATGGGGGTGTTGTTGTGCATTCTTGTGACCTCAACAATGTCCTCCATGCGGTATCTGTAAAGGCCCGAAGAGTTTGTGACAACCATTTCGTATTTCTTGCCGACCTCAAGCTCGTCAATGAGAACGGTCTTGGGATTTTCGGCATCTTCCTCTTCAACGTCGTCGTTGACGGGAATGAACTCGAAGAAAACGCCGTATGGAATAAGAACGCCGTCGTGAACGTTGAGCTCGGTTGCCATTGCAAAGAAGCCCTCTGCGGCGGCATAACCCATATTATGAATGGGGATATCGTCACCGATTGAGCGGCGGAGTTTTTCAACATAAATCTTGAGATTTGAGCCGATCATACCGTAAGCCCAGGTAAGTCTCGGCCAGATTCTGGGAGCAATGGGGGTATCAAAGCCCTTTTCAAACTCCTTGCGCAGAGCAGCGGCTCTTTTGGGGTTGGGCTTGAACTTCTTCTCATATTCCTTGCGAAGCTCGGGTGTGATTTTAACATCTTCGCCGATTGTACCCTTTTCAATGTCGTCACAAAGTCTCTGCCAGTTATCCTCAAGGTAATCAAACATTGTGGTGACGAGAGTTATGATGAGAGAGCCGATATAAGAAACCTTTTCGTTTTCGAGAGCGAAACGGAGCTGAAGG
The DNA here is from genome assembly GCA_045592705.1 of Acutalibacteraceae bacterium. Lineage (GTDB taxonomy): Bacteria > Bacillota > Clostridia > Oscillospirales > Acutalibacteraceae > CAG-177. Next base: position 9,172 of record JAZNVG010000024.1, on the reverse strand, counting down.
TAGGGTGTATCGAGCTTATCCTCGTGAATGGGGTAAAGCAGAGATGTGGGAGATGTGCAGAAAAATCTGGTAATGGGCTTGAGATATGTAAGCGGAACCTGACCGGCGCCGTTGCACTGCTTGTTATCCTCAAGTCTGTGACCGGTAAGAACAAGCACAAGCGGACCCATTTGGGGCGGCATTTTTTTGCCCATAACCTTTTTCAGGTAATGTGCCGATGTTGCAACCGTGCAGGAAAATCCGATACACTGCATATTCCACAGGTCATAAGCACCTTTGGGCAGGATTTTCGGCTTGCCGACGCTGCCCGACGATGAGCAGTAGCGAACATTATAACCCGAATACATGAGATTCTTTTCTTTGTTATGAATCATGCGGTCAACCAGGGGGTCGTAATCGTCATAGGTTGTCAGCGGAACCTTTTTGCGGAAATCGTCGACATTATGAATGTCGGCAAAGTTGAACTTTTTGCCGAGCTCACAGTTTTTGTTTTTTCTGACGATTTTGTTGAGAAGTTTTTTTTGCGCTTTCATGGGGTTTTTGCTGGTGATTTCGATTTTTGCAAGTGTTACGTCACCGAGCAGAATACCGATGTCTGAAAATGCCATTGTCTTACTTCCTCCTATAATACAATAGTACACACATACAAAATCAATTTTACCACAAATTCAAAGGAAAAGCAATGTTATTCTTGCCCAAGAAGCTAAGGACAGCGCAGGAATTTCGGTAAAAAGTTACAAAAAGTTACAAAACAAGGCGGCGGTAAAAATATTGAGTAATTTTTTCATTTCCTCTTTTCAAATCACAACAAATAATATATAATGTGATTAACTTTAATCTATAATAAGGAAGAATATGTTTTGGGAAGACAAGCAACAAAAAAGAATATTGAACTCACAAGGCGTTTTTTCCCTTACCTGAAAAAATACCTTCATATCCTGGTGCTTGTGCTTTTCTGCACGGCGCTGACCTCGGTGTGTGAGCTTGCGTTGCCGCTGATTGTGCGACAGATAACGGATGACGGTGCAAACAATGTCTCGCTGCTTACACCGCAACGCATTGCTCTGACCGCCCTTGCTTACGTTGCAATGCGCGGTGTTGATGCCGTTGGCGAATATGTGCGTGCCTATGTCGGTCACTCAATGGGTGTGCGAATTGAAACGGATATGCGACGTGACCTTTTTGCTCACCTGCAGAAAATGCCGTTTTCATTTTATGACAACACAAAAATCGGCCAGCTTATGTCAAGAATCACCACCGACCTTTTTGACGTTGCGGAGTGGGCGCACCATTTTCCCGAAATGGTTTTCCTCACCCTTTGCAAAATTGTTGTCGGATTTTTCATTTTTGCGTCAATGGATATTCGCTTTGCCCTGTGTATTTTCGCAATGCTGCCGTTTATGATTATCTTCACCCGCCGCTCACGCATAAAAATGCGTGACACCTTCAAACTCGGCAGACATCAGGCAGGCGAAATCAACGCTCAGGTTGAAGACAGCCTTCTCGGCGTGCGTGTTGTGCGCGCTTTCACAAACGAAGAAATCGAAAAAACAAAATTTGAGGGCGGAATCGGCGAATATATGCGCATAAAGCGCAGAAATTACCGCCACATGGCAAGCTTCCACACTACCGTCAGACTTCTTGACGGAATGATGTATATTGCTGTTGTCTCACTTGGCGCATGGTTTATGCACACGGGCGACACAACCCCGGGCGATTTCACCGCAAGCCTTCTGCTTGTTTCGTCTTTGCTCAGCTCAATCCGCTCGGTTGTCGATTTCAGTGAGCAGTTCAGCCGCGGCATAACGGGCGTTGAGCGTTTTACGGAGCTTATGGATATTGACCCCTCAATTGTTGACAGCCCGACCGCCGTTGACATTACCGATGTCAAGGGTGACATTGTTTTCGACAACGTAAGCTTCAGCTACGTCAAGGAAGAGAAAAACATTCTCAAAAACCTGAATCTGCACATAAAGGCAGGTCAGAACGTTGCCGTTGTCGGTCCCTCGGGCGGCGGTAAAACAACGCTTTGCAACCTTATCCCCAGATTTTATGAAATTGAAGACGGCGAAATCCGCCTTGACGGTCAGAATATTGCCGACATAACACTTTCATCTCTTCGCCGCAATATCGGCGTTGTTGCGCAGGATGTTTACCTTTTCTCCGGCTCGGTTTATGACAACATTGTTTACGGCAGACCCGACGCAACCCGTGACGAGGTTGTTGAGGCGGCAAAAAATGCAGGTGCGCACGAATTTATCTGCAAGCTGCCCGACGGTTACGATACATATATCGGTGAGCGCGGACTCAAGCTTTCGGGCGGACAGAAGCAGAGAATTTCAATTGCCCGGCTGTTCCTCAAGGACCCGCCGATTCTTTTGCTTGATGAGGCAACCTCGGCGCTGGATAACGAAAGCGAAAGACTTGTTCAGCAGTCGCTTGAGCACCTTGCAAAGGGCAGAACAACCCTGACAATTGCGCACAGACTGACAACAATCAGAAATGCCGATGAAATCATTGTTCTGACCGAAGACGGAATTACCGAAAGCGGCTCACACGACGAGCTTATGAAAAAAGGCGGAATGTACGCCGAATTCTATAAGCTTTACGTAGTAGAATAAAAACATTATTACATAAAAGGAGTTTTTTGTATGCTTAAAAAAATCTCTCCCGTTCTTTCCCCCGAGCTTTTGAAAATTCTAATGGAAATGGGTCACGGTGACGAAATCGTTATCGGTGACGGCAATTTCCCCGCCGCTTCGATTGCACAGCGCCTTGTGCGCCTTGACGGTCACGGCGTTTGCGAAATCCTTGATGCCGTTCTTGACCTTATGCCCCTTGATACTTACGTTGAGGCTCCCGTTGCTCTTATGGATAACGGCAACCCCGACGAAAAGCCTGAAATCTGGGCAAAATACGAGGATATTGTAAAGGATAAAGAGGGCGAAAAGAACATTGAGCTTGTTGAGCGTTTTGCTTTTTATGAGCGCGCCAAAAAGGCTTATGCCGTTATTGCAACGGGTGAAACCGCAATTTATGCCAACATCATTCTTAAAAAGGGTGTTGTAATTCAGTAAAAGAGGTGCTCAGATGTCAAAAGAAAAAAGAGTTCTTGCCTTTGATTTCGGCGCTTCAAGCGGCAGAGCGATTCTCGGTATTTTTGACGGCAAAAAAATCCGTCTGGAGGAAGTTCACCGTTTCTCAAATGACCCCGTTGAGGTCAACGGAACACTTTACTGGGATGTTCTGCGCCTTTTTCACGAAATCAAGCAGGGTCTTATAAAAGCTAAGGTTGCAGGCGGCTTTGACAGCGTGGGCGTTGACACCTGGGGTGTTGATTTCGGTCTTATCGACACCGAGGGCTGCCTTGTCGAAAATCCGATTCACTACCGCGATTCAAGAACTGCGGGAATGATTGAAGAGGCATTCAAGGTGCTCGGCAAAGAGCGTTTTTATGAGCTGACGGGAATACAGTTTATGGAACTCAACACCGTTTTTCAGCTTTTATCCCTTCGCAGAAACCGTCCGCACATTTTAGAGCGCGCGGACAGACTTCTCTTTATGCCCGACCTTTTCTCATATATGCTTTCGGGCGAAAAGGTGACGGAATATTCAATCGCCACCACCTCACAGCTTGTTGACCTTAAGACAAAGGGCTGGTGCGACGAGGTTTTTGAAAAGCTTGACCTTCCCAAGCGCCTTTTCGGCGATATCGTACCCTCGGGCACGGTTATCGGCAGGCTCAGTGATGCAATCTGTGCGGAATGCTCGCTTGAAAAAGCGGATGTTATCGCCGTTTGCGGCCACGACACTCAGTCGGCAATCACCGCCGTTCCTTGCAACGAAAAGGATTTTGCTTTTCTTTCAAGCGGAACGTGGTCACTTTTCGGTACAGAGCTTGATGCACCGATTGTCAACGAAAAATCCGTTGCAATGAATGTCACCAACGAGGGCGGCTACAACCAGACAACGGGATTCCTCAAAAATATTATCGGTCTGTGGCTGATTCAGGAAAGCCGTCGCCACTGGGCAAGAAACGGCGAGCAGTACAGCTATGCAGACCTCGAAAAGCTTGCTCTTGAGGCAGAGCCGTTCAAGTGCTTTATTGACCCCGACGCCCCCGAATTCGTTGCCCCCGGCAACATTCCGCAAAGAGTCAGGGAATACTGCGAAAAAACGGGTCAGTATGTACCGCAGAGCGTTGGCGAAATTATGCGCTGTATTTATGAAAGCCTTGCAATGAAATACCGCCTTACCCTTGAAAAGCTTGAGGATTGCACGGGCAAAACCTACCCCGCCATTCACGTTATCGGCGGCGGCACAAAGGATACCCTGCTTTGCAGAATGACCGCCTCCTCTTGCGAAAGAAAGGTTACGGCAGGTCCCATCGAGGCAACGGTGCTCGGCAACATTGCCGTTCAGATGCTTGCAACGGGTGAAATCAAATCCATTGCCGAGGCAAGACAGATTGTTGCACAAAGCGAAAATGTTACGGAATATCTGCCTGAGGATGCCGAAAAATGGGCAGAGGCCTATAATAAATTTATAAAAATAATCAACATATAAGAAAGGAAACAAAACAATGGCAGAAAACAGATTTTACGGCGATTATCCCGTTATCGGAATTCGCCCCATCATCGACGCAAGAAGAGGCCCCCTTAAGGTAAGAGAAAGCCTTGAGGACCAGACAATGAACATGGCAAAAGCCGCCGCAAAGCTTTTCACAGACAACCTTAAATATTCAAACGGCGAGCCCGTAAAGGTTGTCATTTCAGACACAACAATCGGCCGCGTCGGCGAAGCAGCCGCCTGTGCCGCACAGTTTAAAAAAGAGGGTGTTGACATCACCCTGAGCGTAACTCCCTGCTGGTGCTACGGCGCAGAAACAATGGATATGGATCCCATGACAATCAAGGGCGTCTGGGGCTTCAACGCAACCGAAAGACCCGGCGCAGTTTATCTTGCATCCGTTCTTGCCGCACACGCACAGAAGGGTCTGCCCGCATTCGGCATTTACGGCAGAGATGTTCAGGATGCCGACGACACAACAATCCCCGCCGATGTCGAAGAAAAGCTTCTCCGCTTTGCTCGCGCCGCAGTTGCCGCCGCAACAATGAGAGGCAAGTCATACCTTCAGATAGGCTCCATCTGCATGGGTATTGCAGGTTCTTCAATCGACCCCGCCTTCATCGAAGAATATCTCGGAATGCGCGTTGAAAGCGTTGACGAGGTTGAAATTATCAGACGAATGACCGAAAACATCTATGATGAAGAAGAATATCAGAAGGCACTTGCATGGACAAAGGCAAACTGCCCCGAGGGCTTTGACAAGAACCCCGATTTCGTAAGAAAGAGCGACGAGCAGAAAGAAAAGGATTGGGAATTCGTTGTCAAGATGATGGTTATCATCAAAGACCTTATGAACGGCAACAAGAATCTTCCCGCAGGCTGTGAGGAAGAAATGGTCGGTCACAACGCCATTGCCGCAGGTTTCCAGGGTCAGAGACAGTGGACAGACTTCTATCCCAACTGCGACTTTGCCGAGGCAATGCTCAACACATCCTTCGACTGGAACGGCGCAAGAGAGCCCTACATCCTTGCAACCGAAAATGACGTTCTCAACGGTCTTTCGATGCTTTTCGGCAAGCTTCTCACCAACAAGGCTCAGATTTTCGCCGATGTCCGCACATATTGGAGCGGCTCATCTGTCAAGAGAGTAACCGGCTATGAAATCGACGGCAAAGCCAAGGAAGCTGACGGCTTCATCCACCTCATCAACTCCGGCGCAGCCTGCCTTGACGCTTGCGGCGAATGCAAGGATGAAAACGGCAACGCAGTTATGAAGGACTGGTATGACGTAACCGATAAGGATATCGACGCAATGCTCAAGGCAACCGAATGGTGTGCCGCAGACAACGGCTATTTCAGAGGCGGCGGATATTCCTCCAGATTCCTCACCAGAGCAGAAATGCCCGTAACAATGTTCCGTCTTAACCTTATCAAGGGTGTCGGCCCCACAATGCAGATTGCAGAAGGCTACACTGTTGCCCTTCCCGATGAGGTTTCCGACGTTCTCTGGAAGAGAACCGACTACACATGGCCCTGCACATGGTTTGCTCCCAGATGCACAGGCGAAGGCGCATTCAAGACCGCCTATGACCTTATGAACAACTGGGGCGCCAACCACGGCACAATCACTTACGGCCACATCGGTGCCGATATCATCACACTTTGCTCAATGCTCCGCATCCCCGTTGCCCTCCACAACGTTCCCGAAGAGAAGATTTACCGTCCCGCAAGCTGGAACGGCTTCGGCATGGACAAAGAGGGTCAGGATTACAGAGCCTGCGCAGCATATGGCCCCCTTTATAAATAATTTTTAACCTCAAAAGGACGGTGCACAGCGCCGTCCTTTTATATATTACATTATTATATTGTGCAAATTCGGCAAAAACAGCCGCCGCCGGAGCCGTTACACGGTGAAAACGGCAAAAAGCAAAAAAATTGCTTGACTTATTGCCAAGTCTTTGATATAATCAGTAACCGTCGCAAAGCGACAAAATGATTTTATATCATTCCTTGCCACGGATGCACCGTGGCCAAAGACCAGAAGGAGGTGCTTTAAGAATGTCAGCAAACATCAGCTACGAGGCAATGTTGGTTTTTTCAGTTGCCAACGGCGATGAGGCCGTACAGGAACTTGTTGAGAAGTTCAAGGCTATGGTAGAGGCTAACGGCACTCTTGAGAGCGTTGATGAATGGGGCAAGCGCAAACTCGCTTATCTCATCAATGACGAGCCCGAGGGATACTATGCTCTTTACAATTTCCAGTCTTCTCCCGATTTCCCCGCAGAGCTTGACCGTGTTGTCAAGATTACTGACGGCGTTCTTCGTTCACTCGTTATCAAAAAAGACTAAGGAGGGTGCTTTATGCTTAACACTGCTGTAATTATGGGCAGATTAGTTGCCACCCCCGAGCTGCGCACTACACCGACGGGTCTCTCCGTCACATCGTTCACCGTTGCCGTTGAGCGTCGCTTCGCCAAGCGCGGCGAAGAGCGTCAGGCAGACTACATTGACGTTGTTGCATGGCGTCAGACAGCTGAGTTCGTTACCCGCTTTTTCAAGCAGGGCTCAATGATTGCCGTTCAGGGTTCAATCCAGACCCGTCTTTACGAAGACAAAAACGGCGGCAAGAGAAAGGCAATTGAAATTGTTGCCGAAAACGTCAGCTTCTGCGGCTCCAAGGCCGAAACAAACACCGGTATGCGCGACGAATTTGTTCCCGACAGAGTTGAGCCCGTTGCGGCTTTCTCAAATGTCGACGTTGACGATTTCAAAGAGATTCCCACAGAGGATGAGCTTCCCTTTTAATCTGCTCACCTCACCAATTTAAACTGAAAAGGAGGTCCACTCATGGCATACGAAAGAAACGACAGACGCCCCAACAAAAAGGGCCGTAAAAAGGTTTGCTCTTTCTGCGTTGAGAAGGTTGAATCCATCGATTATAAGGATGTTAACAAGCTCAACAAGTTCACATCTGACAGAGCAAAAATCCTTCCCCGTCGTGTAACAGGTACTTGCGCAAAGCATCAGCGCGAGCTTACAACCGCTATCAAGAGAGCACGCCAGGTTGCTCTTCTTCCCTATACAAGCGACTGATTATGACTCAAAGCTGTATCACTTTGCTGATACAGCTTTCATTTTTTAAAATTCGGAAAGGGTGTTATTATGAGCATCAGAATCGGCATTTTCGGCTACGGTAATCTCGGAAAAGGCGTTGAGTGCGCCGTTAAACAGAATTCTGACATGGAGCTTGTCGCCGTTTTCACAAGGCGCGACCCGTCAACACTGAAAATCCTCACCGACAGTGCAAAGGTTATGCACGTTGATGATGCCGCGAAAATGGCGGATGAAATCGACGTTATGATTATGTGCGGCGGCAGTGCAACGGACCTGCCCGTGCAGACACCTGCAATGGCAGAATTTTTCAATGTTGTTGACAGCTTTGACACCCACGCAAAAATTCCCGAGCATTTTGCTGCGGTGGATGCCGTTGCAAAGAAAAGCGGCAAGGTCGGCGTAATTTCTGTCGGCTGGGATCCCGGAATGTTTTCGCTTAACCGCCTTTATGCAAACGCAATTCTGCCCGAGGGAAAGGATTACACCTTCTGGGGCAAGGGTGTAAGTCAGGGTCATTCCGACGCAATCCGTCGCATTGACGGTGTTGCGGATGCCCGCCAGTACACCGTGCCCGTTGAGGAAACACTTAACGCCGTCAGAAACGGCGAAACTCCCGACCTCACCACGCGTCAGAAGCACACTCGTGAGTGCTATGTTGTTGCTCAAGAGGGTGCGGACAAAGCAAGAATCGAGCAGGAAATTGTCACAATGCCCAACTATTTTGCCGATTATGACACAACGGTGCATTTTATCTCCGCAGAGGAAATGAAGGCAAATCATACCGCACTTCCTCACGGCGGCTTCGTTATCAGAAACGGCAAAACGGGCTTTAACGGCGAAAACAGCCACGTTATCGAATATCGCCTTTCGCTTGACTCGAACCCCGAGTTTACCTCAAGCGTAATTGTTGCCTATGCCCGTGCGGCATACCGTCTGAGCAAAGAGGGCGCAAGCGGCTGCAAAACAGTGTTTGATATCGCACCTGCTTACCTGAGTGCATTTGACGGCGCATACCTGCGCAAGCACTGTTTATAATATAATGTTTTATATAAAGGACAGCTGCGGCTGTCCTTTTTGTTTTGCATTATATATGCTGTCGCATTTTTACCGGCTATTCACACTTTGCCGGTGAAAGTGTTTGTTTTAATGTTTGACCGGCGCGCCTGATCATTGTTTTGAGTCCTGCAATATAAGCTTACGTTCTTCAAATCAAACGGTCGTCTGCGGGAGTCAGCCACACAAAATTACTTTACCAACCATCCTTGTTCTGCGTGAGCTTACGACAGCTTTATTATTTTGCAATCATATCTTCGCGGGTATTTATACCCGCGCCGTTTCTCGCAACAGCGAAACACCCGGCGGTGTTGAAGAAAGTGAAAAAAAGATAAAAAAAGTTTAAAAAAAGTGTTGACAATTGGGAAACGTTTTGGTATTATAATCGAGCGCCTTGAGAAACGGCGCGACTCGGCACCTTGAAAATTAAACAACG
>JAZNVG010000023.1:0-20650 GCA_045592705.1 Acutalibacteraceae bacterium | reverse complement strand
ATCATCAGTAACAAGATAGCTTGCTGCGGCTGCCATCTCTCTGCCGGATACTGTGGGATGGTTGGCATTGATTGATGTACCTGTGCCTGCGTCACCGAATTTGTGTGCAACACCTGTATCAGATGTTTCAAAGAAATCACGGCTGAAGAATGAAGTGAGAGATGCAATACCTACATAGTAGTTGGTCTTGAGGAATTCTCTGACTTCAAGGGTATCGCCGGGCTGAACATAATAGTCCGTAAGAACCTTGTTGCCCGAGGTATCGGTTTCATAAATTTCTGTTGCGTAGTATGCATAAAGATAACCTGCATACTCTGTGTCAAGTTCAGCAACTGTTTTGACACTGCTTGTGCCGGTTGCTGCGGAAGCAACGGGAGCAAGCGAGAATACGCCGCCAAGACATGAGATTGTTCCTAAAAGCATCGTAAATGCAAGAACAACACTCAAAAGTTTTTTAAGTTTTGGCATTTGCTTTTTTCCTCCTTATATTTCTATTTGTAAATCACAGAAAACATCTGTGAATGATTTCAAAATAGATTATTTGCCGGAGAGCAAATAAAATAAATGGGATTTGCGAAAAAATCGGGTATTCCGCGGGTATTCCGCGGGATGTTAAACACCCCGCGGAAATTTAATTTTTGAAGCTTTTTAAGTAACCAAGATTATTAAAAATCGTAGTAAGTCTGTTCGCCCTGGTTGAAGTAACCGAAGCCATTACCGATCAAGTTAACGAGGAATTCGTCACCACCATCGGGGAATCCGTCGCCATTAAGGTCGCCTGCTGCTTCAAGGAAGAACTGAGTTTCATCCATGAACCACCAATACTCTTCGAAACCGTTGTTGTAGCAGGAAAGTTCAAACTCGTCAGAGGAGTTGATTTCACCGTCGCCGTTTACGTCGCCCCAAAGGATTGCAATCCACTCATCATAGATGATGCTGTCGTCATTGATATCTGCAATCTTAACGGTTGCGCCTGTTGCGAAGTTATCCCACATGCTGGCTTCAACGATAAGCTGAACGTTACCTGCTGCAAGAGCCTCTTCGCCACCGAATACCATGTAGTAGTCCATGTCGAACATGTACTCGGAAATACCGCAAAGGTAGGGACGGCCGTTGCCTTCTTCATCAACATAGTATTCGGAGTAATAATAATTGTTGAACCAGGGAGCCCAGAAATGTTCACCTGCCATATCGAAGCAGACTTCATCAGTTGTAAGCTCATAGAAAACTTCAACTTCGCCTGTGTAAACCTGAAGGTTTGCAGTAGCTTCTTCAAGAGCATCAGCTGTTGCATCGATTAATGCTTCGTTTTCGTCTGTCTTAGCAAGGTTTCTGTCGATTGTGTCTGCTGCGTTGTAAGCTTCGAGGAATGCGTTCCAAGTTTCTTCTGTGTATTCGATTGCTGCGCCGGATTCGGGAAGACCGCCGTTTGCAATTGCATCAGCTGCATTTGCAAGAGCTTCGTCGATTGCTGTATAGTTACAGCCCTGAACGAGGTCTTTCCATGCTTCGATAAGTTCGCCGGTAGCTGTGTTGACCTGTGAAGGTACAAGATCCTCTACGGCAGTAGTGTTAACTTCAAGAGCGAAATCTCTTGCGTGTTCATAAGCTTCCCAAGACTCTGTGGTGTAGTAGCTTGCGCCGCCTGCGTTGACGTTGCCGTTTGTGATGCACATATCAACAGCGATTGCGAGCTTGCTCTTGTCAGCGGGAAGTCTGATGAGACGGCTACCCATGAGTTCAACTCTCCACTCAGCATATGCTGCTTCAACAGAGCCGATTGAGGGGATGTTCTCACTAGCAAGAAGATATGCTTCATAAGCAAGTTCGTAAGCTTCAAGAGCTTCGTTGTACTGCTGCCACTCAAAGGGAGAAGCATCTTCTGCGGGAACTTCGGGAGCTACGGGAGCGTAGACATGCTGTGAGTTATAAAGGTCTTCAGCAAGGTTTCTTGCATCTCTGTAGTTAAGGTATGTGTGGGGAACGAAGTCACGCATACCGAAGAAGATGTAACCGTCTTCGTAGTATTCGAGGTCGGTCTTAACATTTGTGACGGGGTCAACTGTGTAGTTGAAGCCACTGTAATCTTCAAGAGCTGCCTTAATTTCGCCAACACCGCTGGAGAGTTCAAGCTCTTCAAGAGCGAGGATAGCAGCATCAAGTTCTTCGTAATACTGCTCGAACTTGTTAGCGTAATCTTCGGAACCGTTGTAAGCGATTGTTGCCTGGAAGTCTTCACTTACCTTGGGAGCAAGAACAAGTCTTGCTGCGTTCTGGAGAGCTGTGACATAGTTTGCCCAAGCTTCATAACCGTTTTCAGCCTGCATGTTGTAGTTAGACTGCTGACGGTTTGCTCTTACAGCGTCCTCGTAAAGACCGCCGAGGTTATAATCGCAGTAGAGGTGAGCTGTCTGGTTGATGGTAACGTTCTGGCCGTTAACACTGATAACAGCTGTAAGGGGATATGCACCGTCTTCAACACCGCCGTTGTCTTCGATGAATTCATAGATGACTTCATCGTTTTCATCGAGCATTGCGTTGCCTTCTGCATCAAGAACGGGTTCCCATGTTTCCTTATATCTTGTGTACTCGGATTCATCTTCTGAGTTGGGATCGATTGCAATTGCATAAGGAGTTACGTATGCTGTAGCATCCTTATCGATTGAAGTTGCTTCGTATGCACCGGTTGTGACAAATGCGGGAGAACCGCTGTTAGCGCCGGAAACAACAGCAACTGTCTTAGCACCGTCGGTTGTGTTTTCAACACGGATAACCTTGTTTGCGATGGAATCAAGGCTGCCGCCGGATCTGTTATCTGTCTTGCTGAGGTAAACCGCTTTTTCATAGAAGATTTCAGTACCTTCGAAACTAATGGGCGGGTCTACAAAGATAGCATCGTCGTCCTCATTAACAGCGCCTACGTAAGCATAGCTTGTGTTAGCGATGGGAGCGTCGGTGAGTTCGTCGCCGTCTTCTCTGAGTACGTTGTATGTAATAATAAGCTCAACAATTGTGCCGGGGGTAAACTGACCGGAAAGGGTTGCGTTAACGCTGTCACCACCGTTGATGCGAGTACCTGCGCCGATGCCGGAAACAGAAATTGCCTGACCGGGAGTCGATGCGCCGGGTGCCCATGTTCTTACAGTAGCACCGGTGACTTCATAAGCATAAAGCTTATCCTGTGTGAAGTTGCCGTTTACGTCTGTGTAACCTGTGTTAACACCTGTTGAACCGTTGTAAATTGCGAATGTTGTCTGGCCGGAAACAACTTCAGGCATGTAAACTTCGATTTCTTCGAATGCAGAAGCATCAACAAGACCGAGAAGCTGGCAAACAACGGGAAGTACTACAGGAACAAGTTCTTCTTTTCTGTTGTAAAGAGTTGTAAGAAGAGTGTAAGCGATGTTACCAATTTCTGCGTTGTCAAGAACGTCGTTGAGTGTAGCATATTTGCTTGCATCAACAGCCTGAGGAAGAATAAGGTTAATTACATTACATACAAGCTCGATAAGAACTTTCTTAACGGTGTTGTTTGCGAATGTACCGTTTGTGTTTCTCCAGAAGATCTTTTCGAAGTTTGTTGCATCAAGGTTCATAACAGGACGGATGATGTAGTCGAAGAGAAGGTCTTCAAATACGCTGCCTGTTGAGTCGGAGATTTCGCCGTAAATCCAGCTGTCAGCACCAACGATGGGGATGATAGCATCGACAAGGCTGTCAACATCCTCAAAGATGTCATCAGCTGTAAGGTTGCCGAGTTCGCCGCCAAAGTTGTCAGCATTGAAGGTTACGTTAAGGAGACCGCCGTATGTGCTTACGCCCCAAACGCCGATTTCAAGAAGTGACTTTCTCCAGTCATGGTTGTACTGAAGAAGACCGTTGCCGACAGGATTTGCAGGAGAAACGCCGTTCTGGCGGCCTGCAGGGATAACGTCAAGGCTTGCATTAAGGTTGTAAACCGCAACGTCGAAGAGGATGTCAAGAATTTCATCAAGAACAGCATCATAGTAATCAGCATCAGAGGTGTAGCTATCTCTGTCGGGCTTTTCATATGTGTACTGGGGAATATCCTGCCATGCAAGCTGTTCAACGCAGATGTAAGCAGCATCTACGATGCTTGCGCTGTTGTAATCAACATAAGTCCAGTCAACAGAAAGGTTGAGGATTGCTGCCATAACGTAAGCAACAAGCTCCTGGTCGCTCATAGCAGCGATCTGAGCGGGTGTCTTGGTCTCAATTGTCTCCTGGAAGAAAGTCTTGCCGGAAACGATGAGAACGTATCTTGCTACATTACAAATGTTTTTAAAGAGAAGAGCATTGTCACCGATGGTGCCGTCGCCAAAGTGCCATGTCCATGTGTCAGCGCCCATGGGAGCTGCAAGGATAGCATCAAGGAAGAGACCGAGGGTGGTGTTGAACGCAGAAATGAATGTAGTATAGTTGTAATTAATAGTAGTGGGAGTTGCCGAGTAAATGACCTGACCGTCAGCATCCATTGTTGCATAGTAAGTTACTGTGCCTGTAAGAGATGCTTCGGGAACATGCATGCCGTCAACATCAAAGAGAGTTGAAAGAACGGGATCAAGGTCAGCGGGATCATAGGGCTCGCCGTCGTAGTCTTCTTCGTACTGATCACTTGAAGCGTCCATCTTTTCGGACTTGTACTCAACACCGCAAAGCTCACGGAGCCAGGGTCTTGTTACACTGTTGAGTTCGGGAACAAGAAGTGCGTTGTATGCGCGGAGCATAAGAGCTTCGATGAAATCGTAAGCAGTTGTTGTTGAGTTGATGTTTGTGATGGAGAACTGGGGAGCGGGAACTACGCCCTTATCGACAACAGCTGTGTCACCAAGTGCATATGTTACCCAGTGGCCGTCGTGGAACCAACCGTAGTAATCCTTGTTGGCATCACGTGTACCCTCGAAGTAATCTTCGAAATCTCTGTGGTTGCCGTCGGTCTTGGGAAGATCGAAGTAGGGGTTAAGGAGAACCCATTCGCCAAGAACGAAGTCATTGAGAAGATCCTGAAGGATGTTGTCAAGAGAAAGGTTTTCGGGAAGAGCCTGCTCATCGCTGTCGAAATCTTCGTGGATCATTTCGTAAAGGAGACCGAGAACAAGTTCTCTGAGATCGAAAACGAATGAAGCAACGAGTGAGTTAAGGATACCAAGATTGATAGTACCGTTGGCATACTTCTGAACGATGGATGCGTTGTCGTTGAGGAAGCCGAAAAGGGCATAGATAACTTCAACGTCTGTTTTGGTTTCTCTTGTTACACCCTTGACAGATTCGATGCTGAGTGCGCCGGCATCTTCAAGGAACATAAGGAGAGATTCAAGGTTGCCGAAGAGCTCAACAACACTTGTGAGTGCGCCGTCGATAGAATTAAGATTAATTGTACCGACGTAAATGTCGAGTTCACCAAGCTGCTCTTTAGCGAGCATACGGTCAACCTCATCAAGGGCGATTGATGCGTACTGTTCAAGTGTGAACATGGGAGCATCAATGTCGTTGTAACCCTTACCGCCGTTAGCAGTGAGGATTGCTTCGTCCTTATAAGCCTGGTATGCACTACCGGTTACGCTAACGATGCCGGTCAGCATTACGAATGCCAAAAGGACTGCAAGAATGCGTTGGAACTTTTTCAAAATGTGCACCTCCAAAAAGATTTTAAAAATTTTAAAAATTTTTAACTAAACTAAGCGCTGTGGAAACTTTTGTGGCGGGCTTCCTGCCGCCGATTCACCCTCCTTTGTTCCTCTGCACACGCCGACACGCCGTATCGGCGCTTTACAGGGGTGGCAAATACCAAATTTTTGTTGTCCAAGGTCGCCAAAAAAGGTGTTTTTTCGTTTTTGAGTGCAATTCACCCAATAAGCGGCCTTATGGTCATATTAACTATACTTAAAAAACGGACTATTGTCAATGATTTTGACTGACATACATACGATTTTGTAAAAAACACACAAAAATTGAATCATAATTTATTCACATTTGCCATACGTTTTTGTGCCGAAACGTCACGTAAAAAATCAATTTGCAGACACAAAAATCGTAAGGTTATTTTGCTTTACAAATTTGCAGCTTTTCAAGCCTCTTATGTAACGACATTTTTTTATGATAAAAATGTCGTTTTTTCGATTTTATGCTTTATATAAATGTCAAATTTCAAAAAAATTATATCATACATTTTGGCAAAAATCAAGGATTTTTTCAAATTTTGTAAAGCTTATTTTCTTTACATTTCGGTGTTAAAATTCACAAAGAGCTGTGTGACTGTTTCCGTCAAGAGGAATAAACCTACACTCTTTTCCATCGACAGTCAGCCGTTTTTTTCCGGTTTTGATAAAATTTATGCTTATTTTGCTTTTTTTCAAGAAGATGTCAATGTTTTTGCCTTGACAAACATCGGAAAATTTCGGATTGAGAAAAATTTTGCAACCAAATTGCTTTACACCCATTAAATCCTCCAAAACAACACGATAATACCATGCCGCACTGCCCGTATAGTGCGTCCACCCCGCCCTGCCGACAGCACCGGGGGCATAATACACATCAGCAGCCGTCACATAAGGCTCAGCACGATAAATTTCTGCTGCTTTTGCATCAAAACAACGTTCAAACGGATTCAGAAGCATAAGCATTTCTGTCGCAAGCCGTATTTCATCAACCGTAAATAACGCGCGTACAAGCCACACGGCAGAATGAGTATATTGACCGCCGTTTTCCCGAATCCCTTCGGGATATGCAGCAATATATCCTACTTTTTCGGTGTCGCTCTCATTAAAAGGTGGTGCCAGTAACCGAACAGCACCGCTTTCTTTGTCAGTCAAAATATGACTAACGTGCAAGAGTGCTTTTTTCGTCCGTTCCTCGGATAATTTAGCAAAAGCGGCAAAGGCCTGAGGCAAAATATCCGTTAATTCACTGCCGGAGGAACTTAATCGGCTGCCGTCAGGCAAGATTGCACGGCAATAATTATCGCCCGTAAAAGAAGATGATTCGATTGCTTGCTTCAAATCGTTGCTTACCCCGTTGAGCAAATTCCCATCGTCTCCATTTCCCGTTTTCAATGCGATTTTCGACATTTTTTCTGCAGTTTCAGCCAAAAAAAGGCTTAGCCACACACTTTCTGTGCCTTCGGGAAGTCTGTCCATACCGTCATTCCAGTCGCCGGAACCGATTAGTGCAAGCCCGTTTTTGCCGAAATTACAAGCTTTTCGGATTGCCTTGATGCAGTGCGAGTAAACGGTTTCACTTTTTTCAGAAGAATAAGCACGAAAATACCTCTGTCTTTCACCGTTTTTAAGCTCCTCACCGCAAATATACGGAACTTTAATATCAAAAATGTCGTTGTCCCCTGTTTTTTCTGCGTATTCACAGCAAACGTAAGGCAGCCACAGCAAGTCATCACTGCACAGAGTGCGTACACCGGTAACAAAGGCATCGTCTGTTTCGTGCCACCAGTGTAAAACATCCCCCTCTTCAAACTGTACACCGCAACAACGCAAAATATGATCACGCGTGAGCTGTGGCTCAGTAAGCAAAAAGGCAAGTGAGTCCTGAAGCTGATCGCGAAAGCCCCAAGCGCCGGAGCATTGATAAAAGCCGGTTTTACCGAAAAAACGTGAATTTTTAATTTGTGCATACAAGAATGAATTAAAAAAAGTGTCAAGCATCTTGTTGTCAGTGGCAATTGTCACGGGAGCGCGGTATTTTTCGGGCATTTCTGCCGCAAAAGCAACTTCCACCGCCTCTTCTTCGTTGCAACCCCAGGATAAAACAAAATTGACCTCGGTATCCGCCCCGGGAAGAAGAGAAATTTTATGCATTACGGCAATGCACGGATTTGTATTCGGCAAACGGACATCACTTGTCTTTCCGCACAAGAATGAAAATCTGTCAAAGCAAACACAATCCGCACCTTCACGGCAGATAAGTGCCGCCGTTCCACCCACCTCTGAAAGCGTAGAAAAAAAGCTTGCTCCCGACGGAAGTTTTCTGCCTGAAACAAATCTGTTTGCACCAATTTTTTCACCGCAAACAGGCTCAATATATCCGCACAAATCAAAGGAAATTTCACGCTCGGTTTTGTTTGAAATTTTCACCCGATAAAGCTTCGCAGCAAGCTCGGAATCTACGGCAACTTTGACATTGTAATCTACCCCTGAAATCCGTGAACTCCACTCAGCCGAGTTTGGCGTGAAACATTTATCACTTCCTTGCAAAAGGTCAACAAAACAGCCGTTGATTTTTGCCAAAATCAGCTCAGAACGATTATCTGAACGGGTATCTCCGAACCATTTTGTGAGCTTGTTCTTTTGCGAATTTACCGCCCAAGTAAAGCCTAAACCCTTGTCACTGACCACCGTTCCGAGCTTTTCGTTGGAAAAGCATACGCACCAAGGGATTTCTGCTTTTTGCACAGGGTCAACAAGAGTATTTTTAATTCCGATTTGGCATTTTGTAAAGTGGTATTCCTTTACAAAATCACTTTTTTGTATTTTCACATCTTTGGTCGAAGATGCTCTGATTTGCAACGGCTTATAGCGTCTGTTTTCATCTTTTTGTTCAAACTGTTCAAGCGTGCTCAAGAAGCAAGCTCTCAGCCGCAATGTTTCACGCTCAACACGACTGTGCGAGGCAAGATTTACTGCGTGAATACCACCCGAAACCCCCAACATCAGCTCACATGATTCCTCTCTGAGAGCAGCTCTGACAGTGTTAAAAAAACTGTTGTCGTAACCCTCTTTTTCGGTGTATGCAAGCACTAAATCGGTCTTGATTGAACGGTTACGCAGGGCGTTGTTTATGCGGATATAAGGTATGGCTGTTTTAATGTCGGAAACATCTGTCATTTCCACATAAATTATCGGATTGTCACCTGAGATTCCGAAGCTCCAAAGGTGTTCGTTTTTAATGTCTGAAACAGTATCTTTTTCGCTGTTTTTTCTCTGTATTGCTGACGGATAAAATACCGACGGCAACACTTTTTGAGCAACCGCACTTTCAAGCTGATTTTTATAAAACGGGTCAACGCCGAGCTTTTCTTCCTTTCTTGCCGCACGGATTGTTTCAAGAGAGTTAATTGCCTCTTTTTCATCACTTTCAGCACAAATCAGGAAAGTAAACGTCTTTTTTTCGCCCGCCTTAAGACTGATTTTCAAAGTAAAAGCACTGCACGCATCGGGATTTCCGCGTGTACCGCTTGCCGCCCCCGTATAGTCAACAAGTGATTCTATTCCGCGGCCGCAAGCCAGCACCCTTTCTCTGTTAGTTTCAATTTCTGTCTCCGTTTCCTCTTTAAAACCTGCCGCAATACTTATTGGCGTTTCGCCGTGACGTGTTCGGCGGGTGAAAACCGCAACTTGTTTTTCTTTATCGATTCTGTCGGTGGTAAAAATGCGTGAAAAGGCAGGGTGTGCCGCAAAAGCCTCTCTTTTCGTAAGGCACGGTTCGAAATAGACAATCAATTTACCGCTAAACGGCCGATTAAGCGACAGATTTTCAACTGTAAAACATCTTCTTTCACAGTTCTTTTTTTCATAAACAGCGGTGCTCATTGACAGTGACAGTTGGTTGCTTTTTGCACTGTGAATTGCCTCGTTTTTATCAAATTCGGCACAAAAATGAGCATTTGAGGTATAATCTAACGCTCTGACACACGGCAAAACCCTTTTTTCATCGCGCAAAACGGCAAAAACACCTGCGGGTCTGCGCAAAATGTCTTCATCAGCACAAGTGATATCAAGTGAATCAAGCATACTTACACCTGTTCCGACCTCGCTTATTACAGTTGAATAACGGCCGTTTGAATAAATGCGCACCTGGGGAAAGAGCGGTGACGGTGAATCAACAACTTTTCTTTTGCTTTCTGTCCTTTCACGGATTTTCGGCCCCTCGCGGTAATCCACATCCCTGAAAATGCTTGCAGAATCCGGAATGTGTTCTTCCAGCAGACTCCGTGCGCCCGACATTGCCTCATCCGACATAAATCTTCGCTGAACAAGATTATCTTTAACACAATTGAGCACCCCGAGCATACTCATTCCGATGTGGTGCGCCATATAACTTGATATAACGGAAAACTCACCGTTTTTGCGCGAAGGTGTAAAATCAGCCGCCTCATAAAAGCCGTATTTGCCCGTCATTCCCGCGTTTTCGAGTCTGAGCAGATTTTTGAACGACATCTGCGGAGCAAGCGAAAGAGTCAAAAAGCTTGAATAGGGCGAAATCACCGTTTCTTTATCAAGTCCCCTTTTCAATCCGATTGCATCAACACCGTGCGCCTTATACTGATAATTCAGCGCGCTGTCAAAGGCAAAAAAGGCACTTTCACTTATCCCCCACGGTATTTTTCCTGCCCTTTTACGCTGACACCACAGACAAAACCACAGTGATTCGTTTGTGATTGTACCTTTTGGCGACTCAATAAAAAGATTCGGCATAAAATATTCAAACATTGTGCCTGTCCAAGACACAAGCCCCGTGTATCGCCCCTCGCCGACAAGAATCCTTGCAGGCGTACCCCAATGCTTTTTGGGGACAATACGTTTTGCGACGGAATAATAACTCGTCATACGTGCTTCGCTCATAAACAAATCGTAATATCCGCCCGTCGGCGTGCCGTCATCGGCATCAACACCGATATAAAACAAACAGCGGCGCTCATTATATAAAACGGAAAGATCTGTTTGGTCGATTATGGCGGTTATTCTTTCGATAATACTCTCAAGCGCCGCACATTCGCCGACATATTCACGCAACCCCTGTCTGAGCGCAGTAAGACAACAAAGAAAATTTCCGCTGTCAACACTTGAGACAAAGCGCGGACGCATTGCGCAAAGGTCTTTGGTGGAATACCAGTTGAGCAGATTTCCCTTATATTTTTCGAGCTTTTCGACACTGGAAAGGCTTAAATTCAGCCGCATATATAAATCTGCCGTAGAAATAAATCCAAAATCACGGGCAGCAAGAAAACTCATCAGCATAAGGCCGATATTCGTCGGCGAGGTGCGCTGTGCAACCGCCCTTACGGGAGATTCCTGAACATTGTCAGGTACAAGAAAGTTGTTTTCTTTCGTACAAAAATCTTCAAAATATCCCCACATTGCCGCCGCATAATCAAGAAGCCGCTTAGAACGGCTTTCCGAAAGCACGGGTTTGCCGATTTTCTTCTCTCTGCCCGAAAAAACCGCAAAAGCAACATTGCAAAGCATAAAAATGCCGAGAAGACGAACAACCGGAGTGCCGAAAACAAGCAAAGGCGTACCGACAAGTACTGAAGGCAAACAAAAAGCAAGAGTTTTTTTAACGGAAAACTCTTTTTCACTTGCCGCAGCCGTTGTCCATTCCAGTAAATTCTTTTTGCTGACAGTCATTCGCCACAGTGCCCTCACGGCGGCATCCGTGCATATAAATGCCGTTTGAGCAAGCATTAAGATATTAATAACACCTCTGACAAGCGACAAAAGCGCCGCAGGCAAAGTGTGAGAGAAGTAAAGACGTGAAAACGAACTGAAATTACCGCGTAAGATAAGGTCGGCAAACGAAAATAAATTCGGTGCAGCGGCACAAAGCAAAGCAACCGCACCGGCAATCGCAGAAGCAGGGTTTCCGGCAAAAATGCAGGCAACGGCAAGCACAATTGCAGCCAAAGGAGTGGTACTCCGTCGCAGATTGTCAAAAAGCTTCCACCTTGACAGAAAATTCAGCGGATTTTTACCGAAAATAAAGGGAAGATTCTGCCAATCCCCTCTGACCCAGCGGTGAAGGCGCGAAAAATACGATTGCTGTCGCTTTGGAAATCCGTCGGTTATCTGCAAACCCGAAACAAAACCCGTGCGCAAATATCCGCCCTCAAGAATATCATGGCTGAGAATTCTTTCCTTAGGCAAAGCACAGTCAAGCACCTCATAAAACGCGTCAACATCAATGAGACCTTTGCCTGTAAAAATGCTCTCGCCAAACAAATCCTGATAGCGTTCACCGCTCGGCATGTCGTAAGCAACGACACCTCCGTCACCCGCAAGCAGCCTTGAAAAAGCCGTTGCCCCCGACGAAAGAAGTCCGGGCGCAACGCAAGGGGCAAGAATACCGTAGCCTGACACTACCCTGCCGTTTGAAATGTTAGGTTTGTTGAACGGATGCAAAGCAACGCCCACCATCTGTGATGCCGTGTCAAAAACAAGCTGTGTGTCACTGTCAAGCGCAATCAGATACTTTGTCTGCGAAAGCTCAGCAATATCACCGCAAAGTTCGGTAAAGCCCTTTGTGTTGCCTTTTATCGCTCTGATAAGTTCGGTTATAGCGCCCCTTTTTCGCTCTCTGCCCGTAAATTCGTGCTGGGTTTTACTGAAAGTCCTTTCACGCACCGCCAGAATAAAACCTCCGCCGTATTTTTTATTCAGTTCTTCAGTAACTCTTTTCGCCGCCGAAAGTGCCGCAGCATCCTCGGGCACCGACGGACTTTTGGCACTCTTAAAATCGGCAAGGCAACAAACCTTTATGTTGCCCGTTGCATTGCTGAGATACAATTGGCGCAAACGGTTTTTCAGCTTTTCACTTTCATCGGGCGAAGGCAAAAGCATTGAAACTGTAATGAGCGCGTGAGTATCCTGCACGGCATCACACGAGTTATCAAGCCTGAAAAAATATCTCGGTCTCACACCTTTCAACGACAAACATTCGATAACGGGGCGCAACAGCTCCCAAAGGGGAAGATACAAAAGAACGGACAGCCACCAAAGCTTTGAAAAGTATGCAAAAATTGCACAGATAACAAGCGGCACCGCCGCCTCGGCAACAAGAAAAAACCACGGAAGTTTTGTGCTTTTCTTTGTTTCGATTATATGTGCACCCACATGGCGGCTGTATTCATCCTTGCCGTTTTCCGCTTTTTCAAGCACTTTTTCGGCAAGCTTTTTTTCGTTTTCACCGCATTTCCGAGCTTTTTGTGACAGCTTTTGCCGGTAAATTGCCCGTGAAGCACTGTCCATCTTGCCGTAAATACCCGACGGGTCGCTCAGAAGAATTTTTTCAACCTCACTCGAATTTTCAAGGATTTCCTCAAAATCCGTTTCACGCAACGCTAAAAAGGCTTTGACACAGTTGCCCATCACCGTGCCGCCCTTTTGATTTTTCATTCTGCTCGCCTTTGCCGCCATATCAAGCAAAACACACCTGAACACCGTCGGCATTTTTTGAGCCTGCCACAGCGACAGTTCATTTTCTTTTATTACTTTTGTTATTTGCTCTGCCGAGGGAAAAACACCGTCGGAACAAAGAGAAGCGCATATCGAGAAAAGGTCCGGAAGTTTTTCCGAACCTTTTGAACGTTCCGTTGCCGATACAGCCCCCCTGAGCGCCGTGCGCGCCTCGTGCTCAAAAACATAATAATTGTCACAAATCCACTCATCTGCCGCATATTCGGGGTGCTTGATTGCCCTTTTGGCCTGCGCGCGTAATGTTGTGCGCGCATTACGGATAATTTTGCATAATGCTTTATCTTTCATAAATTCACCTGCTTTATTACGATGTCAGCAACACGGCATGAGCCACACCGGGAATAGATTCACTCTGCAAAGCAGAAACCGCAGACATCAGAGCACCGGTTGCAATAAAAAGCACACGGTTCAACTCACCTGTTTTTAAACGTCGCAGAATGTGTGAACAGACCACCGATGCGCTGCAGCCGCATCCCGAGCCGCCCGAAAACAGCTTTTGCGACTCTATATCAAAAATCATTGTGCCGCAATCGTGATGAACGGCGGTGATGTCAATATTTTCCTGCTTATACAACAGCTCGCACAAAAGCTCTGAGCCGACAGCACCGAGGTCCCCGGTGAGAATCATATCGTAATCCTCCGGCACCGTTGCCGTGTCGCGCAGAAAATCGGCAATTGTTGCGCAGGCGGCAGGTGCCATTGCCGCCCCCATATTGTTTGCATCCTTTATGCCAAGGTCGGTTATTCTCCCGAAAAGAACTTTATC
Organism: Acutalibacteraceae bacterium; assembly: GCA_045592705.1. Classification (GTDB taxonomy): domain Bacteria; phylum Bacillota; class Clostridia; order Oscillospirales; family Acutalibacteraceae; genus CAG-177. The sequence continues at coordinate 6,658 of JAZNVG010000023.1, read as the reverse complement.
AATATGCGGTGCGTTTTCTGCCGCCGAAACAACCGCACAGCCTGCGCCCGTCACCGTCCACTGTGCCGTCGGCGGACGCTGACCTCCGTATTCAAGCGGCATTCTGAACTGCTTTTCCGCCGAGCAAAAATGCGATGAGGTTGAAGCGACGGCGATTCTTGCAGCTCTTGTATCAACAAAAACTCCTGCCGTTGCAAGAGTGAGCGCCATTGTTGAGCAGGCTCCGAACATTCCCGCAAACGGAATACCCGTTTCTTTGATGCCGAATGTTGACCCCGTACACTGTGCGAGCAAATCGCCCGCAAAAATAATATCCGCATCTGCCGCGCTTATACCCGCCTTGTCAAGCGCACGCATCACCGCATCGTGATGAATAACACTTTCCGCCTTTTCCCACGAGCTTTCGCCCGCCATTGCATCGTCATAAATGCGGTCAAACTCCTGACCGAGCGGTCCTTCGCCCTCTTTTTTGCCGACAACTGCGGCAAATCCGACAACAGCAGGACGCGTGGTGAGTGAAAGGGTGTATCTGCCTTGTCTTACCGGCATTTTTATCACCTCTTGATTGTTTTGTGTTATTATTTACCTTTTTCCGCGTTTTATTCCTCAAATCATTTGTTGTGTTCACAAACAAAAACTCCCCACGAAAATTAAAATTTTCGTGGGGAGTTAGCTGTTATTGTTATTCGCCAAGCAAAACCTCGCGGTTTGTGCCGTAAAAGATATCTTCGCGGTTTGAAATGAATGAAAGAAATTCATCAAACGCCTTGCGGCAATCGGGACGGTAGTCAAGCTCATAGGAATGACCCCAGACATATAAAACCTGCGGATTTTCGGATGTTGAGGCAAGGAATTTCTCGGCAAGCTTCATCATTCTTTCGGGATTCATAAAGCTTGTGTTGGGATTGAATCGCCACAGATTCGGCTGAATTTCAAAGGAATCGGTGGCGGTGATTGTGCGGCAATATCTGATTTTTGTGTTTTCCTTTATGATTTTTGCTACTCTGTCGTCATTGTTGACACCGCCGCAGGGATACGCCATTCCGACAACATCATAGCCGACAAGCGCTTCAAGATTAAGCCTGTCCTGCTCAACCTGACGGATAATTTCGCTTTCGTCAAGGCTTGTCAGGTTGGGGTGTGTCAGCGTGTGCACGGCAACCTCGTGACCGCTGTAAACGTGCTTCACATCCTCGGGCAAAACTTTGTAATGGCAGATTTTCTGATTTTCCCTTTCAAGAAAACCGCCTTTGCCCAGAAGCTCGGAATTGATGTTGAAGGTCGCCTTGAGATTATATTTGTTAAGCATTTCAATCATATTGACATCCTGAGTTACGCCGTCATCAAAGCTGAATGTGACCGCCTTCGTTTTGCCGTTGAAAAGTTTCATAGTATCCCCCTTAATCCTGTTTTCTCGGTATAAAATCATATTATCACAAGCGGACTTTCATTGCAAGAAAAAACACGGCGGCAAAAACATTTACATTGAAACGGCGGTGTGGTATAATGGGGCAAACCGAGGGGGCAAAGCTATGAAATCAATCAAAACAATATATAAAATCGGCTACGGACCGTCCAGCTCACACACAATGGGTCCGTCTTATGCGGCGACGGAAATTTTGAAAATGTATTCCGATGCCGATTACATAAAAGTCACATTATACGGCTCACTTGCAAAAACGGGTAAAGGTCACGGCACGGATAAAGCCATTTCACAAACGCTGGCAGATATCGCACACGACATTATTTTTGATTATGACACCCCAACACCCGTGCACCCCAACACGCTGGATTTTGTTGCTTACAAAAACAATGCAAAGCTTGGCGAAAAGCGCTTTTACAGCGTTGGCGGCGGCGAAATCAAGACGGATGAGGAAACCGTCTGCGCCGAAACGCAGGTTTACAACGAAAACAAATTCAGCGACATTGCAAAAATCTGCAAGGAAAGAAATATGCGCCTCTCAGACTACGTTTTCGAAAACGAAAGCGCCGACATTAAGCAATATCTGATAACGGTCTGGAAAACAATGCAAAACTCAATATACGAAGGAATGAGCCAAAACGGGATTTTGCCAGGCGGCCTTTGTGTTGAAAGAAAAGCACAGTTTTTGTTTAATCAGAAGCATATTGACGAAAGCCCTCAGACACGTGAAAACAGACTTGTGTGTTCTTATGCCTTTGCTGTCAGCGAGCAAAATGCGGATTGCGGCATCATTGTCACCGCCCCCACCTGCGGCTCCTGCGGCGTTTTGCCTGCGGTTTTGAAATATATGCAGGAAAAAAACAACTTTTCGGATAACGATGTTGTCCGCGCACTTGCCGTGGCAGGTCTTGTGGGAAACATTGTCAGCACAAACGCTTCCGTCAGCGGCGCAGAATGCGGCTGTCAGGCGGAAGTCGGCACAGCCTGCAGTATGGCGGCCGCCGCTTTGTGCGAGCTGTTTGAAATGGGCATTGACCAGATTGAATATGCCGCCGAGGTGGCAATGGAGCATCATCTGGGGCTTACTTGCGACCCCGTGTGCGGTCTTGTTCAGATTCCGTGCATTGAGCGCAACGCCGTTGCTGCAATGCGCGCCATAAACGCCCTGAGCCTTGCAAACTTCCTGTTTGCAAGCAGAAAGGTTTCCTTTGACGTTGTGGTTGAAACGATGTACCAGACGGGCAAGGATTTATCTCACCTTTACCGTGAAACCTCCGAGGGCGGACTTGCCAAACTTTATAAAAACTGACAAAAAACGGGTATCTGCACGATACCCGTTTTTTATAGCTGTATTAATTTGGGGATTTTGTCGAGGAATCAAAAAACGAAAAAAGTTATCTTCCCTCGCCTTTTATAAGCTCCACAAAAGAACTCCGAACAATTTGTAAATTATTTCATGAACCCATTGGAACGGTGCGAAATCAACAGTTACATTATATGTTACCTTTTGCCCTGTTTCATAATATATTGTAACCGATGCATCTCCTATACCTTCTCCCTTAATATATTTTCCGTCAAAAGAAACTATTTCTTCGTTTGAGCAGTAATATTTTACTATATCGTAAGATGATTTGACGGATTTTCTCCCTTTATATCTTATCTCTAGGTTTTCGAACCATTTAATTTTCAATGTAGCAATTTCACTCGGAATTTCGCCTTCTTCGTATGCAATTGCTTTTATTTTTGTTGCATTTGATATGTCTATTGGGCTTTCATAGATTTTTGATGATCCTACAATAGGATCAGAACCATCTGTTGTATAGTAGATTGTAGCTTCACTCAAAATTGATGCTATTGTAACGTTGAAATTACTATCAAAAACAATTTGTGGAGGTGCCGAAAATATATCAAATAACATATCTTCAACATTTAAAATGCCAACTCCATATAAAGGATTCCAGTCAGTAGGAACAGTTGCATTCGTTTTTATCAATTCCTCTATTTCTTCCCATGAGATATTTGGCTTTACAGACTTCAATGTTGCCACTGCTGCAGTTACAAATGGTGCCGCCATTGATGTTCCGGACATTTCCATAAAACCCAATAAAAAATTCACACTGTTTATATCTTCGCCGGGAGCTGCGATGTCAATACAGGTTCCGTAATTTGTAGATCCTTCTCCGTTTTTAGATTTAAGCATAGGCATTAATGATTCATCAATTGCGGCTACTGCTAAAACGGTTTCCTTGCTCGCTAAGTAAGCCTCATCTGCGTTTTTCCCTTCGCCATTTTTATCATTTCCTGCAGCTACTACAACAGGAACATTGTTAGCCTTCGCATAATTTAACGCTTCATCAATATAGATACTTCTAACATTAAGCGATATACTCATGTTTATAACATCAATACCATCATCTACTGCCGAAATAATTGCTGTAGCAAATAACGATGCTGCAGTAGCGTTAGAAAGGAAATAACCCGAACCAAGTTTATACATTTTTACTTTTACATTTGATAAAGTATTATTCAGTATAATTCCCGTCACATGGGAGCCATGCCCTTGGATATCTGTAGTGTTGGTGTTTTGATCAAAAATATTGTAACCTTCTTCAACCCTGCCACTGCTGGAAAAGTAGTCATGATTCGCATTTATTCCTGTATCAAAAACTCCAACAATTACTTCACTTAATTCAATATTGCTTTTTAATAATCTTTCATTTACAGAATCAGATCTTACAACACTGTTTCCCCAAGACATCGGTTCTTCTGAATATATACCATGTGTGTTTGAACAAGGGAAGAATTCGATGTACTGATCTTCTTCTATATATTCTACAAAAGCTTGATTAGAAAAGAATTCGATAGCTTCTTTTGTATCTTGTTCCGATGCGTACTGAAGAATATGCATAGAATTCCAACCCTCAACCTTTGCAATGGCATTTCTGTCATCAGTTAAGATTTCATTTGTAACGGTTTTTACAATTAATCGATTGCTTTTTTCAAACACAACTTCTTCTGTTGACTCTGGCAGATAAAAAGGCATATCATAGTCACTAACCAACTTGCCTGCCATTTCTAAAATTCGTTTGAAGACAACAAGTTTTCATCGTTTGAAGCGAAGCTATAAACAGAAAATGAACCTATGACAATACAAATAACAACAAATAATGATATGAACTTTGTAAAACGTTTCATTTGTTACATCCCCCATATTTTTATTTGAACAGCTCCGCGAAACAGTTCCAAATTGAGCTAAAAAACAAAAGAATTCTGTTCCATAAAGTAGTGTTTATAGGAGTTTCATTAATAATACATGTTCCGGAAGCTGTAATGTTTCCTGTGTTTTTGCATTTGGATATTTCTATATCTTCAGCATTACCGACAACACTTCCAACTATGCCAATGTTTATTGAGTTAACTGAGATGTTGCCGTTATTGAAACATTTATATATTTTTTTTGCAGAAAATGCACATCCGACGATTCCGCCCACATAAGTATATTGTGTAACCTCAGGTTCCCAAATACTGTTGTTTTCACCAATGATTTGCATATCAACTTGTGAAACGCAATTTTTTATTACAGAGCTTTTGTTCTCATCACCAACATATCCAACTATACCGCCCGCATAGATGTTGCCACCAGACAATATAGAAATATTTCCACTTGCTTCACATGAACTAATCTCGCTATCAAAACAATATGCAACAGCTCCGCCTACAAAGAAAGTAGAATTGTATGGATAATTGATATTGACCGTTAGGTTTTTGATTTTTAATTTTGATATGGATGCTGTCTTTATAAAACCAAAAAGTCCAAGATTGTTTGTTTCAACTGTATTGATGTCAGATTTTAGTGATAAATTATTTATCGAAAAGCTGTTTCCATCAAGCACACCTGTAAACGGTGTTGAGTTTGTTCCGATTGGCACCCAATTTTCGTATGATGATAAATCAATATCATTCATAAGAATATACTTGCCTGAAAGATTATTTCTAATGTTGTTCAAATCATCAGCAGTGTAAATAGGTGTATAGCCGTCAGGAATATCGTCAACCGCAAAAGCAACCGAGCACATTCCGAAACTCAACACAAAAGCAAGAATACCTGATAAAAGTTTTTTAAAATTCATTTTACTTTCCTCCTGAAAATTATATTTTGATATGTTTTTTGTAATCCGCCCCATCGGAATCGCCTTCTTTCCTTTAATAAAAACCCTTTAAGGAATTACTTTTTCTCAATTACATTTTATATTTACATTTTTGTGCTTTTCAACGTTTCATACAAAAATGTACGGCTTTTCTGCAAAAACGCTTGATATCTCTGCTGAAAGCAAAACAGCTGTTGTTATAAAAAATATAAGTATTCACATAAAAAACATCGCCTCAGTCACAACTGACCGAAGCGATGTTTCTGCTACATTTTATTCAATTCCAAGCATTACACGAATATTTTCACTTAGTAAATGCATTTGTTTTACTCTTTCAACAAATCACCGATTTTGACAAATTGAAGCCTTGCAAAATCAGCTTCAAATTCTTCGATAGTTTGTTCTTCAGTTACTCTGTAAGTGATTCTGGTGCCATCAACAAACATTTCTGCATAAAATTCATCCACATCACCATTTGGATATATATATACATTCGCTGTTACTCCGTTAGCAGTAACATCTGTTAAATAAGTAATATATTCCGTATTTTCATGATGAGTCTTTACATTTTCTTCGCTAAGATTAGTATAGTAGGTACAAACGAGATTTTTAGTTTCGCTCATTATTACCGGTTGAGAAATATATAAACTCTTTTCATGGTATGCAATTTCATAGAAATTAGATTTTTCACCGTCAAGCAGGATTACGGTTGTGTCTTCGATAGCCTTCATCACTGTCTGTGCGGTTTCAAGATTGTCAATATTGCTGTCCGCAAAGTTTCTTGAATTTTTTACAAACCGCTCAAACTCTTTCTCACTCATTGTTTCACAAGCATTTTTATATGTTTTAAGCTGTTCAAGAGTGAAATAACAAAACGGGGGACTTCCTTTGGTTATTATTTCTTCACTTTGATTTTTTGAATTAAAATTATTAACCTCAGTGTTTGTTTGAACAGGTCCAGTAAAAACGGACAATGAAAAAAAGAACCTCCTATGGTAGAATTAAAATAGCTACCATAGGAGGAAATTTTATGCCCAGAAGTTACAGACACATCAAAGAATATGAAAAAGAAATATTAGAATTAAAG
>JAZNVG010000022.1:0-18853 GCA_045592705.1 Acutalibacteraceae bacterium | reverse complement strand
CGTTGTTTAATTTTCAAGGTGCCGAGTCGCGCCGTTTCTCAAGGCGCTCGATTATAATACCAAAACGTTTCCCAATTGTCAACACTTTTTTTAAACTTTTTTTATCTTTTTTTCACTTTCTTCAACACCGCCGGGTGTTTCTTGATGAATGCAGGTACACCGGTCGAATCCCGCGTGGGTCGTTGTTGCGCTTGTGTATGTCTTTCGTTGCTATCGTTGGTATATATTAATGTTTTATATATGAGCACGGTGGCACCTTGGGTATGCGACCTGCTCTGCGGTGGGTTTATATATATAATGTTTTATATATAAAGAAAAGGCGGCACCCGTGAGTGCCGCCCCTGGGGATTAGATTAAATTGTCAGCTGTTCAACAATTATGCAGCGATATAACCGTAATCGGCTTGTGTGTTATCAGTCTGTTCGATTGTTCTTGCATAGTTGTAAACACCCTGAATCTGTTCAACGTCAAGTGCGTCGATTGTGCCGTCGTGGTTAACGTCAGCGGCTTCAACTTTGTAGTTTGCGCTGACACCGGAAGCGGTAGGACCAAGAACGCTGTAAGCCTGAACAAGAGTCATATCAGTACCGTCAACGATTGCGTCGCCGTTGATATCACCATAGACAACAACAAAATATCTGAAGGCAAGAAGACCACTTCTAAAGCCAAGGATATTAGTACCAGTACCAAAGCCACGCTCAGTCTCGTTGATTGTGAGTTCAGCACCGCCGATGGGAGCGACGTCGCTCTGCTCGAAGCCGGAGGGTCTTAAGATACCATGGACAAACTTAAATGCTGTTGCAGTGTCAAGAACACACTTTGCAACCTCATCAACAACATTTGCTACGATGTCAGGAGCAAGAATGTATTCAAGACCGTTCATTGCGGCGTAAAGTGTGCCGGCGATATCGTCAACAAGCTTCTGGCGCTCAGAGTCGATATCGGTTTCGACGCCTTCGATTACATAAAGGCCATCGGAAATATCAACACCGTCAGCAAGAGCGTTGCGAAGAATCTCAACAGTTTCAGGTGTGTAACCAAGGTCACCTTCAGGAAGGTTTGCAAGGATGTCATTTGCCTGTGAAATGTAAATATTGAGCTGTGTGTAGTCAGCATTACCAAGGTAACCTGCAAGATCAAGATAAGCAACCCAAAGAGCACGTCTTGCAAGAGTGAACATTGACTGGGTAAGCTGGCTGGGATTGCTGTACATAAGGTCGCAGAGATCCTGAGAATACTCAAACATCTTTTTGAAGGGTTCATAAGAAGCGGTTGTGTATGACTTTTCTGTGATCTCAGCACCGGTTACGGGGTCATAGCCTGTGACAACATAGTTGTTACCGCCGTTGTATGCCTCGTTAACCATATTCATTGTTCTCTGAAGCTGGTTGGCATAAAGGGTTGTGCTTCTGTTGGTCTGAGAAAGCTCAGTACGCCATGAAAGCTGGTCATAAGCGTTTGCGAGAGCCTGCTGCTGATCTTCACAGTAGGTAATCCATGCTTCCATTGCAGTCTGCATCTTTGTTGTGTCAGATTCTTCATACATCGGATAAGAAATATCTGAATACTCATCTCGACCCAACCAGTCCTCACCTGTCTTGGTGCTGATGATGAAGGTTGTTTGTGTATCAGAGAGCATTTCAAGGATGAGGTCGATAAAAGACTGATTTACCATATAGTAATCAGAAACAGTGTAGGTGTTGTCCTGCCAGCTGTCGACAGTTGAGCTCCAACCGAGTTCTGTAAGCGCTTCAGCATCATTTTCGATGGATGCCGCAAGAACTTCGGGGTCAGAAGCATAATCAACATATGCACTGCAGAAAGCAAGAGCACCAAGTCTGTTGACTTCAGTTGTACCTTCATTGGGAAGGTAAACTACCATATCGGGCGCACTGGGTTTGCTGGGTTTATCTTCAGCAGTCTTAGAAACAGTTTTGTCATTATTGCCGTCAAAACCGTTTGTTGTCCAGGTCAGGTAGTTTGCTTCATATTCAACAAGGTCATAGTAATACTTGACAATGGGAAGAACATTGTCGCCAATGCTTTCAATGGCAGACACTGCGCCATCGGCAACTTCCTTTGCGGTTTCAATCTGATCTTCTTGGTTGAGGTAGTGGTAAAGCTTTTCACCGTAGTCTTCAACGCGGTTGAAAACATATGCATCTTCTTCGAAAGAAACGGTACCGTTATTAGCGGTTGTGCCGGCTGTGAATTTTGCGAATGTCTTGTAATCAAAGTTGTCGAGGGATTCGTAAACATCATACTCTTCGCCGGTTTCTTCATCGGTTTCGGTGCCGACTACATAAGTGTTGAGACGCTCGAAATATTCGACATAATCGGAAAGTTCTTCGGGTGAAATCTGAAGGGCTTCAGCATCTGTGATTTTGTCAGTACGATAGGGTTTGTCGTACTCACTGTTAGCAAGAAGGGGAAGAAGAGTTTCAAAAATCTCATATCTGTAACCATGGAGATGAGTGAGAAGGTTGACGATAAGAGTTTTGAGAGTGCCTGCTGAAAGAAGACCGTCAAGGCTTGTGACGGATGTGACGGTGGCACCTGAAAAATCAGTGGTTGTACTCTGGGGAAGAAGAGCGTTACCGCCGAACACAAGCTTAAGAACTCTGTCAACGATTCTCAGAAGAAGCGGAATAACACCGGTTGTGTCAAGCTCGCCGCCCTCACGGACTGAGAAGAGAGAAACAATGCCCTGAAGGTCGAACTCGAAGACGTTGCCAAGAAGCCATTTAACAACAAGATCATAAGAACCGTCAATACCTGCGGGCATCCAGTCAGCGGGAATCATTTTGAACAGAGATGCATCAAGCTTCTGCCAGATTGTTGAGTTGGTCCAAGTGAGATTGAGTGAATTGCCGTTTGCATCCTTCATCGCGGCAAGGTTTGCCATAGCGGTATCCTTAAGGATGGGAGTGTAGGTTGTGAAAACCCAGTTGATGAGATAGTCAACAAATTCTTCGAAGGAGCAGCCTTCGGGAATCTGATAGCCAACCTCGGTGTAGTCAATCATACCGTTGAGGTAGAAGACACCGATCTGAGTAACAATTTCAAGGAAAGCAACGGGAAGACCGTCTTCATTTTTGAAAGGAAGCTTTTCAACAACTATGCCGTTTGTATCAACTGCGGCCTGGTCTGTGTAGTTAGCATCAAGTGCATCGTAGAAATTATACTGGGGAATGATATCGGCAGCGATTGATGCCATTGCATAAGCGCCTACCTGATAAATATCGGTTGCATAAGCGGGAATGTATGCACCGTTGATAAGGTCGCTGAGGACAATCTTAAGAATCCAACCGTAAACCTCGATATCGGGCATAATGTATTCGCCGGTTGCTTCATCCTTTGCTGTAAGCTCGTCTGTGGAGGGCATACCCTGAACAGCGGGGAAGAGCTCCATGTTAACAGCAAGCGGAATTGCAAGTCTTGCAAGGTCGGAAAGAAGAGCCATGAAATCATCGGTGATGGCAATACCGCTTTCGTCAATTCTGATGAAAACATCCATACCGCCGTCAACAAGGAACCAGTTGAGAAGTTCTTCAACCTTTTCACCGGGATAGAGGCAGTCACTGTAATCGGGCAGTTCCATTTCTGTGCCCTGAACAAACTGTCCGCAAAGGTCGGTAACCATACCGCAAACCATTACAAGGGTTTCGTTATTAAGCTCAGCAGGATCACCCTTGGGATATTCTTCAGTAATTTCAATGCCGAAGGCATCCATAAGAACCTCGTAAAGCATCGGGCCAAGCATTGACTCAAGAAGACCGGTAAGAGCCTTATTGACAAGGTCATAAAGAGTAGCGCTCTGAAGGTTTACATCTTCAACGGTAAGGCTGGGCATAAGAGGCGCAAAGTTGGGACCGAGGAGAGAGTCGTCATCAGGATCCGTGCCTGTTACGACAGCAGCATTGACAAGGTTCTGAAGAGCAGAGTCAATGGAAGGTACAGAGCCGAAATCCTCATTGTCAGCATAAGATGTGTCACCTGTCAGAAGGCCGTAAACAGTAGCCTTAAGGAAACCGGGAAGGTTATTAATCATTGAGGGAAGGTCAAGGAAGCTGCCGACAAGGCCGAGATCAAGACCGGACTCAATAACAGTGCCAAGAAGGTTTTTGTTTTGATTAAGAAAGCCAGTAACAGTGTAAAGGCAGTAAAGGTCACTTGTGTAAGTGTCCTCACGCATGGGAGCACCCTCGAGCGAGGAGACCTCAAGATCTGCAATCATACCAACCGCAAAGCCTAAAAGAGAAAGCAAGGTGCTGTTGCTGTTAACGACGTCGGGAAGTGAGGTTACGAGAGCATTGTAGCTGCGAAGGTCAATAGCACCGTTAACGATGCCGCCGGTTGTATCGTCGATGTCGATATAAATCTCTTCACCGGCAAGAAGTTCATCAACCATGTCAAGGAGCCAGCTGGCGCCCTGTTCAGGGGTCATGTAGTAGTTGTAGTTGTCGGTCATGCTGGGGGTTGTGTAGTCTGCCCAGTAAGCGTAAGAGCTGACTGAAGCACCGGACACAAGCATAACAAAAGCAACCACAAGAGCAAGGAGTCTTTTTGCTTTTTTCATTGTGTTTGCACCTCCAAAAATGATGTCGGGAAATACCCGATTGCCCGTTAAAAAGCGAATTACGGGCGGTTTACCAAGTGTGGGAGACTTTCCCACTAACTTACAATAATAATTTAATATAGCAATGTTGCGATGTGGATATATTTTGATTAACGGTTTGTAAATAATTTATGAACAAATTATGAATTCGCATTTTTCAGAGTGTTTTATTGCCCAAAAAGCATTAAGAAGTGTGTTTTTTGTGACATAAACGTACAAAGTCTGCAACAAAATTGTGACACAAAAAAGAGAGATTTTTGCATTTTATATAGCAAAAATGACGAAAAACAGCACAAAAAAACGGCAGATAAAACCGGTTTTCATCTGCCGTTTCAGTGTTATTCCCGAGGGTAAAAACACTCTTTTTGCCGTTGATTTTTTACTGTTTTTGCGACGGCTTGTCGGCAAGCCGACCTGTGGATTTCTACTTATTTTCTACATATGAGAGAAGCTGAGGAATGCCTGAAAAAATCTTGTGGCCCGTGCTTTCAAGCCGTTTTCTGTCCTCGTGTCCGATTGTGAGAAGTACACAGTCTGCACCGATTCGGTCAGCAAGGTCGGCATCGTGACAAAGGTCGCCGACAACAAGCACCCTCCCCCTTTCGGTCACTTTGTTTTCGTTAAGATATTTTTCGGCGCGCTCAATTTTGCTTGCCGCAAGAAAATTATCGGCACCCAGAACAGCATCAAAAAAATCTGAAACACCGTATTTTTCAACGTTTTCGCGCAGCTGATTCATTTCGCATGAAGAAACGATAAGCTGGGTTATTCCCATTTCATCAAATGCTTTCAACGCATCCGCCGCCCCCTCGGAAAGCGTGCAGTCAGCAAGTGCGGCAAGGTAGCCTGCGTTATATTCATCAAGCAAGTTCTCGTAATTTTCAACGCTAAGGTCAAACACCTGCTCGTAAAAACAACGGATAGGCACACCAATACATTCGCGGTAACGGTCAAATCCGATTGGCGCCATCTCCCTGCGTTCAAGCATTTCGTTAACACTTTGCAACGATGCACCGATATCATCAAGCAAGGTGCCGTTCCAATCCCAGATTATATGCGTGTAAAAGGACATAGCCAACCTCCGAAAAAAAGATGTGTAATTTTGGCGAAAACGGTGGTATAATATTAATGTAATGTTAAATAAAGGACTTTGAACAATGGAAAAAAGCACTTTTGAAAAAATCTATGATGTTGTAAGGCAAATTCCGCGCGGGAAAGTTGCCACCTACGGACAGGTTGCAGCTTATGCCGGAAATCCAAGGTGGGCAAGGGTTGTGGGTTATGCCCTGCACGTTAATCCAGAGCCGATTGCAATTCCCTGCCACCGGGTTGTCACCCGAAACGGCGAGGTTTCAAAGGCTTTCGCCTTTGGCGGTGAAAATATTCAGCGACAGCTTCTTTCAGAAGAGGGTGTCGCTTTCCGAAGCGACGGCACGGTTGACCTTGAAATATATCAATGGAAAGATTAGCCGAGCATATTATCAAGCGTAATAATTTCAAGCAACTCTGCACTTGTTTCTTTAAGGTATGACAAGGTTTCTCTGTCACGCATCAGATAAAGCGCAGCAAGGCGCACACTGCGCACAAAGTTGCGGTCAAAACGCACGTTTTCATCCGCAAGCGGACAAATTCGGGCACGCGGGTCAATTGCAACGCTCAGTTTAAGTTCACCGTTTTCCTCGAAGACAAAGGGAAACAGCGGAAAAAAGCGGCAGGCAAGCGGCCTTGTGCTTCTGTCGCATCTGCCACGGCAGACAAGAGCAGGATAACCGAGGTTGCCTTCACAGTCAACAACATCAAATCCGTCAATGTTGCGCAGAAATTCAGCCTCACCCGGGTAAAGGTGCATACCTTTACAATCATCGCCGTCACAGCAAAGAGCAGAACACAGGTTGCCGCAATCAAAACCGCCCAGAGGGGCGGTTTTTTCAGTTAAGCTGTAAGCTTCGCGCAAATTCCTGTTTTCAATCGTGTCTGTAAATCGCTTCATCACAGCTCCAACAGCCTTTCTGTCAAACTCTGAAAAGAGAAATCCATAAGCACCGCCGGCATATTGAGATATTTGTCAAGCATTGCCTGCACCTCACCTTTTGCGGCAGTGTTTTTAAACAATGTTACGGCTTTGACAAGAATATCACGCATCAGAAGCTGCTTGTCAATCCATTTTTCCATTGATTCAAAAGCTTCAAATTTTCCGCTTTCAAGCAGGTCACAGCACTCGTTGAGCTTTTCAATGTAATCGTTAAGAATTTTAACGGCAGTTTCAACGTCACCGCTGTAAAAAGCCTGCTGAGCATCATTTGCCACCTGATTGAAGAGTGAAGAATTTTCAACCTTAAGACAGGAGAAAAGAAGGTTGTCTGTAAAGTATATAACCTTGTCGGCATCATCGCCAAAGCAGACCGCAAGCGCCTTTTCCCAAGACTCGCGCGGATTGTAAGCAAGCGGATTCCAAAGATAATCAGCAACCGTGAGCAACGGCACCGCACTTGCCGCGGCATACTCCATACAGTTTGAAATGAGACCCTCGCTGTGAGCATAGAGTTCTTTTTCCCTGCCGTAAAGATACCCCATGTGCATTTCGTTATACATTTCACAGTCATTGACGGGGAAGTTATCCCAATAAAGCGGACGGTGAAGAGTGCTTCTCTCAAACACAGCCGCCTCGGCACAAGTGAGCTCCTGAGAGCAGATGTTATGGCCTGTCCAGAAAATATCAATCATCGGGTCAAGCCCTGAGCCGAAACGGGAAATGAAATATTCATCACCGTTGCCGTGATATTGCATGGGGCAAACAGTAAGATGAATTTCAGGGTCAACAGCACGCAAATCATCATAGAGTCGGTTTGAAAGCCAGATGTGTGCGTTAAGTGTTTCGTTGTCAAAGCGCTGTTTGTCGCACTCAAAATAGAGCGTTTCGGGGATATCATCAAGCAACAGACCGAATCCGTTAACGCCGTTGTCGTAAAGTTGTTTCACTTTACGCAGTAATGCATTATAATCCTCCTCGGAGGAATAACAAATGCTGAGACCGGGTGCAATGCAGAAGGTGAATTCAACGAAATTTTCGTTGCACAAATCAATGATTTTTTTAAGCTGAGAGAGCTCGCTTTCGGGGTACAAATCACGCCATTTTTCACGGTGATAGGGGTCATCCTTAGGGGCGTAAAAGTAAGAATTCATACGGTTTTGCGCCATCAGCACAAGCATTTTTGTTCTCTCTTCAAAAGTCCACGGTTTTCCGTAAAATCCCTCTATGTATCCGCGCTTTTTGAACAGAGGATAATCGACGATTTCACCAACGGGAAGCTCGCCTCTGTAAAGGTACTCACCTATACACCCAAGAGCGTAAAACAAGCCGTGTCGGTGGGCATAAGTAACAACAATTTTTGCCGTTTCTTCCGAAACAGCGGTTTCAATTATAAACTTTTCATTCGTGACACGGCGCGCCTTCTCAATATAAGTGGTGCGCTGTGTTTTTTCGCATTTTAAAACGAGTTCAACCGCCGCACTCTCCGTAACGGTTAGTCCCCTTTTCTGCAGAACATCGGCAGCAAAGGCAACATCATCACCGCCAAGTTTTACATAAGGTGCAGCGACAGAAAAAACTCCCGTCTGATTGATTATCTGCGGTGAAAACATCATAAAGCTTTAATCTCCTTTTGATATTTTGCAATGTATTTTTCGTTAATTTCATCTCCGCCGTCAACGTTGCTGCTTGCAAAAACTTCCGGTTCAAAGCCGTCGTCAACCATATATTGAATGGCGCAGGCAGACATTGCGTTAAGAATCGCGGCGCCGATTGCCGTTGAAGTGGGAGAAACACGGCGATTGAAGCCGTCGATTGCGACACTTGCATCGCCAAGACAGCCGCAGTTATCCAGCACAACCTCGCCGAACTCGTAAAGCTTTTTGCCGCTCGGGTGACGCGAGGCACCGCTCATTGTGTGTTCCATATTTGTTATAACAATTGTGTGCACACCGTTTTTAACCGCAAGGTCGGCAAGGTCAATGCTGACGCCGTTCCTGCCTGAATTTGAAAAAACAAGCAGAATATCATCCTTTGCAAGACCGTATGTATCAAAAAGAATCTGACCGTAAGCACCGACACGCTCAAGCAAGGTGCTCTTTGAAGCGGATTCGTGCAACATCAGGGATGTTTCAAGAATGGGCGTGATATTGACGATACCGCCTGCGCGGTAAAACAATTCCTCGGCAAGCATATGCGAATGGCCGGTGCCAAACGCAAAAATTCTGTGGCCGCCCTCAAGCGCGGTGGCGACAAGACGTGCCGCTTTTTCAATGTTGCCGAGCTGTTCAGAGATAACGCGTGCATTAAGGCGCTGTAAATTTTCAAGATATTCAAGTGCTTTCGACATATTAAAACCTCCAATCATACTATATATTTTAATATGCCGCGCAGATAATATCAAGTTTTTTGAAAAATATCTTTAATTTTTGTCGCAAATGTTATATAATGCGGCTATGAATCAAAAAGGAGTTCAATATGGGAATTACAGAGCTTTTTATTCTTGCCGTTGCGCTGTCGATGGATGCTTTTGCTGTCGCCGTGTGCAAAGGCCTTGCGCTTAAAAAAGTTACTTTTACAAATTCGCTGATTGTCGGACTTTATTTCGGCATTTTTCAGGCAGGTATGCCGCTCATCGGCTATTTTCTGGGCAGTACATTCAGCGACAAAATCGAGAAATTTGACCATTGGATTGCTTTTGCGTTGCTGGGTATCATCGGCGCAAATATGATAAAAGAAGCCCTCAGCAAGAAAAAAGACTGCGACGAGTGCGAGGCTGACGATTCACTGCGTCCGTCAAAAATGCTTGTTCTTGCCGTGGCAACCAGCATTGATGCACTCGCCGTGGGCGTTTCGTTTTCTTTCCTTAAAGTCGATATCGTCCCTGCAGTTTCTTTCATCGGTGTCATAACCCTTGCACTTTCTGCAATCGGTGTGAAAATCGGTAACATATTCGGTATTAAATACAAAAGCAAGGCAGAGCTTGCCGGCGGAATAATTCTCATCTGCCTCGGCACAAAAATTCTGCTTGAACATCTCGGAATAATCAATTTCTGAAAGGGCGTTTCTATGCAATCCGCTTATATTTTAACCGCCGTGCTTATTGCGGCAACCGCATTTTTCGCTGCCGCAACAATTGTATTACGACGTAAAAGTCTTTCATTTTACGGAACAGTATGCAAATTTATGTCGAGCTTTTGCTTTGTTTCAATTGCAATTGTCGGCTATTGCTTCAACCCGAAAAATCCTTATTATTTCTGCCTCATTGTCTTCTGCCTTCTTTTCGGTCTGGGCGGAGACGTGCTGTTGGGTATTAAAGAAATCGCCCCGAAATTCAGAGAAAAGCTTATTCCTCTTGGCACATTTTATTTTCTTGTCAGCCACTTCTTCGCAATTGCCGCTTTTATGAGCATCGGCGGATTCAAAGTCGTTCCGCTCATCTGCGGCGTTATTGTCGGAATTATAGCTTTCATTGTAATCAAAGCCTTTAAAATGCGACTTTCGGGTAAGCTCGTTCCGTTTATGGTTTTTTACTATGCAGTTTTGTGTTATAAAACTGCCGTTGCCGCCGAACTTTACTTGCAAACAAAAGATTTTTCCGTGCTCATTGCATTAATCGGTGCCGTGCTTTTCACCGTCAGTGACACCTTTCTCGGCATTCTATATTTCACTCCCGTCAAGCACAAGAATGTTTTTGTCACGATTGAGCTTTCCACATATTACACAGCACAGACTCTGATGGCAACATCCATTATACTTATGTAAGGGGTTTCCCCCTTTTGTTATTTTGATTTGATGTGCTCAATTGCGCCCTTTTCGAGGCGTGACACCTGCGCCTGAGAGATTCCGATTTCACTTGCAACCTCCATCTGCGTTTTTCCCTTGATAAAGCGCAGATAGAGGATCTTTTTTTCTCTGGGATTAAGCTCTTTGACCGACTGTCTGAAAACGATTTCGTCAAGCCAGTTTGAGTCGTCATTTCCGTCACCAATCTGATCCATAACATAAATCGTGTCACCGCCGTCGGAATAAACCGGTTCATTAAGAGAAACCGGCTCAACAATAGCTTCAAGCGCAATCACAACCTCCTCCCGCGTGATGCCAAGCTCCTTTGCAATTTCTTCGGGTGTCGGCTCGCGCTCAAGCTCGTTTATCATTCTTTCGCGCACCTGCATTGCGTGATATGCCGTATCCCTCACAGAGCGGCTTACCCTGACCGAGTTATTGTCACGCAGATAGCGTCTGATTTCACCGATTATCATCGGCACAGCGTAGGTGCTGAGCCTTACGTCAAGCGTCACATCAAAATTGTCAATCGCCTTGATAAGACCGATACACCCGACCTGAAACAAATCGTCAGGATTTTCTCCCCTGTTCGTAAAACGCTGAATTACGCTCAGCACAAGGCGCAAATTGCAATTGATAAGCTCTTCGCGTGCACGCATATCCCCTGCCCTTGCTTTTTTCAGGAGTTCTGTTTTCTCACTTTCCTTGAGCACCTTTAACTTTGCTGTATTGACCCCGCAGATTTCCACCTTGCTGAATTGCAAAATAATCATCCTTTACTTTTTATGTACACATTCAGCAAAAAAACTCCCATTCATATTATGAACGGGAATTGTGAGATTTATAATTTTGTTTACATAAAACAGACACTATATTTAAAAGTTGTTGTATTCGTTGGGTTAATGTAACCTTCACGTGAATTTTCATTGTACCTTGACGGTTATGCATTAAATCAATTTGATATAATTCTTAAACAGCAATTGTCTCTCAAGACATTGACATTGAATTTTCTGTGTGGTAAAATTTAACAAACTTCCCTGTTAGGGTTTAGGAGATGACAGCATGAAAAAAGCACACAAATTTTTATCAGTTTTCTTGGCATTATTAATGATGATTTCAATTATCCCAATGTCAATCTTCACAGCAAGTGCAGAAACAACTTCAGGTTATTGTGGTGGTAACCTCACTTGGACGTTTGATGATTCCACAGGCACTCTGACAATATCAGGTACGGGTGCGATGGTTGATTTTCAGAATGACAACAATCGTTGGAATAATTCAATGGAAACTATAAAAAATGTTGTAATCAATGAAGGTGCAACAACGATTGGTAAATTTGCATTTCAGTATTGCGACAATCTTGAAAGTGTAACAATCCCCAATACTGTAACGACAATCGGTGATTATGCGTTCAGAAGTTGTGATTCTCTTGAAAGTATAACAATTCCTGACAGCGTATTAACAATCGGTAATGAGGCATTCAGGTATTGCGAAAGCCTTGCAAACATAACAATAGGTGACGGTATAACAGAAATCGGTTACTTTGCATTTCTTGATACTGCATATTGCAACAATGAATCAAATCTGGAAGGCAATGCTCATTATATTAATAATTATCTAATTAATATATCATATGAATCGGAAAATTTTGAAATCAAACCCGGAACAACAGTGGTTGCAGACTCAGCATTTTCTAATTATACAAAACTTAAAAGTGTAACAATTCCTGATAGTGTAATAACTTTGGGAGAGAATGGATTTAATTGGTTAGATAACCTTACAACTATAGAAGTAGACAGTAATAATCAATATTATTCAAGTGACGAATACGGTGTATTGTTTAACAAAGATAAAACAACACTTATTCAGTACCCGATCGGCAACACCAGAACAAGTTACACGATTCCTGACAGCGTAACAACAATTGCAGACTCTGCATTTCAGGACTGCCCTAACCTTACAAGCGTTACAATTGGTAACGGCGTAACAACAATCGGCGGTCACGCTTTTGCATATTCTCCAAGCCTCGCAAATATAACAATGGGTAATAATGTTGCAACTATTGGATACGCTGCGTTTGAGGAATGTGAAGCTCTTACAAGCATAACAATGCCCGACAGTGTGACAACAATTGAAGATTATGCGTTTAGGGAATGTATAAATCTTGAAAATGTAACATTTGGCAACGGTATAAAAACAATCGGCACCGGTGCGTTTTCAGATTGTACCAGCCTCACAAGCATAACAATTCCTGATGGCATAATGACAATCGGCAGCAGTGCGTTTAGCAGTTGCGAAAATCTTGAAAATGCAACAATCGGTGACGGTATAACAACAATTGGCGACTATGGTTTTTTTGGGTGTTATAACCTTAAAAGTGTAACAATCGGTGACGGTATAGAAACAATTGGCTGGCAAGCTTTTTATTCGTGTTTCAACCTTGAAAGTGTAACAATTGGTGCCACTACAAAAGCAGAATTTGGCTTTGAAGCGTTTGAAAACTGTTCAAACCTCTCTGAGGTGAACATAAGTGATACGTCTTCATGGTGCAATATCAAATTTCTTACGGAGACTTCCAATCCTTTATATTATGCAAGCATACTTAAATTAAATGGCAATGCTGTAACATCCATAGATTTTCCTGATGATTTAACTGAGATTCACAACTTCGCATTTATTTTTTGCAGAACTCTTACAAACGTAACAATACCTGACGGTGTAACCACAATCGGAGAACGAGCTTTCTCGGGATGCGTTAACATTACAAGTTTAACAATTCCGGATAGCGTAACAACAATTGGCGCCGGTGCATTTATTGGTCTCACCGGTCTTACAAGTTTAACAATACCGGATAACGTAACAACAATTGGCAATCAGGCTTTTGCATTATGCGATAATCTTACAAGCATAACAATTCCGGACAGCTTAACTGCAATTCTGCCGGAAACATTTTACGGTTGCAGCAGCCTTAAGACTGTAACAATTCCGGATAGCGTAACAACAATTGGCGCTGGTGCATTTGCTGCTTGCAGCGGTCTTACGAGTGTAATAATTCCGGATAGTGTTACAACTATCGGTAATCAGGCATTTGCAGTTTGTGACAGCATTACAGATGTGTATTTCTTGGGTACAGAAGAGGAGTGGAATAATATTACAGTGGGTGAAGAGAACTCCTCGTTACTCAACGCAACAATTCATTTTATTGATATTTACAACATGGGTGAAGAATCATACAGCTTTGGTAATTACATTGATGATGATTCACGCGGTCATTGCTTCGGCATGGCTGTCACAAGTGCAGGTTATTACCTTAACCATCTTGATATAACTGCTGTGGGCGGAAACACTGAAGATGATGTATATGCTTTGCAGCCAAACGATGAGGTTAAAAAGGATATTTGTTATCACCAGGATGTTCAGGGCAAATTCAGAGTGAAATCCATCGTTGCAGGTGGCGGGTACTATAAAACAAGACAATACAGTATTGAATCTGATTGGAACGAAGTTGTCAATTATGTTAAGAATCACGAACATGACAATAACGGCAATCTTATAGTTACATTCTTCCTTAAAACAGGAAGCGGTCATGCTGTTAATTTCCTCAGATATGAAAATGTTGACGGACAAGACAGAATCTATATATATGATAATAATTTCCCCAACAGAGAAACTTATCTGTATAAGGATTCCAACGGAGATATTCGTCAGGCTCCGTATCCGGGCACATACACAGTTCCCATTGATGGTTATATATATTTGGTAGATGCCAATAAGTATTTTGAACTTGCCGCTTCATACGACCCCACACGTTCCATCTACACTTCTTCTGTTATAATAATAATCAAAGGAGTTAAAGCAGAGGGATATCTCATGGCAGGTTCTGAAAATGATGAACCTTATATGATGTATGAAATCCCTGAAGATGTTACAGAGGTTGACATTGTTCCTTTAGAAGACAACGCCTCTTTCCGATATAACGGACAGGAATTCGGCTTTGGTGAAGTAACCGAAAACACAGTAGGTAAATTGGTATTGTCAACAGGAGAAGAAGATGAAACTGTTCAGTCTGACTTCACTGTTACAGAAAATTCCGTCAACTGCACAATCAGTATTCAGACACCGTCAAGAACAGAAATCCGCAACAAAGACGGTATTATTCTTCACGCAACAGTTGAAGGTAATGCGCCTGATGGATATTATGTAAAATGGGAATCAAATAACGGTAACTTTGACGAAGATGCTGACGGTTCAAATCTTGAAATTATCGCAAAGGATAAGGGATATACCACATTTACAGCAATTCTTTGTGATGCTGACAACAAGGAATTGGCAAGAAGCAGCATTGAGATGTACTCAAAGTCAGGCTTCTTTGATAAAATCTTCGGTTTCTTCCGTTCCATCTTCAGGATGACAAAGATTTATGAAAATTAATTATTGATACAACCAAACAGTCTGATGATAACGGCAGAGCATAAAAACTCTGCCGTTTTTTCTTATATCCGATTACTTAATTCACCCATATCCGTTGTAAGACCCCGCAGATTTCCACCTTGCTGAACTGCAAAAAATCACCCCGACCGTTTTTTATGGCACTAACAGTATTGCCGCAATCGGTCGGGGTTATCAGTTTTTATGAAGAGTTTTTTATTCTGCTTTGTTTGACTTTAAGTGTCTGACGTGATAATATTGTTTTATAATTATGCTTTGGAAAAGAGGTTTTTGGTATGAATATCGAAATCAGAAACGTTTCACTTTTCTCTGACTGTGCCGACGGTAAAAAAGCCTGTGAAATTCTGTCGGACGAGCTTTTGACAAGACTCGGCACTGTACCCGAAATTGCCGCAAATGCAGCTGAGGCAGGTTTTGTTTTTGTCGCCGACGCAAGAGAGTGCAAAGACAGCTATTCAATCACAGTGGCAAATGAAAAAATCACGGTTACCGCAAAAGGCATACGCGGATTCATTTTTGCAATCGGTATGATTTTAAGAAAATCCGTTTTTGAAGGCGGAAAATTCTGCCTTATCAAAGACATTTCGGGCGATTATGTCCCTGACAAAAAAATCAGAGGTCACCAGATAGGTTACCGTAAAACACCCAACACCTATGACGCATGGACCTATGAAGACTATTACAGATACTACCTTGATATGATGTTTTTCGGCACAAATACGGTTGAACACATTCCCTATGAGGGTCTTGAATCCAACCGCAATGTGCTGATGAGATATGATGAGCAGAAGCTGATTGCAAAAGCGGCGGCAATGGCCGACGAAATTGACCTTGATGTTTCGCTGTGGTATCCCAACTGTGACGGTGAAACCTGCGAACAAGCTGTTGAAAGACGTTCGAAGTTTTTCAAAACCGTGCCGAGAATTGACGTTGTTTTTCCGCCCGGAGGCGACCCCGGCGAGCTTTATCCCGATGAATTTATAAAGCGTTGCCGCGAAATTTCAAAGGCATTAAAACAGGTGCATCCCAATGCACAGATGTGGCCATCCGCCCAGAAGCCGCACTCAATACCGACCTGGGGCGAGGAATTCATTGAGGAAATGGAAAAGCTTCCCGAGGAAATTGACGGTGTAATCACAGGCCCCAACAGAGCTTTCCCCATTGATGAACTGCGCCGTCGTCTGCCTGAAAAATATCCGATTCGCCTTTATCCCGATATCACGCACAATGTCAGGTGCGAATATCCCGTTCATTTTAACCGTGACGATTGGCATTATGCCCTCACGGCAGGTCTCAGCCGCGAATGCACCAATCCCCGTCCGACAGAATACCGCCTTATCCACCGCCTTACAAGACGTTATGTCGTCGGCAGCGTCAGCTACTCGGAAGGTGTTAACGACGATGTCAACAAAATGGTGTGGAGCGATATGGATTTCTTCCCCGAAGCGGACACACTCACCACTTTGTGCGACTATTCGCGTCTTTTCTTCCCCGGCGTGCCCGCACGCAGGGTTGCTGATGCAATTCTGGCACTTGAGCTTAACTGGGCGTGCGATCCTGCCGAAAACCCCGGCATTGACGGCACACTGAAAATGTTCACTACGCTTTCAGAAGAATATCCGTCACTTAACGAAAACTGGCGCTTTATCCAATTGCTTTTCAGAGCTAAATGTGACTGGATTCTGCGTTTTCGCCGTTTGTTTGAGCTTGAGCTTATTGACCGTGCGCAAAAGCCTCTTCGCGACGGGAATCTTGTGCTTGGCAGAGAAATTCTCAGCGAAGAATTCCCCGAAGTATACTCAAAACAGCTCGCAAGCCTTGAAGGACTTGCCAAAAAGCTGTTTATTAAAATCGGTATGCAGCTTGACGTTGCACGCTACTGCACAAACGGCTGGGAACGCGGTGCCGTGCTTGATTCAATAAAAATGCCTGTTACCGACCGCGCGTGGCTTCTTAACCGACTTGACTATGCGGACACATTGCCTGAAAATGAAAAAGCACCGTTTATACTGCGTGTTCTTGACAGGAACAGGGTACGTGCCGATGAATACTATTTTTCGGTTGCCGAACACGGACTTGATGTTCTGGGTGTTGACCAGACGGGCGAAATTTATATGGATTTCCAGGGTGACCGTCCGAATGTCAACACGGGAGCAATGCCAACCTGTATGTTCAAGGTTTACGACAACCTCACCTTCCGTTGCAAGGTCGGCGGCTTCCTGCCCGATACGGACTATAAGCTGATTGTGACATTCACAAGCAAAAAAATTCCCGTTCTCAACCACCATAAGGTGACTGTAAACGGGAAGGTCATTTATGAGGGCAACCAGTACGGCGGCGAAAAAAACGAAGAGTTTGACCGTGAGCTTTGCGCCCCCGGCTTTGAAACCGCAACATATCTGCTTAAATCCGATGTTTTTGTAAACGGCTGTGCCGACATTGAACTGAGCGAGCCGCACATGGGTATTATTATGTCAGAACTGAGGATTATCAGAGCTTAAAGCATATTGAAAACAAGTACCATCAGCCAGGAAAGATAGGCTGTAATATCCGTATAAGAATCCGTTTCAAAAACGCTGTCATCAACACTTGTGGTGGCAGCGTTGAAATTTGTCACCTGCACAGAGCCGGTTGACGCATCCGTAACGGTAATGTTCACAAGCTCACCGTTTGCAAAAGTTGCCTTAATTGTAACGGCGGCACGGTCGTTATATTCCTCGTAAACATACTTAACACCGTTAACTGTTTCCGTGGTTGAGCCTACATACTGTGTCACACCGAGAGTTGCGGCAAAGGCTGTTTTAATCAGGGACTGGGGATCATTGAGTGAATATCCGTCAACAACCGCATAAATTCTGAAAAGCGGCATTACAAGATAAGTTTTGCCGTCTTTGAAAACTGCTCTGAAAGCAAACGGACCGAGCTTGTATTCGTAGCAGGACTTATCGCCTTTGACATATATATTGTCACTCGCCGACATGCCCATCACACCTGCGGCTTGGATTGAAACAGAAGCCTCTCCTCCGGATTGGACCTCGCGCATAAGCTTTTCGAGCATCGGCTCGGCAGCAAAAACATTCACACACAGTGCACTGACAAGCACAACTGCGGCAAGAATAACGCTGACAACTTTTTTCATTTTTAAGCAATCCTTTCATTTGATTTTAAGGGTTGCTTTTATTTTATCATTTAATATTTTCATTGTCAAATGTCACGCAGATTTAAGTTGAAGGCGCAGTTTGTCGGCAATCATTGCAATGAATTCGCTGTTGGTTGGTTTGCCGCGGGTGTTTTGGATTGTGTATCCGAAATAGGAGCTTAGAACATCAACATCTCCCCTGTCCCACGCCACTTCAATTGCGTGACGGATTGCACGCTCGACACGAGAAGATGTTGTTTTGTACATTTTTGCAACCGTCGGATAAAGCACCTTTGTGACCGAGCTCATAAGCTCGCCGTTGTTGATTGACAAAACAATTGCCGTGCGCAGATACTGATATCCTTTGATATGCGCCGGCACCCCAATCTCATGGATCATGTCTGTAACATCTTTTTCCAAATCATGGCTCGCTGTGTTTTCCTTCTTTTCTGTCATACCCATTTTCCAGTCATCCGCATTTATCCCAGAATCTTTACCTGTATGTTCATTGTTTAAAACCTGTCTTGAAAAAGAAGAAGTTCCCGGCACTGTGATCATAATCTGAAACTCTTTATCTGTATTCATCAAATCTGTCAGTATCTTATACATTCTTTCGTCATCTCTTTTTGTTGTCACATTTAACTGTTCCATTCTGTCACACCTTTCAATGTTTTTAGTGCATTTTCAACTTTTATTTGCAAAATTGATTATAAAAAAAGATATATCTGCTTTCAACTCACATTCATCGCAGAAAAAAACATATAATAAAACAAATTGCCTTTTTTATACAAAGTTATATTCAAAAAAACAAATTGTTTTTTTATACAAATTT
>JAZNVG010000021.1:0-29587 GCA_045592705.1 Acutalibacteraceae bacterium | reverse complement strand
TAGGTCTCGGACTTACAGCCTTTGCATTCTCAACTGTAGGCGGACTTCTTGTCGGAAAGCTTATGTGTAAGCTTTCAGGCGGAAAGATCAATCCTCTTATCGGTTCAGCAGGCGTTTCCGCAGTACCTATGGCAGCACGTGTATCACAGATCGAAGGTCAGAAGGCTAATCCTTCAAACTTCCTCCTTATGCACGCTATGGGCCCCAACGTTGCAGGTGTTATCGGTTCTGCTATCGCAGCAGGTTTCCTTCTTGCAGTGTTCGGTTAATAAGAATTACATCAAAAAAAAGCACACCGTATGGTGTGCTTTTTTGTTCTTTGATTTGACCAATATTGATTTTGATTAAACAGCTAATAATTTAACTCTTGTTTTTTATTTTCCTAATATGATATAATTATTTTAGAAATTAATGATAAACGAGGTGTTATTTATGCTTGATAACGGAAAAGGTCTTATGTTTATGCCTGGGGAAGAGTGGAGAAGAGAAACTAAGATGCGAACACATTCACTCAATCAGAAATATAATGCACTTACGGAATATCAGCCCGATGAACGTAAGGAAGTTCTGCGCGAAATTCTAGGTGAGCTTAATGAGAATGTCACTCTTCAGGGCCCTATTACATTCCATTACGGCAAACACACGAAGATTGGCAAAAACACTTTTATTAATTTCAATTTCACCTGTCAGGATGATACCGAGGTTATTATCGGCGAAAATTGCGATTTCGGTCCGAATGTAACCGTAACGACTGCTCTTCATCCCATGCTTGCTGACGAAAGGCGGGCTCTTATGTGCCCCGACGGAGTTGCACGCCGTCTTTGCTATGCTCTTCCCGTGAAAATCGGTAAAAATTGCTGGATTGGTGCAAATGTTACGATACTTCCCGGTGTTACAATCGGTGACGGATGCGTTATCGGTGCCGGAAGCGTTGTTAACCGTTCAATTCCCGAAAACAGCTTTGCCGCAGGTAATCCCTGCCGTGTCAAGCGTACATTGAGCCAAGATGATTCAATGGCAAATAAACCCGAAATCCTTGGCGATTGCTCTGTGATTGACAAGAAATAAATAGTTATGGAGGATTTTTCTTCCTCATGTTTAAAGCATACCTCATGGTGTGCTTTTTAAATTTTACTCTCCAACTGATTCCGGCTATAGTAACTGACGGATTTTTACAATTTATTTTTATCAATCAATATTTTATTATGTTCACTGAGAGTTTTTTACCAAAACTCCGTCTAATAGTTGGAATGAAAAACAAACGCTTTTCAGAAAGGGGAAAATCAATGGATAATGGTGCAAGTAGCTACCGCCGTTACCTTGATGGTGATGATTCAGGACTCGCAGATATTATTAAAATTTATAAAGACGGTATTACGTTATACATAAACGGTTATGTGAACAACATTTTTGTTGCCGAGGATCTGATGGAAGAAACATTCTTTAAATTGGCGACGAAAAGGCCGCGTTTTAACGGTAAAAGTTCTTTTAAAACCTGGCTTTTCACAATTGCGCGAAATGTTGCTGTTGATTATTTAAGAAATAATGCAAGATTTTCTTTTGATTCGGTTGATGCGTATGAAGATGTTTTATCAGAGGAATCAAGTGTTGAAAACGAATATCTGATTAATGAACAAAAAATAATTCTTCACCGTGCAATGCGCAAACTGAAAAGTGAATATTTTCAAGCGCTTTACCTTGTTTATTTTGAGGGTTTTACCAATGCGGATGTTGCCGCGGTTATGAAAAAAAGCAAGCGTCAGATAGAAAATCTTCTTTACAGAGCAAAACAAACTTTAGAATCCGAACTTGAAAAGGAGGGATTTGAGTATGAAAGATTATAATGAAATTGCAGGCAGCGTACTTGCGCGCAGAAACGAGTTTGACGAAAACAGAAGAATTAAGAAAAAAACGACTGTTCGTATCTTGGGTTTTGCAGGTTGCTTTGTTATATTGGCCGCTTTAGTTGTCGGTGTCTGGCAAAGCGATATTCTTGAAGCTGTACCGCTAACACAAATCTCAACAAACACTTCACAAACGGCTTATGACGAAAACAAAGGACAAAGCTCCTCTGTCAATAATAAAATTATTATTAATTCTGTCGATAGTCTTTCGTCTAAGCGAATGAACATTGCTTTGATGTGGGATGATTT
Organism: Acutalibacteraceae bacterium; assembly: GCA_045592705.1. Lineage (GTDB taxonomy): Bacteria > Bacillota > Clostridia > Oscillospirales > Acutalibacteraceae > CAG-177. Next base: position 27,434 of record JAZNVG010000021.1, on the reverse strand, counting down.
TGTTGAAATGACTCAGGAAGAGCTGATTGCATATTACGGAGTCAACTTTATTCCGAGTGTGCCTGAAGATATGGTTGCTTGGGAAGAGGGGGCAAGCGGTATTTTCAAAAGAGAAGGCGGAACCGGAGAGGTTTACTGGGATGCGAATATTCTGAACTACTCAAACGAAAATTCAACAAGAAATGTTCATCTTGAGGTGGATAAAGGAAATTATGTGTATCAGTTCTGTTTTTATTTTAAAGGAACTGAAGAAAAATCTTTTATAAATAACACGGAGGTTTTGATAGGTCTTACCGAAAGCGGATACTATTATGCGGAGTTTATGTATAAAGGTGTCGGTTTTCTTTTAAGTGCGAACGGTGTGACGGAAGAAGAATTTGTAACAATAATTTCATCAGTCATTAAATAAAATTTATAAAAGTAAAGGCGTCGTTAATTAACGGCGCTTTTTGTATGGAAAGATGACGTGAAATGTGTTATAACAAAAATAAAAAGAATATTTTTCTGTAAGTTTTTCAGATGAATTTCGTCTTTATAGGTGAAAGGAGGGTGTTTATGGAAGACAGAGATATTGTAAATTTATATTGGCAAAGAAATCAAACCGCAATCAGTCAGACTGAGAAAAAATACGGCGGTTACTGTAAATCAATTGCCAAAAATATTTTAGGCAACAATGAAGACGTTGAGGAGTGTGTAAACGACACATATCTCAACGCCTGGAATTCCATACCTCCTAACCGCCCGAAGGTTTTATCGGCTTTTCTCGGGAAAATCACAAGAAACATTGCATTTGACAAACTGCGTCGCAGAAATGCGGATAAACGCGGCGGCGGTGAAATAAACCTTGTTCTTGAAGAATTGGCGGAATGTGTATCCGGCAGAGAAAATACGGAGCAAGCTTTTGCAAAGAAATTGCTTGTCAAAGAAGTCAACAGCTTCCTTGACACTTTATCAGAGGAGAAAGGTAAAATTTTTCTTTGCAGATATTGGTATGCTATGCCGGTTTCACAAATTGCCGAAAAATTCGGGATGACCGAAAACAATGTTTCGGTTAATCTTAGTAGAATGAGAAAAAAGTTGAAAGATTATCTTACAGAAAGGGGATATGACCTGTGAAAAAAGAGGATTTATTTGATATTATCGGCGAAATTGATGAAAATAAAGTTGTTGAAGCAGGAAAAGTAATGTCTGAAAAGAATAAAACTAAAAGAAATCTGAACAAAACAATGATGCTTGCCGCTTGTTTTTGTCTTATTATTGTTGCCGTTTTGGCTGTCGGTGTCGGTCGAGGAGGATGGCAAAAAACAAGTGTTTTAACACAGGCTACTGAAAGTGCACTGTTAAGCGATGCCACAAAAGCAGCAAGTGAAATCGGTGAAAATTTATTATCAACCACTGTAATCAACAACAGTACGGGCTCAGTTGCTACAACGCCCGCTTTGGATATTCCCCAAACCGAAGCAGCTACTTATAATATGCTCTATCCGTCAATTCTTGTCAGCACAACTGTGAGGTTGGAGCTTTATTCCGAAATCGATTGGAACAGAAGAGTAATGCCGGGCAAATTCAGGGCGGTTATTGTTGAAGGCCGAGAATACGTTTATCCTTTCAGGGCTACGGAAAAACGTGCAAATTCCCGCAAGGCAACCAAACTGATTTCGGGAAAACAAATCGAAGGCTTCGAACCTGACGGAACGGTACACAAGGCGGTCGCAGATGTTTTTTCTCTTGACGGCTTTGATAAAAGGCTTGCGCTGGGTGTAAAATTTGCAGATGAAGAAAATGTTTATGTTTATATTAATACTTCTTATGTGCCTGCAACACTTGGCGAATTCTTAAAAGCAACCGATTATAATAACACGGTGACTTACGGTAATATTGAATTGTATCGCGCCGGACAGTTTGCGGTAAATTCGGCAAATGTGGCGGATATCGGAGAATATCTTTTTGCTGATAAAAGTGTAAAAAACAATCCGTCTGCAAATCCGAGCGGTTACAGGGTTACTGTTACCGTAAGCTGCGATGAACTCGGGCATAATAATAAAGTTTTATACATTTATGAAGACGGTCACATTGCAACAAATCTTTTGGGATATGAATGCATCTTCTTTGTCGGCAAGAAAAATGTTGCGGATTTCTTGAAAAACAGCTATAATGTAACTTATGAACAGCTCAAAGAGGTCGAAAATCTCGACTCGGGTTCAGAAACGACAAGCTGGAGCAAAACAACCGTTGTTTATTCGCAAGCTCATATGCCGGAATGATTTAAGGAGATGTAACTGTGGCAAGACATGAATTCGGAATTATGCAAAGTGCACCGATTGAAGGTGAACGATACGATAATTATGAACCCGAAAAATATAACTGCATAACCGTTGACGATTGCTATATTGAAAAAATTGTTGCCGATTTAGATGGCATTGATTTCTTCTGGCACACTCTGGATGTACCGGGTAAAGGTATTGCATATTGCGGTGTTACCCTTGTTCCGCCGTTTTCACTCTCCGCCGTGGTTAAGGTTATTGAAAATATTCCGGATTTACTTGAACTTAAAAAGCTTTGTCAAAAGGCTCAGCTTGAAAACAAGTGGATGATTCATTTCGGATTATAATTTATTGAAAAACAGAGGTAATACGGATTATCCGTATTACCTCTGCGCTTTTTAAAGTGAATTTATCATTGAAAGATGTGCGATGTATAACGGCTTTACATTGTTTGTGACCGTCATACCGCCCTGCAGTGACATATGGTCGCCGTGATATTTCGGCATTACATACCAGATGCCTTTTTCGAGCTGACCCTCAGCATAATCTGCGTGGGGTGCGCCGAAGGGATAAGTTGCGGAAATTGTGTTTACAAGGCCGTCATTTTCAAGCCAGGTTTCGTCAATGACAAAACCGCCGTCAGTAACACCCGTAAGTCTGCCGAGCTCTTCACTGCTGCCCGTGAATATGAATTCCATTTTACTCTTAATGGGTGAATGTGTACCGTCATCATTTTCTTCGGTCATAGAGCAGGTGTAAGAGAAATAATAGGTACTGTTGCTTACCGTGAGTGTTTTGTTGAGTTCAAGTGCGTGGTCAATAAACATATCGTAAGCGGCTGTGTCGGGTGTTTGCGATTTGCCGCTTGTGCCGTAAGCCGATGTGCCGTTGTGAGGTGCAGCAAGAGATGTAAGTGAATAAATCCAGTCCGCCTTATCTCCGGTGAAAAGGGGAGACAGCTCTGCGGCAGGTGTTGCGGCAATTTCCTCGGCACTGCCTTTTGACATAAGGTGAGCAAGCGTTCTTACCGTTGCGCCGCCGAATGAATGACCGAGCAGATTGATTTTATCGGTCGCGCTCCAGTTGTCAACGAGTGCCCTGCCCGTGAAATCCTCGCCGTATCTGTCGTGACCGTATTTCTCGCTGTGAGCTTTGCCGTAATCCGTTACGGTGCCTGTCAGCTGTGCATAAAGCTCGCAGGCTCTGTCCCATGCGCTTGATGTCGGGGCAACCGAAGCGGCTTTACAGTCAAAACCGCTGTTGTTGAGAAAACTCATCAGATCGCCGCCAAACATACCCCAATAGGGCATTACATAGTTTGCAATGTCATATGAGCCCCAGCCCATTAAACCGTGAACAAAAACATAAGTATAGTTTGTGTTCCAGTCTTCGGTTGAAACCGCTGTTTCGGGCAGAGAGATGCCGAAAAATGAAAACAGACCCATTATTACTGACATGAAAAGTGCGCAGATTCTGTTTAATACCGCCATTTTTTTACTCCTTTCTAATATAAATCCGACGTAAAACGGCTTAAATTATACCTTGAGCTTACCTTTTCCGCCGCCGAGAGAATTGCTTGAGCAAAGGGAAAGCACGTTTGTTTCAAAGGTGTCAAGCAGGCCTTTTTCATCGCGGGTTCTCTTGAGAGCAAGCTGAACAAGTCGGTCAATCATTTTTTCATAGCTGATACCGAGCGGTTCCCACAGATAGAAAGAAAGCGAACCGGGGATTGTGTTGATTTCGTTGATGTAAATTTTGTTTGTATCTGTATCAATGAGATAGTCAATTCTCGAAACACCGTTGCAACCGAGTGCCTTGAATGCCTTGACGGATAAATCTCTGATTTCCTTTCGCATTTCGGGTGAAATGTTTGCGGGAATCTGTCTTGCAAGGCTTGCCATACCCTGAGAATCGCTGTTCTTTGCACCTTTAGAGGCGTTACCGATGTATTTGTCCTCATAGCTGAGAATATTTGTTGCATTAAGCGGCTCTTCACATTCGGAAGCGTCGGCATCCTCAATGTCGCCGATTACGGAACAGTTGATTTCACGCAGGTTGACAATGGCGGGCTCAATAAGAACTTTTGTTGCAAATGAAAAAGCGGTTTCAAGTGCCTCTGCAAATTCAGCTTTGTCAACGGCCTTTGTGATGCCGATGCTTGAGCCGAGCGTTGCGGGCTTAACGATAACGGGGTAGCCTAATTTTTCTTCACAGGCGCTAACGATTTTTTCTCTGTCTGCTTCATATTCGAATTTGTTATAAACAACACAGTCAAGTACGGGAATGCCAACATCCTTAAGCACCGCCTTCATAACGTGTTTATCCATACCGACAGCAGAGGAAATGACATCACAGCCGATAAAAGGCACACCGAGGGTTTTGAGGAAGCCCTGCAGAGTGCCGTCTTCGACATTGTAGCCGTGAACAATGGGGAAAGCAACGTCAATTTCGGTTTTCTGCTTGCGGAATTTCTTGACAGAGGGATGGTCAACAAGATAAACCTTGTCGCCGTCTTTGACAAGCGCAACGCGGTCAGCTTCTTTTGTGAGCTTTGCAATGTCCTGATAAGCCTCAATAACATCAATGTTTTTGCCTGCATAAAGCTCTTGTGAGCGGGTCATGTAAACGGGGATAACGTTGTATTTGTCGCGGTTAATGTGCTTGATTGCCTGAATTGCGGAAATAACCGAAATTTCGTGTTCAACACTCTTGCCGCCGAAGATTACCATCAACTGAATTTTCATCTGTAAAATCCTTTCAAGTGCTTATTAATAATTGTCGGGCAGGTCGTTTTCGAATAAAACAATTTTCTGTCTGTTTCCGACCTGCAGTTCAAAGGCTTTCTTTGCCGCATCTGTGAGATTATCGGCAACATAAATTTTTTCTTTATCAAAGCCTTTGCTGACAAGACCTTTGTAAATGCTTTCCGTCTGCTTTTTGCCGACAAGAACGGCAAAGTCGCACACATCGGCAATGTTAGCGCCGAATTTCATGTTTTCCTCATCCTCAACGGCGCCAAGCTCAATCATTCCGGGGGTAACAATGACTTTGAATCCGTCAAACAGCGCCAGCGCGTCAAGAGCGGCTTTTGCGCCCGAGGGATTGGAATTATATGCGTCATCAATGACTGTTGTTGTGCCGCGTTTGGTAAGCTGTAATCTGTGTTCAACCGCTTTGACCTTTCTGACATAAGGAGGCAGACGGTTAAGCTCAACACCAAGCTCACAGCTGACGGCAATTGCGCCGACAAGATTAATAACATTATGTCTGCCGATTAAAGATGTTGTGAAGCTGACGCTTTCGCCGTTGTGCTCAACCGTGAAAACCGTGCCGTCAGCGGTGACGGTGAGGTTGTTTGCAAAATAATCGCACTCAGGGGTAAGACCGTAGGTTACGGCATCTTTATTACGGTTATAGTCGGCAATGTTTTTGTCTTCGCCGTTTAAGAAAAGTTTGCCGTGTGAGGGCAATGAATCGGCAAGCTCAAACTTTGTTTTTTTGACATTGTCAAGTGATTTGAATGTTTCAAGGTGTTGGGGGCCGATTGAGGTTATAACGCCGTGGGTCGGCAGGGCAATGTCGCAGATTTCCTTGATGTCGCCGCCCTGCTTTGCGCCCATTTCACAAACAAAAATGTCGTGCGTTGCGCGCAGTGATTCGCGTATGACTCTTGTAACGCCGAGGGTTGTGTTGTAGCTTTCGGGGGTGATGAGTACGTTGTATTTAGCCTCAAGCAGAGTGCCGAGCATAAATTTTACGCTTGTTTTGCCGTAGCTGCCCGTGACACCGACGGTGATTAAAGATTTGTGGTTTCTGATAATCTTTTTTGCATCGTTAATGAAATGTCTGTTTATGGATTTTTCAATCGGCTGATTGATAAGGTTGCAAAGCAAAAGGATGAATGGCGTGAGCATTGTCACAACAGCCGCAGCCGTGAAAGCAAATCTCTCAGGCATTGCGAAAACAATGACCGCCACAAGTGCGGCAAGCAAAACAAAGCAGGTTGCAAGCAAGCGCCATACTCTTTTTGTGTAAACAAGCGGCTTCTTAGCTTTTTTCGGCAAGCTGAGAATCAGCGCAACGATAAGCAATATGTTTGCCGCAATGCCGATTACAAGTGCGTTGTCCGTTATGAAAGCCGGCAGAGCACAGACAATCAGCGGCAGACAGGAAACAAGGTAGCTCTTTTTGTTTTTGCCAAGCCATTTAAGCTGCTGCGGCGGCTTGTAAGAGTTGAGCTGAAACATATGGGTGTAATAAATTATGCGCAAAATATAGGTTGCGGCAAATAAAAGAATACCGATGATAAACAAAACAAATTCCATAAATTAAATCTCCGAATCAGAGTGATAAGTTGTACTGTGAAGCAATAATTTTTCTGAAATCAAACGGTTGGTCAATAAAGGGGAAATGACCTGCGTTATCAATGACAAAAAGCTTTGAGTTTTCAATTTCTTTGTTGAAGGTCACCGCGTCGGAATAGGGTGTTGCCGTGTCGTCGCGCCCCCAGACAAGTGTGGTTTTAACTTTTATGTTTGAAAGAAGCGGCGTCAGATCCTCTGAAATTGATTTGACAAGGGTTCGGCGCATAAGGGGAGAGGCGGCGGCATAGTCAGCCGAGCCGTATTTTTTCTGCAATTTTTCAATTGCATCGGGGAAAAGGGTGTTCATCGGTTTTGCGGTGAAAATCTTTTTAAGGGTTTTGTAGCGTTTCTGCTTTGCAGACTGTTTTTCGGTGGCCTGCCTTCTGATGCCGGCGCTGTCAATGAACAGAATTTCACTGATTTCAAACGGAAGCTGTCTGTTGCAGAGCTTGATGATAATTCTGCCGCCGTAAGAGTGACCCACAAGCATAACTTTTTTAATTCCTATCGCTTCGATGAAAGCGGTAACAAAATCGGCATAATCATCAACGCACCAGGGGTCAGCGGGCTCGGGTGTAATGCCGAAACCGGGAAGGTCAAGCGCATAAACGCAGAATTTTTCAGACAGCTGCTGAATTAGCATATTATAAGCGGAGGAAACAGCACCCCAACCGGGCAGAATCAGCACGGCGTCGCCGTTGCCGCATTTAACGAAGTTGGCGGATATTCCTTTAACATCAATTTTCAAACCTATTACCCCTTTTAATAAATTACAATATTTAATTATACACCAATCGCAGAAAAATACAAGTAATACAGCGTGAAAAATAAAGAATTATTATGTTGCACCGATAGATTTTTATGCGGTACCCTCCGTGATTATTTCGCTCATAAAAAATCCCTGCGACCAAAAGGCGCAGGGAAGTGAAAATTTATTGTTGCTCAGAGTTATAGTGAATGTTTGCTAGGGTCAGCCGGCTATTGTCGTTTTCGTTCATAATTGCGTTCCATTGTTTTTCGTTGCCTGCAAAATAAACATCGGTTAATTTTGTACAAGCGGCAAAGGCTATAAAACCGATTGTTTTCACATTTTTACCTATGTAAACAGTTTTGAGATTTTCGCAACCGTAGAAGGCGGATTCTCCGATGATTTCAACACCGTCACCGATATGCGCTGTTTCAAGACTTGTGCAGTGTTCAAATACACAAGCCCCAATTTCTGTTACGCTTGAGGGGATTTTTACCGATTTCAGAGCGGAACAGTTTTTAAATGCATAAGACCCGATTTTTTCAACGCCGTCGCTTATTATGATGTTTTCAAGATTTACGCAGTCTTCAAACGCATAATTTTCAATTTCTGTTACGCTTGACGGCACGGTGACGGATTCAAGACCTGCGCAGTTTTCGAAAGTACTTTCTTCTATTGCTGTGACTTTTGACGGTATGGTAATAGATTTAAGCTTTGAACAATTGCAGAAAGCATCATATTGGATTTCTTCCACGTTTTTACCCATTACAACTGTTTCAAGATTTATACAATCACTGAAAGCACGATACCAGATTTTTTTGAGATTTTTTCCCATGCTGACATATTTAAGATTTGCACAGTCTTCGAAAGCACTTGCACCGATTGTTTTAACACCGTCACCTATGTTTATTCTTTCGAGACCAATGCAGTCTTTAAATGCATAATGTCCGATTGCCGTTACGCTTGAGGGTATGGTAACCGATTTGAGAGAGAGGCAGTAATCGAAAGCGTACGGATAAATCGTTTTTATGCTGTTACCCATTGTAACCGTTTCAAGTCTTGTGCAACAGGAAAAAGCACTGCGTCCGATTGACATCAGGTTTGACGGCAGGGTAACCGAGGTAAGACCGGTGCACCTTATAAATGCACCATCACCGATTATTGCCACGGTTGAGGGGATTTCCACATTTTTAAGATGCTGACAGTATGAAAAGGCATATTCCGAAATTGTTGTAACGCCGTTTTCGATAATTACCGTTCGGATTTCATCGTCATAATAATCCCAAGGGTGAGCGTGGCTGTCCATCGGACCGCTGCCGCTGATAATCAGCTTGCCGCCGTAATGCAATTCCCACGTTGTGTTTTTGCCGCACCAGCCGCTGTCAATTGCGTTTTCTGCGCTGTAATCTTCCTCTTTTCCCGACGGAACGGATGTGTCGCGGTAGTAAATTTCTTCAGAAAGTCTGTCAACCGAATATTCAAGGAAGGAAACCTCGCTTTCAAATTCGGCAACCTCGCTTTTAAGCGATGCAATTTTGTTTTCCTGTATTTTATTGCGACTGTCAAGTGTATGGAAACCGAATATGCAACCGACGATGACAGCAAGAACGGCAACCGAGGCGATGATAATGCGTTTCATACAGTTCACTTCTTTCATAATTTTATATTCCAAATTTTACATAAGATTTGTGAACATTTTATGTCGTCGGTGTAAAGATAAATTTTGGTTGAAAAAAATGCCCGTTTATGCTAAACTTAAAAGGTAAATTTTACAGAAAGGACAAACATAAATGAATAATTTTGTTCCCCAAATCCGACTTGTTGTTATGAGTGACATTCACGTCAAATCCGAAAAAGATTGCAAAGAGCTTGCAAGGCTCCGCAAGGGTCTTGATTTTGCTTACAGATATGCAGAAAGCTGTGAATACAACAAAATTGATGCCTTTGTTGCCGTCGGAGATTTTGCCAACAGCGGCGCGGAGCAGGAGTTTATCAATTTCAAAGAGGTGCTTGACGAAAAGCTCAAAAGTGAAACCGAAAAAATTCTCATTATGGCAAGCCATGAATACCACGGCGAAGATGAAGAAGCCGCCAAAGAAAAACTTAAAAGAATTTTCGGTATGCATTATGATTCCCACAAGGTTATCAACGGTTTTCACCTGATCGCCGTTTCCTCAACCCGCGGCTGTCATTTTGACGAGCCTCAGCAGGAGTTTGCCTCTGCCGCCCTCAAAGAAGCGACGGCGGATTCCCTTGAAAAGCCGATTTTCTTCTTCCAGCATCCCCACATCACCGACACCGTTTACGGCAGCATCTATTGGGGTGAAGATGAGCTTTGTGAAATTCTCGTAAATTATCCTCAGATAATCAATTTTTCGGGTCATTCCCACGCTCCGATTAATGACCCCAGAAGCATTCATCAGGAATTCTTCACATCACTGGGCACAGGCTCTCTGAGTTATTTTGAGCTTGATGAATTCGGCAGACTCGGCGGCACCGTGCCTTATGATAACGAACTCTGCGCGCAGTATCTTATTGTTGAGGCGGATGAGCAAAACAGGGTACGTATTTATCCCGTTGACATTCTCACCGAGAATTTCTTCCACGATCCGTGGGAAATTGATGTGCCGTCTGATCCGTCAACCTTCAAATATACAAACAAAAGAGTGATTGAAGAAAAACAGCCGCATTTCCCCGAAAACGCAACAGTATCGGTTGAAAAAATCGAAAACGGCGTTAAGGTCACATTCTCTCAGGCAAGCGCCGAGAACGAAAGAGTTAACGATTACATTATCAGACTCAGAAATGAAAAAGGCAACATCGTCAAGCAGGTATCCGTCTGGTCAAGCTACTATGTTTATGATATGCCCGAAACCGTTACCGCCGAAATCAAGGATGTTGCGCCCGGCACATATGTTGCTGAGGTTATTGCAAGAGGTTTCTGGAAAAGCGAATCCGACAACCGTCTGACAAAAGAATTCACATTATAAAATTCAGCCCCCGTAATCTCGTATTACGGGGGCATCTTTGTTAAATATCAAGTTCAATTCCGTCAAGTTCTGCGTTTTCGTCGCACAGATAAACCTTGACGGGATAATCTGAAAAATCTTTATAAATTCCCATAATGCTTACCGTCAGCGGCTTGTCGCAAAGCTCCTCCGGGATGGGGAAATAATAGGTGTAATGATGGTCGCGGTTATATGAAACAAAGGGCGGACACTCCCAGCCGTTTGCCATATAGCTCGGCGCGCGGTCGGGCGCGGCGATGTATTTTTCCTCAGCTTCAATAACGGCATAAGCACCCTCTCTGCCGTGCTTGCCGTCAAGGCACACGCTCAGGTAACAGCCCTTTTTCCACATTTCGCGCGGCACGCTCACGGTTAATTCTTTGGCATATGTAACATCTCTTCCGTCGGGAATAAGGTTGTTCACTCTCGGATTTCTAAGGGCAATTTCTTTGCCGTTCTTTAAAAGCGCAATTTTGTGAATATTGTCAAGCGGGCAGGGCATACGGAAATATCTTATGCTGCCGTTTATCGGGTAACGCGCAACTTTGCGTTTACCTGCAATAAAGACGGTGTTGTGAACATCCTGCACCAATAACTCTTTGTTTTCATTTCTGATGACTTCAACACTCTGTACAGAGGTCATGCACCAGTTATTCAAATCGACCGAATATGTGCAGCTTTCGGTCGGTTCCTGTTTATAAACAACACCGTTTCTGTCGGTTTGCTCATCGGGGTCAAAATATTCAAAAACAACCGTGTCGGCATCAAAGGTATCACCGAAATCGGCGCGCAGGCAACCGCCCTCAATGCGGTATCCGCCATAGTGAAGCTTTGAATTGCCGTCAAAGAATGTATCATCGTTTCCGTCAAAGGCGAAGCGGCTTTCGGGTCCGCGAAGACGGTAAGTTTTCTGTGCGAAAAATGCATCTCTTGCCGCCTTGACTTCGGGGATTTTCGTTTCGCCAGCTTTATGTAAGGCTTGTGATTCAAGTGTGTCGTGGTTTTGTGCAAATAACGCAGTTTCGAGTCTGCAAACGCAGTTGTCGGGAATTGCACATAATGAATCGGCGGCAATTTCACCCAGTAAAACAGGTGTGCGCAGGGTGTTATCAAAAGAATCACTTTCGCAAAGCTTTGTACCGTCTGAAAGTGAAATGTCACCCGAGGCGGCAACAATTTTAACCTTGTCGGGCTTGCCGTCGGCGGTTTCGTGCAGAAATTCGTATTCACAGTTGATAAGCACCGTGTCTGCAATCTTTGCGTCGCAGATTTCAACAAGGCTTGCCCTGAAGGCTTCGAGTGTAATCTCAACCGTTGCGCCGTAAGCGAATGTGCCGACAAATTTTTCATACGGATGATGAATCTGCACCGCAACACGCTCACACGGCTCAAGCCCGATTGACGTGTCGAGGCGAATTTCCATCGGTTTTTCTTCCCAGGTCATATTGCCCGTGGCAATGAAACGGCGTTTTGTGTCACCCCTTGCAACCGTGTGTTCGGGATAGGTTTCGCCCGAAAGAATCATACCGTCAACAAGGATATCGTTATGGCGGCGGTGCAGGTTGAAAATACGTGCAAGGTGTGCCTGCTCAAAGTCACGCAGGAGCCACGGGTTGCCGTAAATTTCAGGAGCAAGTATAAGATTTCTGCCAAAAGCCTGAATAATCAGGTCATCTTCAAAATATTCATTTTGTGAGGATATGCAGACACCGTGATCTTCGGTCAGACGGGTGAGATTGGGCGTATTACCGCGCGACATAATGAATGCTCTGTGGTGCGGCGCACAACGGTCATTGCCGATATGCACATCAACGTATGTTTCAACACCTTCCCACAGCGAGGTTGTTGCATATTTCATACCTTCTTCACCGAAATCAAGACGGTGATTGAGCAGAATGAAATCGGGCTGATATCGGCGGCAGGTGTGCATCATCTCAATGAAATATTTTCTGTTTTCGGGCGCAAGTGTACCGCACACACCGTCAAATTTGAAAAGGGCAAAGCGGTAATCCCTTGCAAGGCTAATCATTTGCTCAAGGCGATTTTTGGCACTTTCGGGTGTTTTGCCGAAACCGTCGGGACCGCCCCACACACCGAGTCGCATGTCAAGCTTTTCAGCGGCTTTGGCAATGGGAGCGTATCCGTTGGGATACTGAGCCTTGATTTTGGGCGAATCAAAGGTTTGATAAGTTTGCCTTGCACCGTCAAGGTTGCCTGCATCCCACGCATAAATGTCAAGCGTCATACCGAATCTGCGCCTGAGCATTGCGAAATATTCAAAATTTGTGAGTGTCTGAGCCTCGGTTGAACCCTCATTTGTATTGTTAATCCAGGAAAAATATTCGCTTTTTGACGGCGAGCGCTCGTGTGCGCCGGCCTTGCAGAATTCTTCTTTCATGAAAATCACTCCTTGAAAAAATTTTATCACACCCGAAAAAACTTGTCAATTAAAACACTGTAAGCACCAAAATGAATTGACACGGCGGTTTTTATATAATAAAATTAGTTCGGTGATAATTTATGGAAAAAGTTGCAATCGTGACGGGCGCAAGCTCGGGAATCGGCAGATATACTGCGGCGGCACTGCGTGAGGCAGGCTGCACAGTTTATGATTTCAGTCGAAGAAACATTCCGCTCCAAAATGTTATTCACATCGGAACCGATGTTACAAACGAAGAAAACGTAAATACCTCTGTTGCTCAGGTTGTTTCGCAAGAGGGGAAGGTTGATATTGTTGTCAACTGTGCAGGCTTCGGTATTTCGGGCGCAGTTGAGTTTACTGCCGCAGAGGATGCAAAATCGCAGTTTGATGTCAATTTCTTTGGTATGGTAAATGTCAACCGTGCGGTTATTCCGTTTATGCGCAAAAACGGAGGCGGAAGAATTGTGACGGTAAGCTCCGTTGCTGCCGTTGCACACATTCCGTTTCAGACTTTTTACTCGGCATCAAAAGCGGCAATCGAATCTTATACCTGTGCGCTTGATAACGAGTTAAAGCCTTTCGGTATTTCCGTAACCGCCGTTGAGCCGGGTGATATCTGCACCGATTTTACGCAGGCGCGCAAAAAATCTTTTAGCGGCGACGATGTCTATAACGGCAGAATTTCGCGCAGTGTTGCCGGAATGGAAAAAGATGAAATGAAGGGAATGAGTCCCGAAATTGCAGGCAGATACATTGCAAAAACTGCACTCAGAAAACGAACAAAACCGATTTATGCAATCGGTTTGGGCTACAAGGTGCTCAGTGTGCTTTGCAAGGTGTTTCCGTGCGGTGTCCGAAACAGAATCGTCGGCCTGCTGTATGCAAAATAAATCGTTATTATCGGAGTGATTAAAATGAACAAGAAAATTTCCGCATCACTTATGTGTGCCGACCTTCTTAACCTTGAACAGTCGGTCAAAGAACTTGAAAACGCCGATGTTGATTATCTTCACCTTGACATAATGGACGGCAGTTTTGTGCCGAATATCACACTCGGTTATGACCTTGTGAATGCAGTCAAATCCGTCAGCAATATTCCGCTTGATGTTCATATGATGGTTAACGAGCCCGCTCGTTTCATTGACAGAATGAATCTTGATGAAAACGACATTCTCTGCGTTCATTATGAAACCGATGTACATATTCACAGAACGCTTGAACAGATTAAAAATAATGGCCTCAAATCGGGTCTTGCTTTTAATCCGCAAACACCCTTGGAGGGTCTTGAGTTTCTTGCAGATTATGTTGATATGGTGCTGATTATGACCGTCAGCCCCGGCTATGCAGGACAAAAACTCTTTGCAGGTGCCGAGCTCAAAACAAAACGCACCCGTGATTTTCTTGATAAATGGGGATATACAAATGTACCCATTGAGGTTGACGGCAGCATCAGTCCCGAAACCGGAAGCAAACTCAGCAAGTGCGGTGCCGATATTTTTGTTTTGGGTACGAGCGGCTTGTTCTTAAAAGATAAGTCGTTAAAACAAGCGGCAACGGATTTCAGAAGCGCTTTGTGATTTTGGGGGATTGGTATGTACAGCAATATTCGTGCCGCTGTTGCAGGCAGCATAAATATGGATATAATTCTTAAAATGAACCGTGTGCCCGATGTCGGAGAAAATGTCACTGGTACGGATTACGGTTATGCCTTTGGCGGCAAGGGCGCAAATCAGGCAATCGGTCTTGCACGCCTCGGTGCACAGACAAAAATGATCGGCAAGGTTGCCGATGACGAAAACGGCAGAAGCCTTGTTGCAAATCTTGCGGATAACGGCATTGACATAAGCGCAGTATCGCTTAACGGCTCGCAGACAGGTCTTGCGGCGATTTTGCTTGACGGTGAGGGCAGAAACCGCATTGTTGTTTATGAGGGTGCAAATGCCGAAATTAATGCCGAAGAAGCAATGAATGAAATTGACGAAAGCCTTGACCTTCTGCTTGTTCAGTTTGAAACCAAGGAAGATGTTGTTGTCGGTTGCGTTAACCGTGCGGTTGAAAAGGGGATTGTAACCGTTGTTGATTGCGGACCTGCCAAGAATTTTGCTCTCGAAAAAATGCAGGGGGCAACAATCGTAAGCCCCAACGAAAGCGAAACAAAAGCACTGACAGGTATTTATCCCGAAACACAAAAGGATATTCTCAAGGCTTCAAAAATTCTTGCCGAAAGAAGCAAATCAAAATTCATTGTGCTCAAACTCGGTGAAAGAGGCTGTTCCGTTTGGGACGGCGAAAAGCTCACGTTGCTTCCCGCTTATAACAGTAATGTTGTTGACACAACTGCGGCAGGGGACTGCTTTACCGCGGCAATGGCTCTTGAGTTTATCAGAAGCGGAGATATTTATTCCGCTTGTGATATGGGTAACAAAGCCGGCAGTTTTGCTGTCAGCCGTATGGGTGCCGTTGAATCAATGCCGCGATATGACGATTTAAAAAATATATAAAAATTTTCTCCCGACACTTTTTTGAAAATGTCGGGAGCTTTTGTTTTAAAATATTAAAATGTGCGAGATAAGCGGTCAAAACTTTCAATGCCTTAAAGTACATCTGCCAAATCGAGAATAAGTTTTTCTGTTTTTTCCCAACCGAGACAAGGGTCGGTTATGGATTTTCCGTAAATGTTTTCTTCAGGTTTCTGTGCGCCGTCTTCAATATAGCTCTCTATCATAAGACCCTTTACGAGTTTTTTGACATCCTCGGAATGACGGCAGCTGTGAAGAACTTCTTTGGCAATTCTCGGCTGCTCCATCCATTTTTTGCCTGAGTTTGCGTGGTTTGTATCAATTATAACTGCAGGGTTCTTCAAGCCGGATTTGTCATAGATTTCAGCAAGATGAATCAGGTCTTCGTAGTGGTAGTTGGGCATTGACTGACCGTGCTTGTTGACATAGCCTCTTAAAATAGCGTGTGCAAGCGGATTTCCCTGACTTTCAACCTCCCAGCCTCTGTAAATGAATGTATGAGAATGCTGAGCCGCTGTTATTGAATTCATCATTACTGAAATATCACCTGCAGTGGGATTCTTCATACCTACAGGAATATCAAAACCGCTTGCTGTCAGTCGGTGCTGCTGATTTTCAACAGACCTTGCACCGATTGCAACATATGAAAGAACATCGGAAAGGTATCTGTAGTTTTCGGGGTAAAGCATTTCGTCGGCACAAGTAAAACCTGTTTCCTGCATTGCTCTGATGTGCAGACTTCTGATTGCAACAACACCCTTTAACATATCTTCGCTTTTATGCGGGTCGGGCTGATGAAGCATTCCTTTGTATCCGTCACCCGTTGTGCGAGGCTTGTTGGTATATATTCTCGGAATAATCAGAATTTTATCCGAAACTTTTTCCTGAACATCCCTGAGTCGGGATATATAATCAATAACGCTGTCGTCATTATCTGCCGAACACGGACCTATGATAAGAATAAATCTGTTGTTTCTGCCTTCAAAAATCGCTTTAATTTCTTCGTCACGTTTTTCCTTCATCAACTCAAGCTTGTATGTAAGGGGATACTGTTCTTTTATTTCCATAGGGATAGGTAATTTACGTTTGAAATTCATATTCATTTTTTGTTGCCTCCAAAATTATATTTTATCAAACAAGGCCCTGCGCTCGGTTGAATGACGCATCATTTTTCTCATTGCTTCGGCGTCTTCAGCTTCAAGCATTGATTTAAGTTCATTAAATTTATTGATAAAAAGATTCATTTGTTCGAGCAATGCAGTCTTATTTTCAATGAAAAGCTCACTCCACATCAGGTCATTTATGCGTGCGATACGGGTAAGGTCACGGAAGGAGTCACCTGTAAACTTTTCCATATTCTCTTTATCGTTGCACGTCATAAGTGTTATTGCGATACAGTGTGTAAGCTGTGAAAGAAAACCTATCATTTCATCGTGTTCCTCGGGTGAAAGGGTGGTGACGTTTGAAAAACCGAGCAATCTGCCGAGCTCCATACAAGTGTTGATTGCCTCGGGTGTGTTTTTGTCGGTGGGGGTAACGATATAGTTTGCCCCCGCAAACATTTTATCAGTGCTGTTTTCAACCCCCGAAACCTCACGTCCCGCCATTGGATGAGCGGCAATAAATTCAACATCGGGTCGAAGCATTTCCTGCACCTTATAAACGACACTGCATTTAACACCGGTTACGTCGGTAATAACGGCACCGCTTTTTAAAAGCCTTTGATTCTGCTCAATCCATTCTATGAAAATGTGAGGATACAGGGCGAATATAACAATATCAGCTTCCCCGATTATTTTTTCATCAAGCTTTGTTGAGCCTTCATCAATAAAACCTTCTTTAAGTGCGTAATCAACAGAGCTTTGCTCTTTTGTTATGGCACTTATATGAAAGCCGAACCTTTTCAAAACTCTCGCGTAGCTTCCGCCCAAAAGGCCCAGACCGACTATCAGTATTTTTTGGCTTACATTGACTATCATTCCGGTGTCACCTCTGCTCCCAGTCTTTTAATATCTGCAAAAAAATTCGGATAACTTTTTTTCACCGCTTCGGCACCGTCAATTTCACCGCCGTATTTTGAAAGTATCAGAGATAAAGCCATGACAATACGGTGGTCGTTGTGACCGTGCGGAATTTCTGCGGTTTTTCTGAAATCCAGTTTGGGGACTGTAATTGAGTTTTTGCCGAAAATCAATCCGCCGCCAAACTTTTGAAGCTCTTCATGCATTACTTGTCCGCGGTCGCTTTCTTTTATTTTTAATCGGTCTGTGCCTGTAAGAACGGCTCCGTTGTTCAGTGCCGCAAGAGCGATAAGCACCGGCCCGAGGTCGGGACAGTCTGAAATATCCAGGGTAGGTGTACCTTTTGAAATTTCATTGAAATATTCTTTATATACTTTGTCTCCCTGTAAGCTGTCGGGGTTGAGATTATTTACCGTGATATCCGAGCCGATATAATTAAAAGCATCAAGAAAAGCGGCGTTTGAATAATCTCCCTCAACTTTGCCTGAAAAAGAATGCAGTCGGGATTTTTTTATTCCAATGTTAAATTCATCCGCAAACTCAACTTTTGCCCCGAAAGATTTCAAGGCAGATATTGTAAGATTGACGTATGATCTGCTTTCAAACGGCGGAATAATCCGGATTGATGAATCTTCGCCCAGATATACAAGTGCGAAAATGAGTCCCGTGATAAACTGACTGCTTATGTCTCCTCTGATTTCATATCTGCCGCTTTCAAG
The DNA here is from genome assembly GCA_045592705.1 of Acutalibacteraceae bacterium. Classification (GTDB taxonomy): domain Bacteria; phylum Bacillota; class Clostridia; order Oscillospirales; family Acutalibacteraceae; genus CAG-177. Next base: position 9,369 of record JAZNVG010000021.1, on the reverse strand, counting down.
CTTACCGCAAACAGTTACGGAATTTTCAGCCTTTTTAAATTCAAAGCTATTATCAAGACAAAGCTTTTCGTAAGCAACAAGCGGTCTTTCCAAAAGTCTGGTACTGCCTTGCAATGTTATTCGTTTTCCCAAACATAAAGCAAGGGGAATGAAAAACCTTAATGTGCTTCCGCTTTCTCTGCAATCAAGAACAGTTGATGTTGTTTTTATAAACCTTTCGGGGTTAATAACCACCGAATCCTTTTCAACCTTTATTTCGGCACCCAAAGCTTTCAGACAGTCGATTGTTGCAAGAATATCTTCACTGCAGTCAACGCCCGATATAACACATTTTTCTTTTGATAACGCTGCACCAATCAGGTATCTGTGTGCCAGGCTTTTTGACGGGGGAGCATTTATACTTCCCGTAAGCTTGCAGGGTTTAAAAATTGCTTTCATATTATTTACCTTCTGTCAGATAGTCAATTGCTTCAAGATATCCGTCTGTGCCGTGTCCCGTGATTGTTTTTACGCAGGCAAGGCGAACAAAACTAATCTGTCTGAAATCTTCTCTTTCTTCGACTTTTGAAATGTGCACTTCAACTGTCGGGATATTGACCGATTTCACCGCATCGAGAATTGCAATGCTTGTGTGGGTATATGCACCCGGATTTATTACAATTCCGTCCGCATTACCGTAAGCTTTCTGAATTTCATCAACAAGGTCACCCTCGTGATTGGATTGATATGTTTTCACATCCGTATTTTTGGCAGCACAGTGTTTTTGAATTTTAGCAACAAGGTCAGCGTATGTTTCTCTGCCGTAATGTTCGGGTTCTCTTATGCCGAGCATATTGATATTAGGTCCGTTAATAACAAGTATTTTCACGTTATCAGCTCCGTTCTTGCTTTAAGAATAAACTCTGCCTCTTCTTCCGGGGTTGCCATGTCGGGAACAATAACATCGGCAGTGTTTTTGTAAATGTCTATTCTTTCATCATACAGTTTTTTCAGCTTTTCCGTTGTGTCTGACAAAGGTCTGCTGTCTGTCGGACAAAGTCTGTCGGGGTCGGCGTTTATGAAAAACAGTTTTCCGTTTCTTTTAAGGGCATTTATGTTTTCTTTGCGCAGCACGACACCGCCGCCCGTTGAAATTACCCGACACCCTTTTGAAGAAACATCTTTAATAACCTCTGCTTCCAAATCGCGGAAGTATTTCTCGCCCTTTTGATTTATAAGCTCCTTTGCTGAACAGCCGCATCGTTTTTCAATTTCTTCATCTGTATCAACAAAGGTGAATCCTTCGATATCCAACAGTTTGCCTACTGTGCTTTTACCGCTTCCGGGCATTCCTGTGAGAATGATATTCTCTTTTGATGCAAGAACGGATGCGAAAACGCCGTCTGCAACTGCTTTTGAAAATTCTGCCTCGAGAAATTTCTCAACCGCAACAACCGCTTGCATAACAAGCATATATAATCCGCCTTCGGCTTTGATGCCTCTTCTCTTTGCATTGAGCACAAGATTGGTGCAGAGGGGATTATATACCGCATCCGCAACACCTTCCAAATTCTCAAAAACAGAAATATCAATCGGAACACTGTCGCAATCGGGAAACATTCCCGACGGTGTGGTGTTGATAATTACGTTGGCGTCGGAATGAAATTTTACGGCTTCTTCATAAGTTATATAATTTTCTGATTTTTTTCTGCTTACGGTTATCATCTCGACGGCACCCAGATCTTCTGCTAAAACGTTTGCTGTCTTGCTCGTGCCGCCTGTGCCGAGAATAAGCACCTTTTTGCCATTCAGGTCAATTCCGATTTTTTCAATGAGAGCCTTCATGCCGTAGTAATCGGTATTGTAACCGTAAAGCTTACCGTTTTTGTTGACAATTGTGTTGACTGCACCGATGCGCTTTGCAACATCACTCAATGAGTCGAGATAAGGAATTACCGTTTGCTTATAAGGAATGGTAACATTTACGGCGTAGAAATCCTTTTTATTGAAGAATGTTTCTATCTCATCTTCATTCAGCTCTATGAGTTCATATTCGTAATCAGCGAGCTTTGCGTGAATTTCTTTTGAAAAACTGTGTGTTAACTTTTTGCCGATACATCCGTATTTTTTCATAACTCATTCACTTCCGTTAAGCCAATCTGTGCCGAACCTCATTGCGAGCATATCGCAAAGCACTATTGCCGTTGCCGCATCCTGAACAACCCTTGCTCTGTGAACAACGGCAGGGTCGTGCCTGCCTTTCGCTTCAATAACCGTTTCGGTCATATTCTGAAAATCAACCGTATTCTGCGGCTTGAATATTGTTGGAGTCGGCTTGATTACTGTTCGGAAAACAATCGGCATTGAGTTTGTGATTCCGCCGTTTATACCGCCGTTATTGTTCGTTGCAGTAACGATTTTTCCGTTTTCTATCTTCAGCTGGTCGTTGGCTGAACTTCCCTTCATGTCGGCAAATTCAAACCCTGCACCGAATTCAATTCCTTTTACCGCGGGGATTGAAAACATCATATGAGAAATAAGACCTTCCGCGCTATCAAACCACGGCTCACCGACACCTTCGGGAACACCGACAATTGCGGTTTCAAGAATACCGCCGACGCTGTCACCGTCTGTTGACGCTTCAAGAATTTTATTCTTCATAGATTTTTCTGCGGATTCATCAAGCACGGCAAAAGTTTTTTTGCTCAAAGCTTCGATATCCGACATAAAATTATTGAAATTTCTGTCCGCAACACCGCCGCAGCTTTTGACGTGGGTGCCGATAAAAATTCCTTTTTTCTCTAATGCAGATTTACAAATAGCTCCTGCCGCAACAAGTGCCGCGGTTAGTCTTCCGCTGAAATGTCCGCCGCCCCGTGAATCCTGAAATCCGTGATATTTGCACTGCGCCGTATAATCTGCGTGGGAAGGACGTGCGACGGTTTTTATCTGAGCATAATCAGAACTGTTGACGTTTTCATTCGGAATAAGAATTGTTATCGGCGTTCCTGTTGTTTTTCCGTTTACAACACCGCTTACAATTCTGAACTCATCTTTTTCTTTTCTCGGTGTGGAAATATTTCCGTCAGGTCTTCTGAGAGTGAGCATATGCTCGATATATTCTCTTTTAATTTCTGTTCCGGGTGCAAATCCGTCAAGAACAGCACCGATATATTCACCGTGGCTTTCACCAAACAAAGTGATTGCAACGCTGTTACCGAATGTGTTTTTCATCTGTGTCATCCTTTCAGACAGTTTTCAGCCATATCAATAACTTCGCTGAATTTCAGCATTTTGATTTCGTACTTGCCGATTTCATTAACCGTTGTTACTGCAACCGAATCTCCGTCAGCTTTCTTGTCGTGAAATGCCGCTTCTCTGATTTTGTCCCAATCAAAATCTATAAGATTATACAGATTGCATTTTTTCAGCACGTTTATAACTCTTTGTCTTATTTTTTTGTCACACATCGGTATAAGTCCGAGTGCAACACATTCCCCGTGATAAAGGTCGGACATATTTGCACTGCTTTCTATTGCGTGACCGATTGTGTGCCCGAAATTAAGAATTTTTCTTAGTCCCGATTCCTTCTCATCCTGCTCCACAACAGATTTTTTAATGTTAAGAGAACGGATGATAATTTCATCTGTACTGTCTTTTATGTCTTTGCTTTCAATGATTTCAAAAAGCTCACGGTCGGAGGTGAGTGCCATTTTGATTGCTTCGGCAAGTCCGTTTGAAAACTGCCTTTCTGGAAGAGTTTTCAAAAGCTCAGGGTCAATGAGTACTTTTTTTGGTTGATAAAAAGCACCGACAATGTTTTTTATTCCGCCCAGATTTATTGCTGTTTTGCCGCCGATAGATGAATCTATCTGTGAAAGAAGTGTTGTGGGAATATTGTAAAAATCAACACCCCTCATATATGCCGATGCCGTAAATCCCGCAAGGTCTCCGACAACTCCGCCGCCAACAGCAACAACACAGTCTTTTCTTGAAAATCCGTTTTCAAGCATCGTGTGAAGAAGTTTTTCAAATGTTTCAATGCTTTTTGAAGCTTCACCCGATTCAACCGTGCAAATAATCGGTAATTTACATTGCTGTGCGAGTGTTTTTGCATAAGCATCCGGAACACCCGAATCTGTTACAACAAGCACCCGTCTGTCTAATTCGAGGTGTTTTCCTGCCTTTTCAAGAATATCTCTTTCAACAATAATATCGTAGCTGTTTTCGTTTAAATTTAAATGTATATTCATGTCAGCTCTCCTATATCTCGCTGTGCGGTGCAAAAGTTCCTGCAATTTTCAGCTTGTCGCAGACTTTGCTCAAATCGTCTATCATTTTCTGACCTTTTTCGTTGTCCGTTGTGCCGTCAATTTCAATGTAGAAATAATACTGCCACGAATGTTTTTTCAAAGGTCTGCTTCTCAGTGCGGTCATATTGTAGCCGTATTTTCCGATAATGCTTATTGCGTTCGCAAGAGAACCTGCTTCGTTTTTAACAGTAAACATCAGCACAGTGCTTGTAAGAGTCGGTGACTCGGCTTTTACTCTTGAAAGAACTGCAAAGCGTGTCGTGTTTTCTCCGCTTTTATTGATGTTTGCTTCGAGAATTTTAAGTCCGTATATCTCTGCCGTTTCAACACTTGCGATTGCACCGAGAGATTTATCGTTTGTTTCCGCAACGGTTTTTGCGGCTGCTGCGGTGTTGTTTGCCTCTTCAATGTCAAAGCCGCGAAATTTGATGTAATCGTGACATTGTCCGAGAGCCTGCGGATGACTTGTAACTTTTTTAATGTCATCAACGGTTGAAGAGGGGAGTCCGAGAAGATTCTGGTGGATTTCAAGCTCATAAATCCCGTTGATGAAAAGACTGCCTGAAAAGATAAGGTCAATTGTCTGTCCCACTTCTCCCGCATAGCTGTTTTCGATGGGGAGCACGGCCACATCAGTGTCGCCGTTTACAACAGAGTCATAGGCAGATTTAAAATCTCTGAATGAAATTCTTTTGCTGTCAGGAAAGATTCTTCCGGCTGCAATATGAGCAAATGCGCCTTCAACTCCGCTGTAAGCAACTTTCAGCCCGTTTTGCAAACGGTACTGATATGCACGGGAAACAGCCATAAGATTTTTAATATATTCGATATAATATCCTTTAATAATTTCGTCATCAATTAGCGCGGAATTCTTTTCAATAACAGCATCTTCTCTTTTGGAATCTAAAATCGGCAGACCGAATTCCTTTTTGTATTCAAAAACCATCTCGGCAGCCCTCATTCTCTCTGTGAATAATGCTGCCATTTGTGAATCTGCTCTGTTGATAATTTCTCTTGCTTCATCTAATTTATTTGTCACGGCAAACAGTCCTTTCAAAAATGAAAAGCCTCACTTGCAAAGTTACAAGTGAGGCTTTAAAAATACTGTCAAAAATATTTGATGTGATTTTTAAAAACTTTTTTGTGCTCTCACCGGTAACTTTTTCACAGCAAAATAAGCATAGCCAAAATAATAGGCTACGCTGAATGTAAAGAAATATTTACTTGCACTTGAGAGTACCAAGTTCATATATAATACCTTCAAAACTGAATTTTTCTAAATTATATTCCTATGAAAATGAAATGTCAATAAAAAAATCAAAAAAAATTACAATTCAATTGCGTATAACCGCAAAGAACAATTCACAATGTTTGTTTGCAAGTTTATACAGACGGAAAACATAGTCCTTGAAGCAAGACAAGGCATAGCCGTGGAATACCTCACGGCATAACAAAAAAGAGCAGGTCAAAACCTGCTCGATACATAACAATATTAACTATGAGGAAATCTAAAAAAGAAAAGTGGGTATTCACTTGTGTTATGAACACTCACTATGCTTCGTATAAAAATCCATCTGGAAAAAGTTAATTATGCACGGTTTAGACCGATAAGAATCAGCTAAAAACACATACACTAAACGAAGTTTAAGTTTTAACAAACAAACCGCACGGATTTTCACGTTCGTGCGGTTTCAGTGTTTTTAAAAGTTAATTTAATTTCAGAAAATCCAATTGAAGATGAAAACAACGTGATTTACGAGCCAATTAAGTGCATCCCAAATGAAATAGAACAGGCGCATTGAGAAATAATCGCAGGGATTATTGATAATCTCGATGAGGTTATCGCACTGTGCCTTGTATCCATTGAGCTTTGCTTTTTCTGCTTCACCCATATTCTCGTCTGTAAGGAGCTCATCAATCTTTGCTTTGAGAGCTTCAATATCATCTTCCCAGAAGATTGTTACTCTCTTTTCGTCAAACATTTCGAGTTCAACGCCGATGTCTGCAACATCCTTTTCTGCTGCTGCGATTTCTTCAAGGAGAGCTTCAAGGTCTGCCTTGATTTCATCATATTCAGCCTTCTGTTCGTCGGTGAGATTATCAGGGTTGACTGCATCGATTTCGGCGATAGCTTCTTCGATAGCCGCCTTATCATCGCTTATAACGGTTTCGGGGTTGTAGAAGGTTTCGATTTCTGCAATTTTCTCAAGCTGTTTTTCAATTTGAGTGATTCTGCTGATAAGTCCGTTTGCTTTTTCAAGCTTTTCTTCAAGAACTGCTTTTTCTTCTTCGGTTACATTGTCGGTTGCCTTGAGAGCTTCAATATCTTCCTTAAGCTGTTCAACAGCTTCTCTGTCGGGCGACTTAACCGAATCAACATTATAAGAATCAACCTCGGTATTGATTCGCTCAAACTCTGCTGCTGTTTCATTGATTCTTTCAAAAAGTGCATCAAGAGTTTCGTCATTGGCAACAAGCTGTTCTCTTTCTGCATCGGTGATGTTATCGCCGTCCGTGAGAACCTTGATGTCGGCAAGTAGCTTTTCAATATCCGCCTTATCGGCACTTGTTACGGTTGCTTCGTCATAAGCATTTGTTGCATCGTTGATGCGGTTGATTTCTGCAACGGTTTCATCAATCTTTGCGATGAGCTTGTCGCAGGTTTCGTCTGCACCTTCAAGGAGTGCTCTTTCGTCAGCGGTAATATTCTGTGTATCAAGGAGAGCCTTGATATCTTCGATAAGCTGCTGAATTTCATCCTTGTCGCTTGACTTAACGCTTTCAAATACATACTTGTCAACTGCTTCGATAATACGCTTGATTTCATCGCTGTTACCAACGAGTTTATCAATCAGACAGAATACCTTATCATGAGCTGCCTGAAGATTTTCTTTTTCTTCTGAGATTACGTTATCGGTAAGAGCGAGAGCATAAATATCATCATTGAGCTGAACAAGAGCATCCTTATCTGCAGATGTTACAGTTGCTTCATCATAGCCGTTTGCAGCAGCGATAACTCTGTCATATTCTGACTTTGTTTCTGCGATTTTTGCAAGGAGCTTGTCGCATTCTGCATCTGCATTTACGAGATATTCTCTTTCATCTGCTGTGAGGTTCTGACCGTCGGTGAGGTCTTTGATATCTGCTTTTAGTTGCTCAATATCAGCCTTGTCGGTTGATTTAACAGTTGCTTCGTCGTAGTTATTCAATCTGTCCTTGATATCACCAATCTGTGCGGAAACTCTGTCATATCTTGAAATAAGTGACTGAATATCTTTTACAGCCTGATTGAGAGTTTCTGTTTCTTCGGCGGTGAGATTATCCGTTTCGAGGAGTGCGTTTGCATCGTCAATAAGACCGAGTAAATCCTGAACATCGTCACCTGTTACGGTATTGATGTCATAATCATCTACTTCGCTTACAATACGGTTGATTTCGTCTGCGGTATCATTGATAACCGCAAGAAGTTCGTTAACGGTATCAGCAAGAGCGAGAAGGTCTGCTCTTTCGGTATCTGTGATGTTTTTGCCTGTTGTGAGAGCGTTGATGTCTGCAAGAAGCTGTTCAAGGTCAGCCTTGTTGCTTGATTTAACAGTTGCCTTGTCATAGCCGTTTACAGCGTTTGTTATTCTTGTGATTTCTTTTGCAACATCGCTGATTCTGATTTCAAGTTTTTCAATCGCCGAATAAATATCGGTTATTTTCTTTTCCTGTTCATCTGTCAGATTGTCATAATAGTCATTATAGAATTTGCCGACACTATTCTGGAAACTTTCCAAATCAGCAGCATCATCAGATGTTACGGTGTTAATATCATATTTCGCCAAATCATTCTCAAAGCTTTCAATGTGATTTGCAACGCTTTCAATCATTTTGAGCAGTTCAACACAATAAGACTTATTGTTATCCCACTCGTTCCTCTTTTCTGCATCAGCATAATCTCTGAATGCATTGTCAAGCTGGTTATAAATATATTCAATCTTTTCTCTATCGGTTGCCTTTACATTCAGAGGGTGTAACTGGTCAAAATCAACTCCATTCATATCAACTGCAATTTCATAAGCAATCTTTGCTTCGCCCGTGAAGTTGCCTGTACCTGTTACCGTGAGCAGATATACGCCGACGTTTGTTGCCTTGTTGCCGCTTACGGTGTAGGTTGCTTCGGGAGCCGTGCCCGTCGGAAGAACCTTTTCAACGGTCTGTGTCTGCTCTGTGCCGTTATAGGTGAGGGCTTCGCCGAGAATTATAAATCCGTCGGAAATATCCTTTGCAGCGATTGTAAACGAAGCGAGTTCAATATCATTTATTGCATAATACTTATCGCTGTCTGACGTGGATACCTTAACGGTATAAGTACCTGCGTTAACGGGTTCAACAGCTTCGCCGTCTTTATAATAAGTAACGGTTATTGCACCAAGACCCGTAATTTCGGGAGCTACTTCAACGGTTGCATATTTCGCCGTGCCGTCATAAACAAGGTTTTCGGGAGCAGTATAAACAAAGTTTTCTGCTATTGCACTTCTCTTAACCAATTCAAACTGAACGCTTGCCGTTGCACCGCCGACTGTTACGCTTGCGGTGTAAGTGCCTGCGGTTATGGGCGCAGAGCCGGCTACGGTCTTATGCTCTGCGCCGGTGGCTCTGCTTCCCGCTTTGCAAACCTGACCAACTGCCAGATCGAAGCCAAGAATCCTATCCTCATGCGTACTGTCGCCAAGGATTATGTGATCAACATTACCGGTGCAGATACCGAAATGACCGCTACCGGCGATAACGGCTGCCTTACTGAAGTAAATGCGGACGGCAATATCGTTCCCCTCAATACGCAGGGAAATGTTAGTGTTTCTGCGGATGCCGGTACCTACACTGAGTTCAAGCAGGTTTGGTGCGCTCAGGGCTACATCGCTGTAAAGGTTTCCGAAGAAAAGACGATCGTTGTTAAAGAAGGAACTGAGTTTACCGTATCCTTCTCCGGTGCAGATGTTCCTGCTCAGACTGTTGTTGCCGGTGATACCGTTACGAAGCCCGCTGATCCCGCAAAGGCCGGCTGCAATTTCGGCGGCTGGTATCTGGATGC
>JAZNVG010000020.1:0-9390 GCA_045592705.1 Acutalibacteraceae bacterium | reverse complement strand
CCGTGACCGTGAACAGAAGAAACGGCAATCGGATCTCCAAGACCGAGGTTGTAAAACTCATAGAAATCGGGGGGCAGCTCACCGACGGTGTCACACTTGTTGACACAAAGGACAATCGGCTTTCCGCTTTTTTGGAGCATTGCGGCAACCTCGCTGTCGGATGCAACAACGCCCGAACGAAGGTCGGTGACAAGAATAATCACATCCGCGCTGTCAAGTGCAAGCTGTGCCTGACGGCGCATCTGGGAAAGAATGATATCATCCGAAAACGGTTCGATACCGCCCGTATCAACAAGCAGAAAGCGGTGATTAAGCCACTCGCATTCGCCGTATATTCTGTCACGCGTAACACCCGGTGTGTCATCAACAATTGAAAGGCGTGCGCCGACAAGCTTATTAAATAATGTTGATTTGCCCACGTTGGGGCGGCCGACGATTGCAACAACGTTGTTTGCCATTAATCAACACCTCCGATAATTTTTGTTAAAAGTTCGTAACCGTCATTTGAAACGGGAGTTATTTTTATATTCAGAGCCTCCGAAAGCTCGGAAACTGTCATATCGTCAAGGAACACATCCTCTTCGCGGCGAAGAGAAACAAGAGGAATGAGAAGCTCTTCACCAAGTTCAAGGTCTTTCAAAGCGTTGAGATAATCTCCGCCCGAAAGCAAGCCTGCAACCGTTACGCTGCTGCCGAGAAGCATGTTTTCGACCGCAACGACATTGACCTTAAGTCCTTTGAATTTTTCGCACGCTTTTTTGGCAAGGTCACACATAAGCGGATAAGCCGCTTTGCCCGTTGCAAGGGTAATTTTTCTTTGCACGTCACAAGATTCTTCATCAGCAAGTGCCGACACAAATTCACTTTTCATAAGCGCCCACAAGCCGACACCGTTCTCAAGCTGAGGATAATCGCCGTAATAGCTTTCATCGGGAATTGCCTTACCGGCTTTTAAGAAAAATTCGTCTGCGGCATAAGCAATCCTTGTGCCGTGAAGTGACTCGAATTCATCATTGAAGCGGTCGATAATATCAATAACCTCTTGCGACGTCTGTGCGTTATAGGGTGTGAGAGTCGGCAGATTTTCTCTGTGTTTTGTAAGGCCGACAGGCACGGCGGCAATGCTTTCAACTGCGGGATAAAGCTTTGCAAGACTTTTAAGGCTGTATTCAAGCTCGGCACCGTCGTTGATTGACGGGCAAAGCACAAGCTGAGTGTTAAGCTTAATGCCTGCGGCGGCAAAGCGCTCAAGGTAAGCAAGGGATTTGCCTGCATTGGGATTTTTCATCATTTCGACGCGCAAATCGGGATTCATTGTGTGCACAGAAACATTGACGGGGCTTATGTGCATTTTGATAATGCGTTCAACCTCGTGCTCATCAAGATTGGTGAGTGTGATATAGTTACCGAAAAGGAAGGAAAGACGAGAATCGTCATCTTTAAAATAAAGACTTTTGCGCAAACCCTTGGGAAGCTGGTCGATAAAGCAGAAGATGCACTTATTTTTGCAAGCACGCTGTTTATCCATAAGATAGGTTTCAAACTCAAGACCCAAATCTTCATTTTCGCGCTTCGTAATTTTTACAAGCTTCATTTTTCCTGCGACAGATTTTACAGCAAGGCGCACAACCGTATCCGCTGAATAAAAATTGTAATCGAGCGCGTCAACAATTTCGTTGCCGTTAATGCTCAGAAGCTGACTGCCTGCCTCAATCCCCTTTGCCGAGGCAAGACTGCCTTCCCTGACAGATTTTACCGTTACAGACACTTTGGCACACCTCCCCACAATAATTCACATTAGATTATACCACAGAAATCTGCAAATTCAAAGTATATAAATAAAAAAATATATAAATATATAAAATATACTATATAAAGACAAAGAAAAACAGAGAAGATTATAAATCTCCTCTGTTCAATCACATTTTCAGTTAAAAGGCGAAATCAGTCAGCCTTCTTAACGATGACCTGTCTGCCGTTGTAGTAACCGCAATCAGGGCAAAGTCTGTGTGTTCTCTTGAGCTCGCCGCAGTTTGAGCACTTTTCAAGCTGGGGGGCTTCCATCTTCCAAACGTTGGAGCGTCTCTTATCTCTTCTTGCCTTTGAAACTCTTCTCTTGGGTACTGCCATCTTAAGCACCTCCTTAATTTTTGTGCCTTTATCAAACCTTTTCGGTTTTTTATTAATTATCCAAAAGCTGTTTTAATGCCTCCAGACGGGGGTCTGTCGGTTTCTGACAGCTGCATGGCCCTTCATTGAGGTTTTTTCCGCAGGTGAAGCAAACACCCTTGCAGTCATCATTGCAAAGAAACTTTGACGGCATTGCAAGAAAAATATCCTCGGTGATAAGCGGATCAAGGTCAAATCGCAGCTCATTGATTAAAAGCAGCTCATCGTTATTATCATCATTTAAATGTGTAACGAGGGTGTGATTAACAGGCACACTCATGGGCTTTTCAAGCTCGGTTGCGCAACGGTCACAAAACAGCGACATTGAGAAATCCGCAGTGGCGGAAAGCTCAACAATGCCGGTTGAGTTTTTAACCGTTCCTGTAACTCTGACGGGTGCTGTGAAAGGCTTGCAGGCGTTGAAATCAACATCTGAAAGGTAAAGCTCAAAATCAAAGTTGCGGGACATACCTTCGTTATTAAAAATGGGTTCAAGGTCAATGATCACAATAAATCACCAAAAATCACGCAGATAGTATTATATAATTATAAATAAGATTTGTCAATAAAATTTTACTGATTTTTCTCAGATTTTATCACAAAACTCAAAAATTTCTGCAGGAAGCTCATCCTCATCAGCAGAAACAGTGAATGTGAAATCCTGATTTTCCGCTTTGCTAAGTTCAGAAACCTTTTTAAGGAAAGCTGCAAGCTCGTTATAATCCCTGCCGCCGATTTTAAGGGTGGCATCAACAAGAATATCGGTAATGTCGTGGTTGCCGGCAAGAAGGCCGCTGAGGAAGCCGTAAAATTCGCCGTAACCCGAAACGTTATAATGGTCGGTTTCAACCAGACGTGCGCGGTAATTTACGTCATAAGTGAGCAGTCTTTCTTTCTCAACGCAAACAACATTGCCGTTTGAATTTTCAACCGCCTCATTTACAAGAGCAATGAGTTTTTTTGTTTTGCCTGAGCCTTTGTGGCCGAGAATAAGGTGAATCATAATGAATTCCTCCTGAATATTTATTATTAGTTTTGTAATCTTTCTTCAAGCTTTGCCTTTTCAGCCTCATATCCGGGCTTACCGAGAAGGGCAAACATATTCTTTTTGTAGCTTTCGACACCTGGCTGATCGAAGGGATTAATTCCCAGAACATAGCCGGAAATGCCGCAGGCCTTTTCAAAGAAATAGATAAGTTGTCCCAAATCATATTCGTCGGCTCTGTCGGCCTCAATAATGATGTTGGGAACACCGCCGTCTGTGTGAGCAAGCACGGTGCCCTCAAAAGCCTTGCGATTAACATAGCTGACTGTCTTGCCGGCAACGAAATTGAGTGCATCGGTATTGGCTTCATCAAAAAGGATTTCAACATCCTCTTTGGGCTCGTTGAACCAGACAACGGTTTCAAACAGAGTGCGCTCACCCTGCTGAATATACTGACCGAGTGAATGAAGGTCGGTCGAGAAGATGGCGGATGTCGGGAAAATACCCTTTCCGTCTTTGCCTTCGCTTTCGCCGAAAAGCTGCTTGTACCATTCGCACATCATTGTCATTGAAGGCTCATAAGCAGCAAGCATTTCAAATTTCTTGCCGTCGCGGTAAAGCAGGTTTCTGACAGCCGCATATTTATAACAGTCGTTATTGAAAACGTCATTTTCAAGATATTTTTCGCGTGCATCGGCAGCACCTTTGATAAGTGCATCAACATCAATGCCTGCGACAGCAATCGGGAGCAGACCGACAGCTGTAAGTACGGAATATCTGCCGCCGACATCATCGGGAACAACGAATGTTTCATAACCCTCAACATCGGAAAGTGCCTTAAGCGCACCCCTTGCTTTGTCGGTTGTGGCATAAATGCGTTTACAAGCCTCTTCTTTACCGTATTTGTCTTCAAGAAGCTTTTTGAAAATACGGAAAGCAATGGCAGGTTCTGTTGTTGTGCCTGACTTTGAAATAACGTTAACAGAAAAATCTCTGTCGCCGATAATTCCGATAAGCTCGGCAAGAGATGCGGAGCTGATTGTATTACCTGCGAAATAGATTTCGGGCGTATCTTTTGCAACAAGATTATAGTTGTTTGACTTAACAAACTCAATAACAGCCCTTGCACCCAGATAAGAACCGCCGATACCGAGAACTACAAGCACCTCGGAATCCTTCTGAATTTTCTGAGCAGCAGCTTTGATGCGGACAAATTCCTCTTTATCATAATTTACGGGCAGGTCAACCCAGCCGAGAAAATCCGAACCGGCACCCGTTGCATTGTGCAGCATATCATGAGCCGCTTTGACTTCGCTTTCAATTTTTGAAAGCATTTCTTTGCCGGCATACTCACCGGCATACTTAAAATTAACTTTGATGGACATAACTGTTCTTTCACCCCACTATGGCTTTATACCATTTTAACCTATCGGGGCTTTTTATGCAACATCAAAACAGAACTTTTTATTAGAAATTATTAAAATCAATTGTAAAAATTTTGTGTATTTATTCCATTTTGTAATTATTTTCCCAAAGAACGCAACATTCTGACAAAAACGGTGCCAAAAGTAAGTTTTTGAATATCTTTCGGAGCTGTCAGTTTATACTCTCCCAACGTCTCACCGTCAAGAGAAAAAGTCACCGTGCCGAGCACCTGACCTAACACAACGGGTGCTTCAACATCAACTGCCAAATCAATGTTTTGCACAAGCTTTTCCTCGCTCCCCTTGGGTATCAGTAAAGAGCCGACAGCAGGAATTTCCGGCATAATTTCGGTATCGACACCCTTTATTACACTTACGCGAGGAATAAGTGTTTTGTCAATTATCGGTGTAACGGTTGTATAATTTGCAAATCCCCAATTAAGCAGGGCTTTTGCGGCAGAAAATCTGTCATCGCTTGTCGGGCTGCCCATAATAACAGCTACAAGATGTGTTCCCTCGCGCTCGGCGCTTGCGCTTATGCAACAGCCGGCTTTATCGGTTGTGCCCGTTTTAAGTCCCGTTGTGCCCTCATAAAAGCGAACAAGCTTGTTGGTGTTGACAAGTTCCGTTTCACCGTTTCGCACAGAATCCATCCAGATTGTAGTATAATCTGTAATTCTTTCGTGTTTTAACAGTTCGCGCGACATAATTGCAACGTCAAGCGCAGTCGTCAGATGCGTATCCGTTTCATCGTCAAGACCGGTGCAGTTGTCAAAATGAGTGTCAGCCATTCCAAGCTCTTTAGCGCGTGAATTAAGCAGGTTTACAAAAGCCTCTTCACTGCCCGCAAGTGCTTCGCCAAGTGCCGTACAGGCATCATTTGCACTGTAAACGGCGGTTGCTTTGAGCAGGTCAGCAACGCTCATGCTTTCGCCCTCTTTAAGCCATATCTGAGAGCCGCCCTTTGATGCGGCATTTGCCGATGCAACTACCGTATCGCCAAGTGACATCCTGCCCTCATCAATCGCTTCCATAAAAAGAAGGAGCGGCATTATTTTTGTGACGGATGCAGGAAAAAGTCGTTCATTTTCATTCATTTTAAGCAGCACTCTGCCCGTTGTAACATCCATCAGCACAGCAGATTTTGCTTTTATTTCAAACGGTAAACCTGCACTTGAGGAAACGGCAACGGACGGATTTTCCTCATCCTGTACATCCGCATAAGCCGTAAAAGAAAAACCGGTCACAACACATAAAATCACACTTATTAATATTTTTGCTGCTCTTTTCATTAATATCCTTCCTTTCGGGAAAGTTTTCCACGATAAATATATGCATTTAGCACGGTCGGATATTCGTTTTACTTGCTTTAACGGCAAAAGTAGGTTATAATATTTTCATTATGTATCGACTCAGGGGTGAAAAAATGAAGGCGGCTTTTATAACACTCGGCTGTAAAGTAAATCAATACGAAACGCAGGCAATGGTGCAGGCGTTGGAAAAACGCGGTTATGAAATTGTATCCCCTGACTGCCCCGCCGACATTTTTGTAATAAATTCCTGCACCGTCACTGCCGAAAGTGACCGAAAGGTGCGCCAGACCGTGCGCCGTTATAAAAGAGAAAACCCCTACAGCGTTGTTGTGCTGACGGGTTGTCTGCCGCAGGCATTCAAAGAAGAGGCTTATGCACTTGAGCAGGCGGATATTGTAATCGGCAACAAGTCAAACACCGCCCTGCCCGCATTGCTTGAAAGATATTTTGCCGACAAGGTACGCATTACAGAGGTGGATGAGCACAAAAGCGGTGAACCGTTTTCCGGTGACATAATCACCTGCCTGCACGAGCGCACAAGGGCAAACATCAAAATTGAAGACGGCTGCAACCGTTTCTGTTCTTACTGCATTATTCCTTATGCAAGAGGTCGAGTAAGGTCAAAGCCGCTGAATGTGTTGATTAATGAGGCTCAGACGCTTGCAAGCAACGGATACAGCGAAATCGTGCTTGTGGGCATCAATCTTTCCGCTTACGGCACAGATACGCACGAAGCCGATATCGCCGATGCGGTTGCAGAAACGGCTAAGATTGACGGGATAAAGCGAATCCGACTCGGCTCTCTTGAGCCTGACCATATGACCGACGAAATTCTTGACAAGCTTTGTAAAACGGAAAAATTCTGTCCGCAGTTTCATATTTCCCTGCAAAGCGGTTGCAGTAAAACACTAAAAAGAATGAACAGACATTACACGGCAGAGGAATATTACGAGCTTTGTCGCAAGCTGCGTGACAAATTTACCGATGCAACAATCACAACGGATATTATGGTCGGTTTTCCCGGTGAGAGTGACGAGGATTTTGCCGAATCACTCGCCTTTGCGCAGAAGGTCGGATTTGAAAAGGCTCACGTTTTCCCCTATTCTCGCCGTGGTGCAACACCTGCCGCGCGAATGCCCGACCAAATCCCGAATGTTGTTAAGCAAGACCGCGCCGCAAAAATGATTGCTGCCACAAACGAAATCAGACAGAACTTTCTGTCGGCGCAAGTGGGAAAAACCGTTGAGGTGCTTGTTGAAGAGCGCGTGCGAAACGGAATGTTCCAGGGTTATACGGCAAACTACACACCTGTCAGAATCAATGGCGAGTGCGAATGCGGTAAAATAATTAAAGCAAAAATCATCGGTGTTGACGGTGACTTTTGCTTGGGTGAAACAATATAGCATTAATCTCCCTCTGTTTTTTTTCAGAGGGAGTTATTATTTTCGGCCGGATAAAGATACTTTTGGTAGAAAAATTCTCTTGTCGGGAGAATTTGTTTCAATGAATGGGTTATTGTTTCTTTTTCAAACAACTGTTATTATAGGGCTGTAACCAAGGCCGGGTTAACTTTAACAATTGAAAGGTGATATACTATGACAATCTATTTCGGAGAAAACCTTAAAAAGCTTCGCAAATCAAAGGACCTCACTCAGGAGGCACTCGCAGATTTCCTCGGTATGTCATTCCAAGCAGTCAGCAAATGGGAGCGCGGTGAAACCTATCCTGACATAACCATGCTTCCGACAATCGCATCATTCTTCGGTGTTACCGTTGACAGCCTTCTCGGTACAGATATGATTGAAAAAGAGAAAAAGATCAATGAATACTGCAAAAAATATTCCCGTCTGTGTAGTGAGGGAAAGATTAACGAAGCAAAGGATATGCTCAAAACCGCAACTGAAGAATTCCCCGGCAATTATGACCTGCTGGCAAAATATTTAAACACACTTATCCATGCGCAGTATGATGACGATTATCTTATTTCAATTAAAGCAGAAGTGCAGAGAGTTTATGACACCGTGCAGACTTACTGCACCGTTGACAGCATCAGAATATGGACAAAGAAGCTTATGTGCCGTTATCTGCGTGACTTGAGTCTTATCAGAAACAGCGGTGTTGATATTGCCGATGCGGAAAAGATTCTTGAGCAGATGCCGATTATGCAGAATACCAGGGACTACGAAGCGATGTATATGTATCCCCACGATGATGAAAAACGTGCCGTTGCCTGTGCAAACGGCATTTCTGAGATGCTCCGCCTTTTCGGTGAAATCATGAACAGAAAACACAAGAGTTTTCTTGATGCCGACGACAACATTTCCGAGGCATATCTGAAACTTGTCGAAGCTGTTATGCCTGACGGCGACTACGGCAAAAGTCATTATCTTATGGTAATTTATTATCAAAGACTTGGTGTTAAAAAATATCTTGCGGGCGATGAAAAATGTGCACTTGAATATTTTGAAAAAGCCCTTACTCTTGCAAAAAGATATGATGAAATGCCTGATGTTCTTGTTCATACTTCAAACGCAGTGAAGGGACTTGAATTTGACAAAACGAGAGCATACCGATTCTGGGAAGGCTCATTCTTGGAGGACGTAAAAGAAGGTCTGGTAAACAGACCCGAGCTGTCTGAAGAATTTAAAAACAGCGAAGAATTCAAGAAAATTTTGGAGATTATCTGAAGTATTAATCGACTACCCGTCCATAATTCTGTATTAAAGTACCGTAACACGGTAAGACTGCTTGCCGCAAATCAATTTAAAAACGGCAATCAGCAACTTTATCACAATCAAAAAATCCCTCTGCCCGAGAGCAGAGGGATTCTTCTTTAAATCAGGAATTAGTCTTCGTCGATTTCGATAACAACGCCTGAACCAACAGTTCTGCCGCCTTCACGGATAGCGAAACGGAGACCCTTTTCAATAGCGATGGGAGTGATGAGTTCAACCTTCATGTCGACGTTGTCGCCGGGCATGCACATTTCTGTGCCTTCGGGAAGGTTGATAACACCTGTAACGTCAGTAGTTCTGAAATAGAACTGGGGACGATAGTTGTTGAAGAAAGGTGTGTGACGGCCGCCTTCTTCCTTAGTAAGGACGTAAACCTGACCGACAAACTTTGTGTGGGGCTGAATTGAGCCGGGCTTTGAAAGAACCTGACCACGTTCGATTTCTGTTCTCTGAACACCACGAAGGAGAGCACCGATGTTGTCGCCAGCCTCAGCATAGTCGAGGATCTTGCGGAACATTTCGATACCTGTAACAACAGTCTTTCTCTTTTCGTCAGAGAGACCAACGATTTCGATTTCTTCGCCTGTCTTGAGCTGTCCACGCTCAACTCTACCTGTAGCAACTGTGCCACGGCCGGTGATTGTGAAAACGTCTTCAACGGGCATAAGGAAGGGAAGGTCAGCCTTACGTTCGGGTGTGGGAATGTAGCTGTCAACAGCGTCCATGAGATCCCAGATGGGCTTGAGTTCGGGAGCGTCTGTATC
>JAZNVG010000019.1:0-8480 GCA_045592705.1 Acutalibacteraceae bacterium | reverse complement strand
ATATAATTGGTGGTGTTTTTATAATACTTATAAATTAAATTTACTATATTATCACAGGAGGAAAAACTATGGCTAGAAAAATGAAAACCATGGACGGTAACAATGCCGCTGCTTATGTGTCATATGCATTCACAGAAGTTGCAGGTATTTACCCCATCACCCCTTCCAGCGTTATGGCGGAATTGACGGATGCTTGGTCCGCTACCGGACTCAAGAACATCTTCGGCCGCGAAGTAGCCGTTACCGAAATGCAGTCTGAAGCAGGCGCAGCCGGCACGGTTCACGGCTCTCTTGCGGCAGGTGCTCTCACCACAACCTATACGGCTTCTCAGGGTCTTCTTCTTATGATCCCCAACATGTACAAAATCGCGGGCGAACTTCTTCCCTCAGTTTTCCACGTTTCTGCCCGTTGCGTAGCTTCACACGCTCTTAATATTTTCGGCGACCATTCAGACGTTTATGCCTGCCGTCAGACAGGTTTCGCAATGCTTGCCGAAACAAACACACAGGAAGTTATGGACCTTGGTGCCGTTGCTCACCTTGCAACAATCAAGAGCCGCGTTCCCTTCATCAACTTCTTTGACGGTTTCCGCACCTCTCACGAGCTCCAGAAGATTAAAATCTGGGATTATGAGGATCTTAAAGAAATGTGCGATATGGACGCAGTTGCAGCTTTCCGCAAAAGAGCTCTCAACCCCGAGCGTCCCGTAATGCGCGGTTCACACGAAAACGGTGATATCTTCTTCCAGCACCGTGAGGCCTGCAACAAGTATTACGATGCAGTTCCCGCTATTGTTGAGGAATATATGGACAAAGTCAATGCCAAACTCGGCACTGATTATAAGCTTTTCAACTACTACGGTGCACCCGATGCTGACAAGGTTATTGTTGCAATGGGCTCTGTCTGTGACGTAGCAGAAGAAGTTATCGACACCCTTCTTGCAAAGGGCGAAAAAGTCGGTCTTGTCAAAGTCCGTCTTTACAGACCTTTCTCTGCTGAGAAGTTTGTTGCAGCTCTTCCCTCAACAGTCAAGAAGATTGCTGTTCTTGACAGAACAAAGGAACCCGGCTCACTCGGCGAGCCTCTTTACCTTGATGTTGTTGCCGCTCTCAACGCAACCGGCACATCCGCTCAGGTATTCGGCGGCCGTTACGGTCTCGGTTCTAAGGATACTCCTCCCTCAAGCATCTTCGCTGTATATGATGAGCTTGCAAAGGATGCTCCCAAGGCACAGTTCACAATCGGCATCCACGACGATGTTACCAACCTTTCTCTTGAAGAGAAGCCCGCTCCCATCACAGCTGCTCCCGGCACAATTGAGTGCAAGTTCTGGGGTCTCGGCGGTGACGGCACAGTCGGCGCAAACAAGAACTCCATCAAGATTATCGGTGACCACACTGATAAATATGTTCAGGCATACTTCCAGTATGACTCCAAGAAGACCGGCGGTATCACCATTTCTCACCTTCGTTTCGGCGATAACCCCATCAAGAGCTCATACTACATCAACAAAGCTGACTTCGTAGCCTGCCACAACCCCTCTTATGTTGAAAAAGGCTATAAGATGGTCAATGATGTTAAGCCCGGCGGCGTATTCCTCATCAACTGCCAGTGGGATGAGGCTGAGCTTGCTCAGAAGCTTAACGGCGAAACAAAACGCTACATTGCTGAAAACAACATTCAGCTTTACACAGTTAATGCTATTGACCTTGCTGTTGAAATCGGTCTCGGCAAGCGTACAAATACAATCCTTCAGGCTGCTTTCTTCGCCCTTGCAAACGTTCTTCCCAGAGACGAAGCTATCGCTTACATGAAGGATGCCGCAACAAAGTCCTTCCTCAAGAAGGGTCAGGATATTGTTGACATGAACCACAAGGCTATCGATGCAGGCTTCGGTGCATTCAAGAAGATTGAAGTTCCCGCTGACTGGGCAAATGCAGCTGACGTTGCAGTTGAGTCCACAGAAAAGGGCCCCGCAAAGCTTGTCAAGATGGTTGACTCCATCATGAAGCCCGTCGGTCTTATGGACGGCGATTCTCTTCCCGTATCCGTATTTATGGATCACGCTGACGGTACATTTGAACAGGGCGCTTCCGCTTATGAAAAGCGCGGTGTTGCCGTTGTCGTTCCCGAATGGGATCCCGCAAAGTGTGCTCAGTGTAACCAGTGTTCATATGTCTGCCCGCACGCAACAATCCGCCCCTATGCTCTTACTGCTGATGAGGCTGCCGCTGCTCCCGCAAACGCAAAGATTGTTGACAAGAAGGGTAAGGGCAAGGATGCTTACAAGTATTCACTTGCAGTTTCTCCTCTCGATTGTATGGGTTGCGGCGTCTGCGTAGGCGTCTGCCCGACAGCATCTCTCAAGATGGTTGCAAGAGAAACACAGGATGACCAGCAGGCAGTCTTTGATTACATGGTTGAAAACGTAACAGTTAAGAGCGACCTCGCTGATTCAACTGTTATCGGCAGCCAGTACAAGACTCCTCTCCTTGAGTTCTCCGGTTCCTGCGCAGGCTGTGCTGAGACTGCTTATGCACGTCTTATCACTCAGCTCTTCGGCGACAGAATGTACATCTCCAACGCAACAGGTTGTTCCTCCATCTGGGGCGGCCCCGCTGCAACATCACCCTACACAACAAACAAAGACGGTCACGGTCCCGCTTGGGCTAACTCCCTCTTTGAAGATAACGCAGAGCACGGCTTCGGTATGTATCTCGGTCAGAACGCAATCCGCAACAGCCTTATCGCTAAGGTTAACGAGATTGCCGCTTCCGACAAGGCTTCCGACGAACTCAAGGCTGCTTGCCAGGCATATCTTGACACCGTTGATGACGGCGACAAGAACACCGCTGCAACAGAGGCTCTCGTAGCTGCTCTCGAAGGTATTGACTGCGACCTCTGCAAGAGCGTTGTTGAAAATAAAGAATACCTCTCCAAGAAGTCCGTATGGATCTTCGGCGGCGACGGTTGGGCTTATGACATCGGCTTCGGCGGTGTTGACCACGTTCTCGCTTCCGGCGAAGATGTAAACATCATGGTATTCGATACCGAAGTTTACTCCAATACCGGCGGTCAGGCTTCCAAGGCTTCACAGATCGGTCAGGTTGCACAGTTCGCTGCTGCAGGTAAGGCAATTGCTAAGAAGAGCCTTGCTGAAATCGCAATGAGCTACGGTTATGTTTACGTTGCACAGATTGCTATGGGCGCAAACATGAACCAGACAATCAAGGCTATCACAGAAGCTGAAGCTTACAAGGGTCCCTCAATCATCATCGCTTATGCTCCCTGCGAAATGCACTCCATCAAGGGCGGCATGATCAACTGCCAGAACGAGATGAAGAAGGCTGTTGAGTGCGGTTACTGGAATATGTTCCGCTTCAATCCCTCTCTCAAAGCACAGGGCAAGAATCCCTTCGTAATCGACAGCAAGCCCGCAACAGGCAGCTATCGCGACTTCCTTATGAACGAGGCTCGTTATTCATCACTCACACGTTCCTTCCCCGAAAGAGCTGCTGCTCTCTTCGAGCTTGCTGAGAAGGAATCTGTTGAAAGATATGACCATCTCCTCAGACTTCAGGATCTCTACGCTCCCAAAGCTGACTGATTAATTTAATTACATTTATAATATTGGGATATCCTTCGGGGTATCCCAATATTTTTTCTTGCAAAATCTGCTGTTTGTGGTATGATTATAATGACTATATGCAGTTAATTTTCTGTATAAAAAGGAGTAATGACCGTGAAAGAATTTATGGGAAAAGATTTTCTGCTTGATAATGAGCCTGCACTCAGACTTTTTGAGGCAGCTGACGAAATGCCGATTTTTGACTGGCACTGTCATCTTTCACCCAAGGAAATCTATGAAAACAAAACCCCCGAAAATATTACAGCTCTCTGGCTTTACGGTGACCACTACAAATGGCGCGCAATGCGCTCTTGCGGTATTGACGAAAAATACATCACGGGCGATGCAAGTGATTACGAAAAATTCAAGGCATGGGCAGGCATTATGCCTCTGCTTATAGGCAATCCCCTTTATCATTGGACTCACCTTGAATTACAGAGATATTTTGATATTTATGAGCCTCTTTCGGCAAAAACCTGTGACAAAATCTGGGAAGAAGCAAATGCAAAAATTGCGGCAGACGGCTTTAAACCCCGCGATCTTATCACAAAATCTAATGTTGTCTGCGTTTGCACAACCGACGATTCCGCCGATACTCTCGAATATCACGAGCTGATTGCACAGGATGAAACCTTCAAGTGCAAGGTTATTCCGGCTTTCAGACCCGACAAAGCACTCAATGTCGATCTTCCCGGTTGGACGGATTGGCTTGTTGCCCTTGAAAAGACGGCAGGTGTTAAAATTGATTCTTATAAAAAGCTTGTTGCCGTCCTTGGCGACAGAATTGAGTTTTTTGCACAGCACGGTTGCCGCGCAAGTGACCACGCTTTTGCCGCACCGCCCTATGCACGTGCAACCGATGACGAGCTTGAAGCAATTTTTGCAAAAGCCGTTGGCGGCGAAGAATTAACAGAATATGAAGCAGAACAGTATAAAACCGAGCTTATGCGCTTCTTTGCCAAGGAATATGCCGCACGCGGTTGGGGTATGGAGCTTCACATCGGCGCAATGCGCAACAACAATACTCTTATGTTTAAAAAGCTTGGTCCCGATACGGGTTATGACTCAATCTGCGACCTTGAAATCGCACAGAAGCTTTCCCGTCTGCTTGACAGTCTTGCGGTTGAAGAAAGCCTGCCCAAAACAATTCTTTTCACCCTCAATCCCAAGGATAACTATGTTCTCGGCTCAATGCTCGGCAATTTCCAGAACAGTGAAGCGGCAAGCAAAATCCAGTTCGGCTCAGCCTGGTGGTTCAACGACAACCTTGACGGTATGAGAGAACAGATGAAGGCACTGGGTAACCTTGGCGCGCTGAGCAAATTCGTCGGCATGGTTACCGATTCCCGTTCATTCCTTTCATATCCCCGTCACGAATATTTCCGCCGTATCCTCTGTGGTCTTGTCGGTGATATGGTTGAAAAAGGACTTTATCCGTGGGATGAAGAGATCCTTACTCAGATTGTAAAAGATATTTCGTTCAACAATGCGGCGGAATATTTTAACCTTAAATAAGCTACGGAAAGGGAGACAAACGTGAAGAAATATGTTCTTGCACTCGATCAGGGTACAACAAGCTCTCGCGCAATAATTTTTGACAAAGAGGGCAGTATAATTGCCAAGTCACAAAATGAATTTGAACAGATTTATCCCAAGTCCGGTTGGGTTGAGCATGACCCGATGGCAATCCTTTTCAGCCAGTTTCAGTCCGTGACCGGCGTGCTTGCGGCAGGTGATTACAGCGCCGAAAACATTGCCGCAATCGGCATTACCAACCAGCGCGAAACAACAATTCTGTGGGACAGAAACACCGGCAAACCCGTTTATAATGCGATTGTGTGGCAGTGCCGCCGCACGGCACAGATGTGCGAAGAAATCAAGGCTCAGGGTCTTGAAGAGTACATTAAAGACAAAACGGGTCTGCTGGTTGATGCGTATTTTTCCGCCACAAAAATCAAGTGGATTTTCGACAATGTGCCCGAGGCAAGACGCCTTGCCGACGAAAACCGTCTGCTTTTCGGCACGGTTGAAACGTGGCTTATCTGGAATCTCACGGGCGGAAAAGCCCACGTAACCGACTATTCGAATGCATCAAGAACAATGCTTTTTGATGTTGATAAACTTTGTTGGGATGAGCATCTTTGTCAGGCGCTCGGTATCCCTATGTCCATTCTGCCGAAGCCTGTGCCTTCAAGTGCCGTTTACGGCGAGGTTGCGCGCGGAATTATCGGTCTTGAAGCCCTTGTCGGCGTGCCGATTTGCGGTGCCGTCGGTGACCAGCCAGCCGCCCTTTTCGGTCAGGCTTGCTTTGAACCGGGTCAGGCGAAAAACACCTACGGCACGGGCTGCTTCCTGCTTATGAACACAGGTAAAACCCGTGTAAAATCAGAAAACAACCTTCTTACCGGTGTCGCCTGGGGCATTGGTGATGAGGTTGAATATGCCATTGAAGGATCGGCATTTAACGCCGGCTCGGTAATCAAATGGCTTCGTGATGAGGTGCATATGATTGATTCGGCGCCCCGTTGTGATGAGCTTGCCGAAAGCGTTCCCGATGCAAACGGAATCTACTTTGTTCCCGCTTTCACGGGTCTGGGTGCGCCTTATTGGGATATGTATGCACGCGGATGCATTGTCGGTCTTACGCGCGGTGTAAACCGTGCCCACATTGCACGCAGTGTGCTCGAGGCAATAACTTATCAGACAACCGATTTGCTTGAGGCAATGAAGAATGATTCCGGTATTGATTTCACGGAACTGCGTGTTGACGGCGGTGCAAGTGTCAGCAATGTTATGATGCAGATGCAGGCTGATATGATTCAGTGCGATGTAAACCGCCCCCGGACCGTTGAAACAACCGCGCTCGGTGCGGCATATCTTGCGGGACTCGCCGTCGGATTCTGGAAAGACAAGGCTGAAATTCTTGAAAATCGCCGCGTTGAACGTGTTTTCTCACCCGTCAAGACAAAGGAAGAACGTGACGGAATTTACGGCGGTTGGAAACGTGCCGTTGAAAGAGCGAAAGGCTGGGAGGAAAAATAAAAATGGATTATTATGAGCGATCGCTCAGAAAGCACTATGAGTGGAAGGGTAAACTTGAAATCGCACCGCGTACTACTGCAAAAACAAAGGAAGATTTGTCCCTTGCTTACACTCCCGGTGTCGCGGCACCCTGCCTTGAAATACAGAAAGATGTCAACAAAAGCTATGAGCTTACTCGTCGCCACAATACTGTTGCCGTTGTAACCGACGGTACGGCGGTGCTGGGCCTCGGTGACATCGGTCCCGAGGCAGGTATGCCCGTTATGGAAGGAAAATGCCTGCTGTTCAAGGAGTTTGCCGATATTGACGCAATTCCGCTTTGTGTGCGTTCAAAGGATGTTGACGAAATTGTCAGAACGGTTTCTCTGCTTGCGGGCAGCTTCGGCGGAATCAATCTTGAGGATATTTCTGCGCCCCGTTGCTTTGAAATTGAAAGAAAGTTAAAAGAATGTACGGATATTCCCGTTTTTCACGATGACCAGCACGGCACGGCGGTGGTTGTGCTTGCGGCTGTGCTCAACTCATTAAAAGTTGTGGGCAAAAATCTTGCTGCCTGTACCGTTGCAATCAGCGGTGCAGGCTCGGCGGGTGCGGCAATTGCACGTCTTCTCAATGCCTGCGGCGCCGGTAACATCATTATGAGTGACAGGCAGGGGATTATCTGCAAGGGTCAGCCGCTTTCTGAGGCTTTTGCACAGCTTGCGGAGTTCACCAATAAAAAGTGCATAACCGGCACACTTGCCGATGCAATGCGCGGTGCGGATGTTTTTGTCGGTGTTTCCGCTCCCGGTATTGTCAGCGAGGAAATGATTGCCTCAATGGCTAAAGATGCCGTTGTTATGCCGATGGCAAATCCCGTACCCGAAATAATGCCGGACCTTGCCAAAAAAGCGGGTGCAAGGGTTGTCGGCACGGGCAGAAGCGATTTCCCCAATCAGATTAATAATGTGCTCGCTTTCCCCGGTATTTTCCGCGGTGCACTCGATGTCAGGGCGAAGGATATAACCGAGGAAATGAAGCTTGCCGCGGCAAAAGCAATTGCTTCGCTTGTTTCCGACAGCGAACTTTGCGAGGAATATGTTTTACCCAAAGCCTTTGATGAAAGGGTTGTTCCGGCTGTTTCTGCGGCGGTTGCAGAGGCGGCAAGGCGTGGTGGAATTGCACGAATTTGACAAGCTCGGTTTGTACATACTGCCGAAAAACATTAAGGCTCCTTTAAAATATATTATAATAGCTTGAATATCTTAAAAAAATATGCAATAATTATGTGTCTTTGAATTTCCGTTGTTGATGTTTCGACAGACGGAATTTACAAAAGGTAAAAAACCGTGTGTTCACGGAAAAAATTATGTTTGGAGGAAAAAGCTATGTCCACACTCAAAAAGGCTTTGAGCGTTGTTCTCGCACTTGTAATGCTTGTCGGAACAATCTCATGTCTTAGCGGCGTTTTCACACTCGCTCCCGTTGCTTCCGCAGCAGGCACAAGCAATGTAAAAACAGTTGCTGAACTTGACACAGAGTATGCAGGTTATCTTTATGCATACTACGCAACAGACATTTATGAAACCAATGACAAGGGTCAGTTGGAACTCACAGACTTCTATGTTGAAGCCGGTGACACACTCACAGTCAGAGAATACCTCAAGACAAACTACTATGTAGGTATTGCAGCTCTCACTTCATTCTTCAGCCGTGATTTCTTTGAAACATCTGATACAGGTGTTGCACACAAATTCGGTGACGCAGGCACAGGTACAGCAATCAATGCCAACCATCCCACAGTATCCGGCAGAGAGATGGCAGCCGCAG
>JAZNVG010000018.1:0-5128 GCA_045592705.1 Acutalibacteraceae bacterium | reverse complement strand
GTAGAAACAGTTTCAAGCTGCATTTCAATTCCTTCCGTAACCAAAACAACAGAGGAATAATGAGAATGGGCATTGCACAAGCTCGTGCAATGTCCTCTTTTCAAGCGTCAAAACCGCATAAAACAAGCGAAAACTCATTTGGATGAATGGAATGAAGTTGACAGTAAAATCCGCCCGTGTTATGATAAATTTAATTCAGATAAATAAAAACTTTAAAATTCAGAGGTATTGTTATGAAATATAATCTTGTTGTTGCAGGCGGAGGACTCAGCGGCGTTGCGGCGGCAGTCAGCGCCGCACGTGAAGGTTTGACTGTTTTACTTGTTGAAAAATCAGGCTGTCTCGGAGGCGCAATCTCCAACAACCTTGTTTACCCCTTTATGCCTTATTGGACGAAGCAAAAAGACGGTAGCGATATCTGCAAAAAATATCTCTCTCAAGGAATTTTCAAGGAAATGAAAGTGCGTCACGACAGATATGTTGATGATTGCAAAGATCACGAATTCAATTCTGAATATTTAAAAATAGTTCTTGATGATATGACAGCCGAAGCGGGTGTTGACGTTCTTTTTCACGCTGTTGTATATGATGTAAAAACCAATAACAGAAAAATATCATCTGTTGAAATCACTGCAAAAGCACAAAAAATAACGGTTGAAGCAGATTTCTTTATTGATGCAACAGGTGACGGAGATTTGTTTTATCTTGCAGGTTGTGATTATCAGTTGGGCCGCGAAAGCGACAGCCTTTGTCAGCCGATGACAACCTGTTTCAGAATGAGCGGAGTTGACCTTGACCTTTTTACCGAAGAAAGACCCCGTCTGCAAGAGCTTTACAAAGAAAAACAGGCGAAGGGCGAAATAACAAATCCAAGAGAGAACATTCTTGTTTTCTTCGGTGTGGGTGAAGATGTTCTGCATTTCAACTCAACCCGTGTTGTAATGCTTCACCCGACAAATCCGTTCGATGTAAGCAAGGCGGAAGTTATTGCAAGAAAACAAATTCACGAGCTTATCGGATTTTTGAAAGAAAATTCAGCCGCATTCAATGAAAGTGCTTTGATTTCCGTTGCAGTCAACATCGGTGTCAGAGAGAGCAGAAAGCTTAAAGGCGTTCACATCCTCTCAGGCGATGAACTCATAAACTGCACACGCTTCGAGGATTCAATTGCACTCGGAAATTACGATATAGATATTCACAGTCCTACGGGAACAGGCACAAGCCACAGATATTTCGGTGACGGAGAATATTATACTATTCCTTACCGCTCGCTTTTGCCGAAAGAATATGATAATCTTCTTGTTGCCGGTCGTTGCATTTCTGCAACACACGAGGCTCAGGCATCGGTCAGAATAATGCCGATTTGCTGTTGCTTGGGTGAAGCTGCAGGCACGGCAGTTGCCATAGCGCATAACACAAATAAAAATGTGCATACAGTTGATACAAAAGCATTGCAAAAAAAGCTCACGGAAAACGGTGCAATGTTGTAATTACTGCACAGGTTAAGTGCATCAGACAAATAAGAATTTATCAGACAAAACCCGATCAGTATCCACACAAAGGCAACGGTATTTTTGCTGTTGCCTTTTTATTTATCAAAGTGGTATAATAGACTCAGAAAGTTGGTGAGCATAAAGTGAACGGAATAATATTTAACATCCAGAATTTTTGCATACACGATGGCGACGGTATTCGCACCTGTGTTTTCCTGAAGGGCTGTCCCCTCAGGTGTATCTGGTGCCACAATCCCGAAAGCCTTGAAAAAACACCCACACTTTCCTTTAATAAACAGAAATGCTCATCATGTGGCAGATGCCTTGCAGGTTGTTCCGCACGCACAACAGAAAACGGCATACTGAAGATTAACCGTGAAGAGTGTATGAAGTGCGGCAAGTGTACCGAAATCTGCCTTAACGATGCCAATGAAGTTATCGGTAATGAAATGGCTGCTTCGAAAGTTCTTGATGAAGTTATAAAAGATAAGATATTTTATGATACATCAGGAGGCGGACTCACCGTTACGGGCGGTGAACCGTCAAATCAGCCTGAATTCACATTGGAGCTTCTCGCTCTTGCAAAGGATGCAGGAATTTCAATTGCCATAGAAACCTGCGGTATCGGTTCACGTGAATTCTACGAAAAAGCCGTCGCTCTCGGCACAACTTTTCTGTATGACATAAAATGTATTGACCCCGAACGCCACCGCAAGCTTACGGGCTCAGATAATGCTCATATTATTTCGAATCTTCTTTATCTTATGGACGAAGGTGCGGATATCATTATCAGGATGCCCTTGATTCCCGATTGTAATGACAGCGATGAGGATATTGCCTTGCTTGCTTATTTCCTTAATAAAAATAAAGCGCAGTACAGATATGCGGAGATTATGCCTTATCATACTCTCGGCATAGGAAAATCCGAAAAAATCGGTATCAACTCTCCGTATGTTCACGAAAGTGCAAGTGATGCGGATATATCCCGCTGGTGTTCGCTGTTTGCTTCTCACGGCACAGAAGTGAGAGTATCAACGTAAAAGAGGTGTCTTTATGACAGATATAGTAAAAATCGATCCTTTCCTTTACGGATATTTTCTTGATGAGACTCTCGAACACGGCGAGAGAGTCGGTCTTGCTCTGCTTTATGCCTCAAAGAATATCGAGATTAAGTTTTCACGCCGATTGCTTCCTGAAACAGCATTCGAATCAAAATACGGCAGCTCAGGTTACTCTCCGTCAGAAGGGCTTTGGGTTTCTGATGAAAATATTCTTAAACTTACAGAAGAATTCCCTGAATACAGAGAAACACTTAACAAATATCTGCGTGAATTAAAGCTTTTTAAAGATAAGGCAAAAAGACTTTTTTGCGATTCAACCGAAACTCTTGACCGTTCAGGTGCCGAATGGGGCGGCGGTTGGGGCGGCCATTCCAACCCGGATTACGGCAGAATAATCAATTACGGTACAGACCATATCCGTTCAATCATCGCCGAAAACCGTGATAAATATCCTGACGAGGCTTGGTTTTACCGTTCTTGTTCCTATGCCCTTGATGCAATAGATATCATCGGTGAAAGATACCGTTTATCTGCTCTTGAAAAGGCTGAAAACTGCGAAAAATCCGATGACAAAGCATTTCTTCTTCGCGTGGCAAAGGCATTTGAAACCGTACCTAAGAAGCCCGCTTATGACTTCACATCCGCAATGTGTTCTTTTATGCTCATCTTTGCCCTTGACGGAAGTGATTCTCCTGGCCGTTTTGACCAATATATGTATCCCGCATATTCAAAAACCGAAAATAAAGAAGAGATAAGCGATTTACTTGATAGACTGTGGGATTATTTCCACGACCACCGTTCCTGGAATCTCTGTATTTCGGGCAGCGACGAGAATTGGAATGACGAATCTAATAGGCTTACATATGATATTCTTGATATAGTAAGAAAGAAAGGCTACAACACGCCTAACCTGACTTGCCGCATTCACAGAAACACACCCGACAAACTCTGGAATGCCATTGCAGATACTCTTGCGACAGGAACGGGACTTCCCGCGCTCTACAATGATGATGTTGTTTGTGCTGCACTTGAAAAGATAGGCATTCCACCAGAAGACAGCCACGATTACTGCATGAACGGCTGTAATCAGATAGATATTCTCGGGAAAAGTCATATGGGTCTTGAAGACGGTGAAGTTGTTTTTGCCAAGTGTCTTGAATTTGCACTTCATAACGGCGTGAATGCAATGAACGGCGAAAAAGTTTCCATTAAAACGGGCGACCCGAGAACCTTTGCAACCTACGAGAGATTTGAACGGGCTTTTATGGATCAGCTCGAATATGTAACATATAATTCCTGCAGCAGTGCAAACACATATCAGCACCTTCGTGGTGTGTTTGAACCTCATCCTTTTCGCTCCTGTCTTATTGAGGGTTGTCTTGAAAAAGGTCGTGACTACCGAAACGGAGGTCCGCTTTATAATCACGGACAGATTCTTGCAGAGGGTATTGCCGATGCAGGCGACAGTCTTTATGCAGTTAAAAAACTTGTTTACGACGAAAAGAAATACACAATGTCAGAGCTTATTGATGCTCTCAGCAAAAACTTTGAAGGGTACGAGCAGCTTCACCACGATTTTAAGAACTGTGAAAAATTCGGAAATGACATTGAAAATGTTGACCGGATAACTGCACGTGCACTCAACCGTTTCTTCACCGTTCTCAAGCGTAACAATACATACAGAGGCGGAGTGTTCACAGGCGGATGCAGTACATTTAACCGTGCCGCAGGCTACGGATGTCAGACTGCTGCTCTTCCAAACGGAAAACTTAAAGGTGAACCTCTCCTTGCGGACAGTATCGCCGCAACACCGGGTCGGGATACAAACGGACCAACGGCACAAATCAAATCCGTTCTCAGGTATAACCACACCGATGCTTGCAGCGGATTTGTTTTTCAGAATAAGTTTGAAAAGAAAATGTTTAACAGCGAGAAAGGAAAAGCTTCTTTCATTGCTCTTGCAAAAACATTTTTTTCATATGGCGGTCAGCAATACACCGTTACGGTTGTTTCTCCCAAAGACCTGCTTGATGCAAAAGAACATCCTGATAACCACCGCAATCTTATTGTCCGTGTCGGCGGCTACAGCGATTATTTCGTAAACCTCAATGAAGCACTTCAGGATAATGTCATTAAGAGAACATTTACGGAAATTTGACTGCATAAATAAAAATCCGATGAGGTACAATTATGCCTTCAAGTAAAGAATATCTGGATTTCATTTTAGAACAGTTATCCGAATTGGATTAAATATCATACAAAGCGATATTGACGGCGGAATATATGACGACAAACTGCTTTGGAAACCCGTTAAATCAGCTGTTTCTCTTATATCTAACGCAACTTAAGAATTCCCTTATGAGTGGGCAAAAGAAATGCTGTTGGTCGATGATGTTGATGACCGGGATTTCCTTGCAAAGATTTTAACGTTATGTATAATGAGCTTCCGCTACCGAAGAAAAAGAGATGGATAAATAAGAATTTGCGGAACAGATATAAAAGGAGAAACGTATGACACAAATCATTTCATTTTTGCTATCCGTTGTGTTTGCAATTGATATGTTTTTCGTTGGA